>JAJZCZ010000120.1 GCA_021828805.1 Nitrospirota bacterium | reverse complement strand
TCCTGAAAAAGGGGAGCAGTTTTTGCGACGGGAGGTCGGGGGGGGGAGATCAGGAGGAGCGGATCAGGGAGAGGAGCTCCTGCCGGGTTTTCGCGTTTTTGAGGAAGATCCCCCGCACGGCGCTGGTCACCACCGGAACGCCGGGCTTCTTGAGCCCCCTCATGGAGAGACAGAGATGCTCGGCCTCAAGGATGACCATGGCCCCCTGCGGGGTCAATGTCTCCATGAGGCAGTCGGCGATCTGGCTGGTCATTCTCTCCTGGATCTGGGCCCGTCGGGCATAGGTCTCGACGACCCGCCCGAGGTCGGAAAGTCCGGTCATGCGTCCGTGGTCGGGGATATAGGCGATGCTGGCATGGCCGAAAAAGGGAAGGAAGTGGTGCTCGCACATCGAGTAGAAGGGGAGGCGCTTGAGGACGATCATCTCGTCGAAGCTCTCTCCTTCGATCAGAGAGAGGGTTTCTGCCGGGCTCTGGAAAAGGCCCGAGAAGAGGTCGGCGTAGAGTGTGGCGATGCGGGCGGGTGTCTCTGCAAGACCGGGCCGGGAGAGATTCTCTCCGAGGCCTTCGAGAACCATCCGGAATCCTTTTTCGATCTTCTCCCGGTCAACCACAGGCCACCCATCCTTTTTCCGTGACGAGATAGTCCATCGGGCGATCATAGGCTCCTGTGGGAACCTTTTCGACGATCTGCTCTGAAAAGGCCAGCCCGACACGTGTGCCTCGGGCGTTCCGGCCAGCAAGCAGCCGGTCGAAGTACCCCTTGCCATATCCCAGCCGTCCGCCCCTCCGATCGAAGGCGACGCCAGGCAAAAAGAAAATATCCACCTCTGACGGGGAGACCGAGAGCGCCGTTTCGGGCTCGAGGATTCCGAAGGGTCCGGGAAGAAGAGTGGTCTCCCGGTCGAAGGGGCGGAGGACGATCGTCTTCGACTGTCTTAGGGAGGGAAGGAGCAGTCGAAGGGGCCGCTTCACATCCAGAATGGAGCCGATCAGGGGACGGGTGTCGATCTCGCTTCCGAAGGAGAGAAAGGCGGTCACGGTGAGAGGGCCCGAGGATAGTTTATCCCGGGAGCTCAGGGTCTCCATGAGGGAAAGCGCGTACACCGATGCCTGCTCGGAATAGCGCTTCCAAAGGTCCTTGGGCAGGGTGTCCCGTTTGGCGAGCAGGGTTTTTCGGAGCGCCTTCTTCTCCCGGGTCAGGGCGGCCTCGGCGGAGTGCGCGGAGTCGGTCTCGCTCAAGGAGCGAACCCTCCTCCTGCCACATGGGCGCTGGCCCGGAGCGCGCGTTCTTCCGGATGGACCGTTTGATAGTAGGCAACAATTCCCCGGTAGAGGCCGCGGGCGGTCTCCTCCCGGAACCGCGCCGAATCCATCATGCCGGCATCGGTACTGTTCGAGAGAAAGTTGACCTCGGCCAGAACCGCCGGCATCGTGGTGCCCATGATCACGTAGAAGGGGGCTTGCCGGATTCCCAGGTCCCGGACAGGATATTCGGCGCGCAGGGTTTCGGAGAGATTGCGGTCCACGACATTGGCCAGCTCCCAGGAGCGCTTTTTCTTGTGGTTGATCTTGAGCGTCAGGAGGATGGCCGACAGGTCGCCCTTGGAGACCCCCAGGGCGCTGTTTTCCCGTTGTGCGATCTTTTGTGCCCGGGCATCGGTGGAGTGGAGGTTCAGAAGGAATGTTTCAATGCCGCGGACGCTTCTGTCGGGGTCGGCATTGGCATGAACCGAGAGAAAGAGGTCTCCCCGGTTTTCATTGGCGATCCGGGTGCGTTCGGGAAGGGGAATGAAGCGGTCGTTCCGGCGGGTGAGGATGACGGCAAAGCGGTGGTCCCGTGAGAGAATGGCCGTAAGCCGCTTTACGATGTCGAGGACAAGGGTCTTCTCGCAGACCCCGCTGACGGACATCGTTCCGCAGTCCTTGCCGCCGTGGCCGGCGTCCAGAATGACCCGGAACCGGTGTACCGGGCTTGAAAAGAGAGCGTTGAGAGCCCGGGGAGAGCCGGCTCCCTCGCCCGGGAGAGAAGGAGCAGCGGTCGGCACTTCGGGCGCGGGGGCGACAGAAGCGGCCGGGGCCGGGGCGGGGTTAGAGGGGGAGGGCAGCTTTTTTCCCGGGATGATGATCCGGTTCGGCTTGTGGGGGGCCGACGTTTTCCGGAGAGCGGGGCGCTTGGAGATCCCTGTGGCCCCTCCCGGGATGGGATAGTCGAGAACAAGGCGTGTGGGCTTGTTCAAGACAAAGACATGGGGGGAGCCCACCGGATGGACAAATCGCAGCGAGAGCCGGGTGCTGCGGGATGTCGGATCGTAGTCGATCAGGACTGCGGAGAGGTATCGGCGGAAGGATGGGTTTCTGACAAGAAGGCGTCTGTGGACCGTCGCTCCGGGCATGACCCCGGGAAGCCGGATCTCCGGCTGGGCGGTCGTCTGTTTTTTTACGAGAGGGGAGGGAGGACGCCGGTCCAGGTTCAGGACGATCCGGACGGTCTTCTGGTGAAGACCGACCCGGACATGCTCGATAAAGGCCAAAGAGTCGGCCTGTGCCAGCGGTGCTCCGACGAAAAACGTGGAAACTGTAAAAAAGAAAAGAGAGGAGAGTCGCTTCATTTTTCCGGGAGGAGGAAGAGATTCTGTATGGGAAGACAGCATTCTGTGCTCTCTTTTTATAAGTGAATGAGGGCGGATAAGGATTCAGTTAACTTACATTGTACGAATATTTGATTAAAGATCAACAAATTTTTTTGACGGATCCGATCTCCCTCCTTTCACAACAAAATCTTCTACCCCGGACTGCCGAAGCTCCACCGGGGCGATAGAGGGGAGGAAGTTATTCTTTGTTGTCGTCTTAAGTATTTTTATTGTAAGGGATTTATTTTTGTCGGCGTAGATCGCTCTCCCTTCCGAAGCAGAGCTGTCTGTGTTTTGTTGAATGTGGTGGGCTGTAGGAGCGGCTCCCCCAGCTACTGGCTTTGTCTTTAAATGATTAAAAAAGAGAAGAGTTCTCCCGATGGGGGGGCTGTCATTTCTGTTGTTGACTTCCCTGTTTGGTCAGACGCTGATTTTCTTGTTTTGTGGATCCCCGGATGCGCCGCTCATGTCCTTGTCGCATCTTGGCGCGCTTTTGTTGTATTGTTGAGAGTGAAAATAGGCTTGGAATCCTCTCTTTCGACAGAAGAGAGCGCCCGGCGTGTGTCGGGTCAGGGGAGGAGCACGGCGGTGTTACATGGCAGGATGAAGAGTGGGCGGATAGCGATCGGGAAGGAAGGTTCCTTAAGTCTCTCCCGCTCGAAAGCGGGATTTTTTTTGCTGGTTCTTCTCTTGGGGGGGCTCCCCCCGGAGGCACTCGCTGCCCCCGCAGCCCCGTCATCCCCCGCTTCGGGAGCACCGGCAGCGCCGCCCCCTGCCGTTCCGCCCGTCTCCCTTCCTTCCTTGCCCCCGGTTGCCCCTCCCTTTCCCCCGACGACGCTCTCGATCTCCCAGGAGGACCTCGTGCGCCAGGGGACGGAGGCCTATGAGTCTGAAAACTACCGAAAGGCCCATGATCTTCTCGAGGAGGCTCTGCTCGGAGCCGGGACGGCCGGTCTTCCTCCCGAGGTCATGGTTCGCCTGGCCTCCTCCGATCGGCACCTGGGATTTTCCGGGAAGACCATAGA
>JAJZCZ010000027.1 GCA_021828805.1 Nitrospirota bacterium | reverse complement strand
GTCTATGCGGTCCTGAGTATTCTTGGCACCAGTTGAAATCTCAGCCAAATTTACGATGGAATCGACCTCCCAATCCTCCGGAATCACCCCCACCTCGGTTTGTTTATATCCCGATTTTTGAGCAAATCCCGGCAAACGGCGCTTCCCTGTGAGCAATTCCTGCATGGCGCCTTGTTTGATCAGGCGTTTCTTGGCAATGAGCTGTTCGAGGGATTCGATCAGGGAGTCGGTGTCGGAGAGGGCGATTGCGATGGCGGATTGCTCGGCTTGAGGTGGAATTGGAACTAGTAGTTGCTTGAACTGCCTGCCATTAATACCTGGTTGACCACTTCTCATTGAAGCCATTCGAACCCAATTCCAATAAGAACTCGTAGAAACGTAACCGGACAAAAATGCTGGGAGAAGTATTTGTTCACTTGTCCGGATACGAATTAAGAAGCCAGCATAAACAAGGGGACCATCTTGCGATTTATACCGATAAGATTTACCAACACTTGCTCCGGTGCGAGCAAAAACGATATCTCCCTCGTTAAGGTAGTAATTATTGGAAGCTGGATTATCTACGGACACTATTCTTTCTGGAGAAAAACGACCATCCTCTGATATATCCGTAATACGGATATAAATAGGGAAACAATCAGAATATTTTACAGCAGGGGCATTTATACCATATCGCGGTTGGTCATTGAGGCATTCACCAAGTGCCTTTACCTCCCAATCCTCCGGAATCACCCCCACCTCGGTTTGCTTATACCCTGGCTTTAATTCCATGAGAACCCCATCTTCTTGAGATGGTTGGCCACTTTCACTTCCAGATCCGCGACCTGACTGGTCAATGCGGGCAGGGGAGATTCGTAGCGTTCGGTGAGTTCTTTCACGCGCCTGGTGAGTGTTTGGCTTACCCGGTCCATTTCTCCATGGATCATCGTCTCCAATGTTGCAAGCCATTTGAGGTCTACGACAAGAGAGCGGATATCAAGCTCATTGAGATCCGCGTATTTCTTATAGGCTTCGATATCCAGGGATTCTTCCAGCTCTTTGAGGGTCTTCTTCAGCAAGGCTTCCTGCTCAGAAAGATCAAGCCATTCTTTTAAGAGCTTCCGGTCTTCCTGGGCGTCGGGCTCGTATTTAAGTTCGGCAAGACGGGCTTTGACGCTCCCTTTGTTCACTTTATCCAGGTCAGAGAAGACCCCCTCGTCCCCGCCATGCTCTTCTTCAAGTTCAGCCATTTTTGCTGAAACGGTTTCAGATTCTGCCATCAGATCGTCGAGTGACTGTTGCTGGCTGGAAAAATACCGATTCACGATGAAGGCTTTGGGAAGAAGATCGCAGGCCCATCCTTTATCCTTTTCCTTTCCCTTCTTGTCCTTCTCGATAATGCGATAGGGGTAGGCCTTCCATCCATCGGTAGCGATCATGTAGCAATCGTCCTGCATGGTTTCGGTCCAGTAGTCCAGAAGATGCTGGTAGATATCGTAGGGATCGAGGAGCGGCTTTCCGAGGTAGTGAGACAGAAGGCGTTCAGAAAGTTCCGTAATCACCTCTTTGGGATGGAGCCCTTGGGCAAGCCCCTTTAGCGACTGGGACGCCTTTGTCTTCCATGTCTGAAAGTGGCCATTCATGTTGTGAATGAAGGCTTTAAATTCCGGGTGGTCCTGAATGGAGGCCTTGAGAGCGCTTTTATCGACCGCCAGTTCAAGGTAGTGCGGTCGACGCTCCTTGAATAAGGTCTTTCTGAGGCCTGGGCATAGGGTCCAGTACTCCTGCAACGCGTCGATATCGCGCTCCGGGATGCCTCCTTTCAAATGCCCTTCGATATCCTGCAGGTCCTCCGTTTCCGTGGTGTCGATATAGCGAGGAATGTTGAGGTTAAAGTCATTGGATTCAATCTCGGAGAGGCTCACCATCCGGGAGTATTTTGAGAGCTCGGCTCTTTTGGTAAAGCTGTCCACGATCTTGTGAATATCCTGCGCCCGGAGACGGTTTTTCGGACCATCTTTCATGAACCCCTTGCTGGCATCAATCATGAAGACGCCTTTTCGGGCATGAGCCTCCTGCTTGTCGAGGACGACGATACAGGCAGGAATCCCCGTTCCATAGAAAAGATTGGCGGGGAGGCCGATGATGCCTTTGATGTATCCCTTCCGAATGAGATTCCGTCGGATTTCGGCTTCGGAGCCTCCCCGGAAGAGAACACCATGCGGAAGAATGCAGGCCCCTTTCCCGGTACTCTTTAGGGAGCGGACGATATGAAGAAGATAGGCATAGTCCCCCTGTTTGTTGGGAGGCGTGCCGAATCCTTCAAATCGTCCAAAGGGGTCATGAGACGGATCGAGTCCGTTGCTCCACCGCTTATCCGAGAACGGAGGGTTGGCGACGACAAAGTCAAAGGACTTCAGGTTCTCGCTGTCCCTGTATTTGGGATCGGTCAGGGTATTCCCCTGATTAATCAGCGCGGTTGGACTGTTGTGGAGGATCATGTTCATGCGGGCGAGTGCGCTCGTGGCCGAATCTTTTTCCTGTCCGTAGAGCGTTACGTCCGAATTCGCCTCATCGGCCACCTTCAGAAGGAGAGATCCCGATCCGCACGTTGGGTCGTAGATGGTGGTTTCGGAGGTGGTCCGGGCGTTTCGGATTTCCAGGACCTGGGCAATCACCCGGCTGACTTCGGCCGGCGTGTAAAATTGCCCCTTGCTCTTGCCGCTTTCCGTGGCGAAATGGCGCATCAGGTATTCATAGGCATCGCCTAAGATGTCGTCCCCGTCCGCCCGATTTTTGGAAAAGTCGAGGGCAGGGTCTTCAAAGATGCTGATCAGGTTGGTCAGCCGGTCGACCATCTCCTTGCCGCTTCCCAGCTTCGTCGGGTCATTGAAGTCGGGAAAGTCGGAGAGCTTGTTGGTGTTGGCCAAAGGGGCAATGATCTTTTTGTTGATCTGATCACCAATATCCGGGGCGCCCTTTAGGGCGACCATGTCCTTGAAGCTCGATCCGGAAGGGACGGAAATAGGGGAGAAGGGCTGACTGGCATATTTGTCGCTGATGTATTTGATAAAAAGAAGAACGAGAACGTAGTCCTTGTATTGGGTGGCGTCCATGCCACCGCGGAGTTCGTCGCAGCTTGACCAAAGTTTTGAGTAGAGTTCGGATTTCTTGATGGCCATTCATTCTCCTGGCAATGGGGATGGACTTCTGCTCGTCGACGGCCGGGTTTTGCTGCGGCCCGGGATACCATCGTTTATATCACTTCCGTCGTTGATGGCGCCCCGGCTCTTTAGCCGTAACGGCATCGCCGAATGCACTCAAAGTTTCAATGTTTTGCCATCATAAGCTTCTTTGAAGCCATGATATCATTGTCCCTCCCGTTTTCTGGAAAATGGGACAATCCCTGTTTGCCCCAGAGCGAGTGGCCTTGCCCCTGTCTTAACGTCCCCTTCGGCCGAGGATTGGAAGGCCTCTGTCTGTGTTGTCACTTTGCCTTCAGGGCGATTGATCACCTTGGGGGGCTCCGGATGGATCAGGTCTCTCCCCTTAAACATGTGGAGATGGCCCAGGATCTCCGTGATCTCCACGGTGTAATCCTTTCTCCAGGGGCCAATGCTTCTCCCCTCCGAGAGATGTTTCGAGAGCTCGTGCTCTGTCTGCACGAAAATATTGTGCAGGCTCAATGAAAGGCTGGGAGCGAGAAAAAGAAGTTCCGGCACCTTGCCCATTGAGAGAATCCGGACTGCCTCGGCCATGCCATCAAGGCTTTCATAGCCGTGCCCTGTAAGTCTCCGGTAGCCGGCAAACCGTAAGCCACGTTTTAGTGCACCCAAAAACCCTGGAACCTGAACAAAGATCGTTGGGTGATCCTGGAGAATGCGGGAGAGGGTCGCCACCGCCACATAGGTAGGGATAAAGACGAAGTCCACCCGCGCATCGGACCCCATTCCTGTATCGTCGGGGGCAACTCCCCAGGAGCCGGGGCGAATGCGCCCCAGGGATTCCCTTTGTCCTGTGACAAGTGATGTTGCATAGTGCAAAAGGTCCTCCCGGGTATACTCGCTCGTGTTCGGAATACTCCCCTCCGAAAGCTTCTCCAGCACCTCCCTCATTTTCTGGATATGGTCAAAGAGGTTTTTAATGGAGAAGTCTTTTTGTTCGCAGTAGGTAAATTCTCTTATCATGCGCCACTCCTGTGAGATGGGTGAGGATCTGCTTGACTGTATGCGGATTTTATAAAAACTGTAAGGGCGGAATCTGTAAGGGCAGAGGCAAAAGTTGAAGATCAAAATTCTCAAGAGAGCCAGGCTACAAGGCTAAGCGTCCTCCCCGGTCTGTCTCTCCCCGGCGAAAGCGGGTATTGCTTGCCAGGACATTGTGAGGAAGTTGCTCCCAGTTGCCGTACGTGAAGAGCTCTCCTTTTCCGTCAAGAAAGGCCAGGCGAGACATGCCGGCTACTTTGCGGATCCACTTGTCGAAAGCGCCTATTCCTTCACCTTCCGTCAGGGATCTCGAGAGGATCCAGGCAAACATCCGGCTGTCACTCCATTCTTCCTCCAGGACGACCTCCCCCATGTGAGTCATCGTTCCGTTATGCGCCACGGCCAGCGTGTTGTGAATGAAGAGGGGGTGAATATTCTCCACCGTCACCGGTCCCACGGACTGGGTCCGGAAGTGGGCGACCACTCGTTGACCGGCGGGAACACGATCCTCAAACTTCTGATAAAAGAGCTCAGGGTCAAGGGAGCGAACAATGTGAAGGGATCCTTCTTCCGCCCACATCACCCCTGAGCCGTCCTGATTGTAATCCTGGGCGTCATTGATGTAGGGGAGCACCTCTTCTTTTTTGCCGATCAAGATGACACACATAAGGTCACATCCTCTCTAGAGTGTATGATGGAAAGTGTTATAAAAACCGTAACCGATTTCGGGAAAAATGTCCGATTTGGCAAGCTTGCGGCAGACTTCTCGTTCGTGCCGAAGACAGGCGGGCATTGATTTTTATCGGTGAGAGCTCTCCGGAGGCCCTTTTGGTGAAGGGCTTTTCCTCTTCGTTTACTGTATGGATCCGGACAGCTGTTGTGCTGCAAAACCGGACAGATCATGTGCTACCTACAGGTACTCTCGTTCCCAGTCGCCCCCGTCACTCTATTCTGGTAAGATAAACATTTAGGTTCTATCGGGTATGGAGTCTGTCTCGACGATCGAATGTCGACATGAAAGGATTGAAAGGTGAGCCAGGAGTCTCTTGAAGCGCATGATTTGATGGAGTCGCTCAGCGAGTCCATTGAAAAGCGGGAAGAGAAGCGGGATCAGTGGAATATCCGTGTTGCCCTTACCACATCGATTCTTGCGGTCTTTGCCGCCCTGTCGAACCTGGAGTCGGAACAGAAGACCTCCGAGGCCATCATCCTCAAAAACTCGGCGATCTTTTATCAGGCAAAGGCTTCCGATCAGTGGTCGTACTATCAGGCCAAAAAGATAAAGCTTCACATGTCTTCCAATCAGGCCCATCTGGTGGAGTTTTTTAAATCCTCCCCGAAAGAGAAGGCTCGTCTTGAGGCCCTGGTGACAAAGTATAAAAGTCAGTCCGGAAAGATTAAGGCGAAGGCCATCGAGTTCGAAAAAGAGCGCGACAAGATGAATCTTCTGTCGGACAAGGCTCTGGCGCATCACCATGCCTTTGCCCTCAGCGTGGTCTGTTTTCAGATCAGCATCGTCCTTTCCTCCATGGCGGTCATGCTTCGGCGAAACGCCCTCTGGTATGCGAGCATGTCATTGGGCGGGCTCGGCGGCATCGCCTTCCTGAATGGCTTTCTCATGTTTTTTCATCTTTAAGATAGGCGGGGGTTTTGGAAATGAAGCTGTCCAGTATGCGTGTCTCGGGATGCCTTTTGGTCGGGGTCTTGTTATTGGCCGGATGCCACTCCTCCCAAAAGGAGGCGGCCCAGAGCGGCCAGAGTGGCCAGAATGCAAAGACCGTGAATCCCCCGGTCAAGCTCGCCTCCCCCACGCCCATCGATGGGGGGGCTCATACCTTTGTCCCCTATGCGGATAAGCCTCCTCTTGGAACGCCGGTGGAGACGCACTGAAGATCCGCAAGTTTTTTCTCGTGAATTTAGCTGGGGTGCTTCTTGATTTTTTATTGGAGAGTAGTAAAATATGTCTGATACCCCCGCAACACCACCCTCCGAGCGTCTGACTGAAGAGATCACTCTTCTCCTTGATTCAATGGGACTGACACTTTACGATCTTGTCCTCCCCAAGAAAAGCGGCGGGGTTCTGCGGGTTTTTGTCGACGGCCCCGAGGGTGTGACGATCGATCAGATCGAGAGTGTCAGTCGTCGTGTCAGCGTCATGCTCGACGTCCTTGACCCATTTCCGGGCCGTTATCATCTTGAGGTGAGTTCTCCAGGGCTGGACAGACTCTTGAAAGTCCCGGAGGATCTTCGGAAGAATGAGGGGAAATGGATCAACCTTAAGCTCGTTGATGCCATTGAAGGCCAGAATGTCCTTAAGGGACGGATTGGCCCCGTCGGGGATGCGGGATTTACTCTTCTCATTGATGCCGGAAAGAAATCCCGCACTCTCGATATTCCCTTTGATCAGCTCCGGAGCGTTCGCGCAGAGTTCTGGCGCCCTGTTCCGGTGGCACAGCAACAGGGGAAAAAGAGTCAGGTTCAGGAGCAATAGTCAGAGGTTCGGTCTGGGCAAGGGTGTTGAAAGTACGACATTGAGGACATTTCCGGGGATTTGGCCGGTTTTTGGAAGCATCTCTACCTGTTTGGGAGACGTGAATGGTTAATCAGGAGCTTTTAAGTGTCATTGACCAGCTTCATCGTGAAAAGGGGATCCCCCAGGAGACCCTGATCGAGGCGCTGCAATCGGCCATTCTGACCGCGGCGAAGAAGCGCTACGGTGGCGGGGACAATTTTAGTGTGGAGATCGACCCCCGAACCGGTGAGGTCCAGGTGCTTCATATCCGGAGGATTGTCGAGGAGGTTGTCTCTCCCATGGAAGAGGTCTCCCTCGCCGAGGCCAAGGAGTCCGATCCCGATGCAGAATTGGGCGATGAGATCGGGGCCTACCTTGAGATCGATGATTTTGGCCGGGTGGCAGCCCAGGCGGCAAAGCAGGTCATCTTCCAGAAGGTCCGTGAGGCCGAGTGGTCCGTCGTGGCCAAGGAGTTTGGCGGGCGGAAGGGAAATGTGGTTGCCGGTGTCTATATCGGACAGGAAAAGAGAAACTTCATTATCGACCTGGGGAAAACCGAAGCGGTTCTTCCCTTCAAGGAGCAGATCCCGAGAGAGTCCTTCCATCGTGGCGACCGCGTCAAGGCATTGCTTCTTGATATTCGCACGACAACCCGCGGGCCTCAGCTGATCCTCAGCCGGACCCACCCTGACTTTCTCGCCCGTCTTTTTGAAAAAGAGGTTCCGGAAATCAGTGAGGGGCTTATCGAGATTAAAGGCGTGGTCCGGGATCCAGGCGAGCGGGCAAAGGTGGCCGTCCTGTCCCGGGACCCGAATATTGATCCGGTGGGTTCCTGCGTCGGTGTCAAGGGAACGCGTGTACAGGCTATCGTCCGTGAAATTCACGGAGAAAAAATCGATATCATCGACTGGAGCGCTGATCCGGGAACCTTTATTGCCCGGGCCCTTTCCCCGGCAAAGGTTCTTCGTGTGGCCACCAGGGATTCAGAGTTCGACAAGGTGGCGACGGTGGTTGTTGCCAATCAGCAGCTCTCGCTGTCCATTGGCCGGCGTGGCCAGAATGTTCGCCTGGCGGCCAAGCTGACAGGATGGAAAATCGATATCTTCAGTGAGCAGCAATACGAAGCCGACCGTCAGTCCCGTTCGGGAGGCGAAGGGTCGGGGGAAGAGGTTCTGGAGTCTTCTCCCACGCTTCTGGGAATTGAGGATCTTCCGGGAATGGGCGGCAACATGGCTGATACGCTTAAGTCCGCCGGATACGATACGGTGGCAAAGATTGCCGATGCGAATATCGACGATATCGCCGTTCTGCCACGCTTTGGACCCAAGACCGCTGCCAAGCTTGTTGAGACAGCCCGTGACTTTCTGGGGTACCCCAAGCCAGCGGGAGTCTCTCCTGACGAGACAGCCTCCTGAGTGAGTTTTTTGAAAGGCGCTGTCTTGTAAATCTTTTGTGATGAATACGCTATATCGGATAGATGAGGGGGAGTTTCTTTGAAAGTTTACGAACTGGCGCGCGAGCTCAAAATGGAAAGCAAGGCACTTCTTGCCAAGCTCAATCTCTGGGGAATCCATGCGCCCACGCACATGGCTACCCTTGATGAGCGGTCGGTCGCGACTGTTCGCCAAAAGATGAAAAAAGGGAGCGACACTCCCGAGCCTCCCAAGAAGCCTATTCTTATTAAAAAGAAGGCATCCGCGTCTCCTGCAGAAGAAGTCTCGGTACATTCTTCCGCTCCTGTCGATGAAAAGCCCGTTGAGGAGGTTGTTGTGGCGCCTCCTGCGCCACCTGTGGAAGAGGACCTGGATCATAAGGAGGCAGTCAAGACGCCTCCCAAGGCCAAGGCCTTGCCTGAAGAGCCTGCCCCCCAACCTGAGGCGACTGGAACCCAAGCCACTCCGGATCTCTTGCCCAGAATCCCTGTGGAGACCTGGACGGAGCCGATCAGCACAGATAAGTCTCCCAAGGCTGCCGGCGCCCCTTTGACTCCCGCCGAAAAAGAAAAGGCGCTGAAGGACCGCTCCGGAGCCGCCGAGAAAAAAGGGAAGCCTGCCAAGGGGGCCAAGGAGAAGAATCAGAAGCTTGACCGTCTTCACCTTTTGCGGGAAGAGGACTTTGTTGACTTGGATGATGCGGGTGAGCGGGATGTGACCCCCCGTCCGGCGGCCCCTGCGGCTCCGGCCATTAAAACGGTTGTTCCGGGTCTGCCTCCGGAAGCCCCTGCGGCAGCACGCCCCGCCTTTCCTCGGCCGGCCTTCAAGAAGGCGGCTCCTTTCAAGAAAAAAGGGAAGAGCGGGAATGACGCCCGAAAGGGGGCCCCGGCGATTGACGGGACGAAGGCCCGGAAGAAATCCATCCGGATCGATGCGGGCATCAGTGTGAAGGAATTCGCGGACCGCATGGGGGTCAAGGTTCAGGATGTGATCATGCGGCTCATGTCCATGGGGGTGATGACCACCATTACCGAGCCGGTTGATCCCGACGCCGCCCTGCTGGTTGCCGAGCAGATGGGGATTGTTGTTGAGATTCAGCAGGAAGAGCCTGAAGATGCCATTCTTGGTGAAACGGAAGACTCCGAGAGTGACCTTGTGCCGCGGCCTCCTGTCGTGACGATCATGGGCCATACCGACCATGGAAAGACCTCGCTTCTCGATGCCATCCGGAAAAGCAAGGTTGCCGAAGGCGAAGCCGGAGGAATTACCCAGCATATCGGGGCCTATACGGTGTCCATCAACGGACGGGATATCACCTTTCTTGATACTCCCGGCCACGAGGCCTTTACGGCAATGCGTGCCCGAGGGGCCAAGGCCACGGATGTGGTCGTTCTTGTGGTGGCTGCCGACGACGGCGTCATGCCGCAGACGCTCGAAGCTATCAACCATGCGAAGGCCGCCGAGGTTCCGATTGTGGTCGCCCTCAATAAGGTCGACAAGCCTGAAGCGAACCCGGACCGGGTGAAGCAGGCCCTGGCGGAACATGGCCTCTCCCCCGAAGAGTGGGGGGGAACGACGATTTATTGCCCGGTGTCGGCCAAAAAGAGAACGGGTCTTGACCACCTTCTTGAAATGATCCTGTTGCAGGCCGATGTTCTCGACCTGAAGGCCAACCCCAATCGGCGGGCACGCGGACTTGTCATCGAGTCCCGCCTCGACCGGGGACGGGGTATTGTGGCCTCTGTCCTGGTCCAGAAGGGAACGCTGCGGGTGGGGAACTTCCTCGTCCTGGGCGCTCAGGTCGGACGGGTGAGAAGTCTGAACGATGCCTATGGACACAAGGTGCACGAGGTGACGCCGTCTCATTCGGCCGAGGTGGTCGGCCTTGACGGAATGCCTCAACCTGGAGATGTCTTCGTTGCGGTTGAGGATGAAAAGCTGGGACGACAGGTCGCAATGGCCCGTCAGGCCCGACACCGGGCGGCCCAGATCCTCCAGACCAAGAAGGTGACCCTCGAGGATCTCTACAGCCAGATTGAAGAGGGCGTCATCAAGGATCTGAACCTCATTCTGAAGGTCGACGTTCAGGGCTCCATCGAGCCGATCCGTCAGGCCATCGGCAAGCTTGAAAACTCGAAGGTGCGCGTTCGATTCATCCACGAAGGCGTAGGAGGAATCCGTGAGACGGATGTCCTGCTGGCCCAGGCTTCCAATGCCGTTATCTTCGCCTTCAATGTCCGCCCCGAGCCCAAGGCCCTGGCCCTTGCGGAGAGGGAAAAGGTGGAGATGAAGTTCTACTCCGTCATCTACGATGCCGTCGAAGATGTCCGGAAGGCGATGGAAGGTATGCTCTCTCCTGTTATCAAGGAGAAGTTCATTGGCCGTGCGGAGGTGCGTCAGGTTTACAACATCAGCCGTGTCGGCACTGTTGCCGGATGCTACGTTTCAGAGGGGCTGATCCAGCGCTCCGGGACCATCGTGAAGCTGATCCGGGACGGTGTGGTCACCTATGAGGGTAAGATCGAAGCCCTCAAGAGATTTAAGGACGATGTCAGGGAAGTCGCGTCTGGATACGAGTGCGGAATTTCCATTGAAAACTACCGGGACATCAAGACAGGCGACATGATCGAGTGTTTCGTCCAGGAAAAAGTGGCCGGAAAGCTTGAAACGATACCCTCATGACAGGAACCCTGAGAAGCGCTCGGCGATCGGGCATCTCATTCTTGTCCTCTTCATCCCCGGCTCCCACTCTCTGAAAGACAAGCGTCAGGTGCTTCAGAGTTTGCTCTCGCGTACCAGAGAGCGCTTTCCTGTTTCGGTGGCCGAGACGGGCTATCAGGATCTCTGGCAGCGCTCCGTTGTCGAAGCGGTGATGATCAGCGCGGATTCGGATCTTCCCGGCAAGGTCTTCGAAAAGATTGTTGAGCTGTTTCGCTCCGATCCGACGGTCGAGCTTCAGGACGTTCATCAGGAGGTCCTGTGAGGAAGGATTACGGCTTTCGCAGGGCAGACAGGGTGGCCTCCGAAGTCCGGGAGATCATGGCTCTTGTGGTGGCCCGCTATTTCAGGGAGCCCCGCATTGCCAGTGTCACCATCACGAAGGTCCGTCTCTCCGACGATCTGCGAAATGCGACGGTTTTTTTCGCCGTCTTCCCGGGAGAGGATCCCAAGGCCACGGGAGAGATTCTGGAACGTCATTCCCCGGTCCTTCGCAAGGAGATGGCGAAGCATCTTCGTATCAAATATATTCCCCGCCTCTTGTTTGTCTATGACGACGGCAACGATGAAGCGGGAAGAATAGACACTCTCCTTGACCAAATTTCCGGGGACGAGGTGCAGTGAGTTTTTTTAACCCGGACGATCCCGCCAGGGTCTCGGGAATGCTCCTTGTGGACAAGCCCTCCGGTCCCACATCCCACGATGTTGTTCACAGAGTGAGAAAGCTCTCTGGAATCGACAAGGTCGGCCACGGAGGGACCCTCGATCCGATGGCTTCAGGGCTTCTCCCTCTGCTCGTGGGGGATGCCACGAAAATGTCGGCATTCCTGCTGGCGGATGACAAGTCCTACGAGTTTGACCTGACTCTGGGGGCGACCACCGATACGGATGACAGCACCGGGGTTGTCGAGGCCACGTTCCCCGTGCCCGGAGATCTGTCGTCGTCGCGCCTTGAAGCCCTGTCCCGGGAGTTTGAGGGGGAGAGGCTTCAGAGGCCTCCCATGTATTCGGCGGTCAAGCAAAAGGGAGTTCCTCTTTACAAGCTGGCCCGAAAGGGCGTGACCGTTGAACGGGAGCCCCGGAGAATTGAAATCTATTCTCTGACCCTTCTGGCGGTGGCTCCTCCGGTTCTGACATTTCGTGTCCACTGCTCAAAGGGGACCTATATTCGGGTTCTGGCGCGGGAGATTGGCGAAGCTCTTGCAACAGGAGCCCATCTGAGCCGGCTTCGAAGGCTTTCGGTCGGGGACTTCTCCCTTGGGGAGGCCACCGCTCTTTCTGTGATGGAGGAGGCGTGGGATGCCGGGGTCTTTACCCGGAGTCTTCTCGGACCGGACCGGGTCTTCGGTGCTCTCCCGGGAGTATGTCTTCTGGGAGACGCCTCCTCCCGTCTTTTCAAGGGAGCACTTCTGCCTGCCACAGCAATTTTTCGGCAAGAAGGATTGTTTCACATGAAGGATACGATTAGAATACTTGGACAGGATGGAAAAGTCCGGGCGATTGCCGAAGCTCTCCGTCATGGAGACGCCATGGGGGACTTCCCTTTGGGGATCCCCTTTGCCAGGGTATCGCTCGTATTCTAAAGAACAGGCCCCGGGGGATATTGCTCCGGGGGCAGGACGTGTGTCACGGAAATCCGGGACCATGATAAATCAGGCGCCCATGCGGGCAAATCAGGTAGAGCTAAACAGGGAGTTTTTCTCATGGCATTGAGTAAGGAAAAGAAGCAGGAAGTCATTGATTCTTTCAAGATTTCAGGGAATGACACCGGATCGGTTGAGGTCCAGGTGGCCATCCTCACGGAGCGCATCAATCAGCTTGGAGAGCACTTCAAGAAGTTCCCCAAAGATGTTCATTCCCGTCGGGGACTCCTGTTGATGGTCAGCCGCAGAAGGCGCCACCTCAAGTATCTTCAGTCCAACAATCCGGCCAAATATCAGGAGATCATCAGCCGTCTCGGTCTTCGCCGCTAGGACCGGAGACACTCTCCTTACTTTCCTGTAAAGACAGTCTGGCGTATCGCCTCGCAAGGGCTCCGATTGATGCGGAGCCTCCCGGACATTTCCGGAAGGTGATGTGCCATTGGTTTTTCAATCAACGTTGTCCCGTGACACGAGAACCCGGAAAGGACTCCCCCCAGAATGAAGCCAGTCACAGTTGAAGTCGCCGTCGGAGGAAAGACGGTCAGGATCGAGACCGGCCGTATGGCCCGCCAGGCCGATGGCGCAGCGGTTCTCTGGGTGGAGGGGACGGTTATTATTGCAACGGCAGTTGCCGCAAAGACCGTCAAGCCGGGCACCGATTTTCTTCCGCTTACCGTGGATTATCAGGAAAGAGCTTATGCCGCAGGGAAAATTCCTGGGGGTTTCTTCAAGAGAGAAGGCAAGCCTTCCGAGAGAGAGATCTTAAACAGCCGTCTGGTCGACCGTCCTCTCCGGCCGCTCTTTCCCGAGGGTTTTTACTACGATACTCAGGTCATTGCTTCGGTGGTTTCCGCGGACAGAAGCGGCGTGACCGATGTGATGGCTGTCGTGGCCGCATCCACAGCGCTTACGATCTCGGATGTTCCTTTTGATGATCCTCTGGGAGCCGTGCGTGTCGGATATGTCGACGGACAGTTCGTGATCAATCCCGATATCGAAACCCAGGAGCGTTCCACTCTTGATCTCGTGGTGGCCGGAACCGCCGATGCCATCATGATGGTGGAAGGGAAGGCCGACGAAGTCTCTGAGGAGCTCTTTCTCGAGGCGATCAAAACAGCCCATGCCGCCTGTCAGCCGATCATTGCGGCGCAGAGAGACCTCCAGAAGAAGATCGGCAAGGCCAAGCGGGATCTTCCGAAGGTCCCTGTCCGCCCTGAGCTGATGGAGAAGATCCGCTCCGGAGGCCGCGAGGCCCTCACGGGAGTTCTCGTCGTCTCCGACAAGAAGGTCCGGGAGGAGAAGACCTCCGAAATCCGCAGCAAGCTGGCGAAGGAGCTTTTCCCTGACGGCTTTGCCGACCCCACGCAGGAAAAGGAGTTCTCCAACGGCTTCCACGATCTCGAGCGGGAGCTTCTCCGTGCCATGGTTCTCGATCGCGGGATTCGTGCCGATGGCCGTTCGACGACCGAGATTCGTCCCATCACGATCGAGGTCGGGATTCTTCCCCGGACCCACGGATCGGCCCTGTTTACCCGGGGAGAGACCCAGAGTCTTTCCGTGGCGACCCTCGGAACCTCCGACGACGAACAGCGGATTGATTCCCTGGAAGGGGAGTCCCACAAGCGCTTCATGCTCCACTACAACTTTCCGGCCTTTTCCGTCGGAGAGGTCAAGCCGATGCGCGGTCCCGGACGTCGTGAGATCGGCCATGGCAACCTCGCAGAACGAGCCCTTCTTCCCGTGCTTCCCTCCAAGGATGCCTTCCCCTATTCCATCCGTCTCGTCTCCGATATCCTCGAGTCCAATGGCTCGACCTCGATGGCAACGGTCTGCGGGGGAACGCTTGCGATGATGGATGCCGGTATTCCCATCAAGGCTCCGGTGGCCGGAATTGCCATGGGTCTGATCAAGGAAGGGGAGCGTATTGCGATCCTCTCCGATATCCTTGGCATCGAGGACCACCTCGGCGACATGGATTTCAAGGTGACCGGGACGGATGTCGGTGTGACGGCCGTTCAGATGGACATCAAGATCAAGGGCATTACCCTTGCGATCATGAAGAGTGCTCTTGAGCAGGCGCGCGTTGGCCGGATTCACATCATGGGCAAGATGAAGGAAGCCCTTCCCTCCGTTCGCTCCCAGATGTCGCCTTACGCTCCCCGCATCATGACCATCCAGATCAAGCAGGACAAGATCCGCGAGGTCATCGGACCTGGCGGGAAGATGATCCGCAGCATCACCGAGCGCACCGGTGCCAAGATCGAGATCGAGGACTCCGGCGTGATTCATGTGGCCTCCGCCGATGAGGAAGCCGCGAAAAAGGCGATCGAGATCATCCATCAGATCGTTGCCGAAGCCGAAGTCGGCAAGATCTATCTTGGCAAGGTCAAGACCGTTGCCGAGTACGGGGCCTTTGTTGAGATCATGCCCGGGACAACCGGTCTTTGCCATGTCTCCCAGCTTGAACCCCGCCGTGTCGAAAAGGTCACGGATGTGGTCAATGAAGGGGATGAGATTGTCGTGAAGGTCCTCGAAGTGGACCGTCAGGGCAAGATCCGCCTCTCCCGGAAAGAAGCGATCGCCGAAGAGGGAGAGGGACGGGAAACAAGAGGGTCCGCGGCCCACTAAGGTGTATTCGGGGGCGTTCTTGTTTTTTTAAATTCGGTTTGCCATAATGTTCCCTGTCTTATCAATCAGGTGATTTGGCAGGTGATCTGGATCCCGTCGGGATCTTTAGCCAAGCCCTGCCCCCCAAGGGGAAATCGGCAGGTGTCATTCGCACTGATCTCGGCTCCTGGGCCGGGATTGTCGCGAGACAATCATCGAGGAGGTTTTGCAATGGATGTGAACAAAGGTGCTTCAGGGCTTGTGGTTGTGGCTATTATCCTGGCTGTTGTCTGGGGTAGTCTTTCTGCCTATGTCGGTGTCAATCCCTTCTTCCTGCCGACCGGGGTTCATTAATCCCCGACGTTTTTGCTGCACCCTCCGGAGCCTTCTCCGGATATCTTTTTCGGCCCTTATTCTTATCTTCCTTTGCAGGGTGCCTGCCTTCCGGTGGGCACCTTTTTTTGCATGGATGTCTCTATCGGGAGTCCTGCGCATCCCCTTTCCCCTAACGACATAAACGAGATCTTCTCCTCTGTCCGGGATCCGGACATTGGGGCGCTTCTCTCCCCACGGCCCCCACGGGTCGGAAGACTTTCACGAAAGAGCCACGATGCCCTATATAAAACACACTCTCTCTAACGGGCTTGCCGTCTACAGCGACCCTGTCACCTCCTCCCGCTCCGCGGCGATCGGGGTCTGGGTTCGGGCCGGCTCCCGCTTTGAAGCTCCCAAAGAGGCGGGGATGACCCATTTCCTTGAGCACATGTGCTTCAAGGGAACCACCACCCGTGATGCTCAGGAGATTGCCAACGAAATGGACTTCCTGGGAGGCGAGATGAATGCCTTCACCTCCCAGGAAATGACCTGTTTTTACGCGCATCTTTTGACGGAAAACGTCGCCCGGGCCTCTCTCCTTTTGGGAGATCTTCTGACACGCTCGGTCTTTGACGCAGAGGAGCTCGATCGTGAACGGGGCGTCGTCATCGAAGAAATTGCCGAGTCCCGTGACGATCCGGACGATCTTGTCACCCAGAATCTTTATGATGCGCACTTTGGGGAGCACCCTCTGGCCCGTCCGATCCTGGGGACGGAGGAGTCGCTCGGCTCCTTTTCCCGGGAGGATGTCCAGGGCTATTTTCGCCGGAACTACCATTGCGGATCGATGTTTCTGACGGTCTCCGGACGTTTTTCCTGGCCTGCCCTTCGCGAAGCTCTTGAACAGGCTTTTTCCGCCCTTCCGCCGGCGTCGCCGAAGGCCAGTGCGGATGGGTATGCCTTCCAGCCGGCCTTCGGAAAAAAGAAAAAGGCAAAAAAGCTCGAGCAGGTTCATGTGGCAATCGGGATGCCGGGTCTTCCGGTCTCCGATCCCGACCAGACCCTTCTCCGCCTTTTAAATGTGCATCTGGGCGGAGGGATGAGCTCCCGCCTCTTTCAGGAGGTGCGGGAAAAGCGGGGCCTGGCCTACTCGGTCTACTCGACCGGGCAGTCCTTCGCCGATGGAGGGCTTGTCAGGATCTCGGCCTCGACGCGTCCCTCCAAGCAAAAAGAACTTCTTGATATCCTGGGGGATGAAATTGCCCGGCTCGAGTCGGTGGCCCTCACCGATGAGGAGCTTGCCCGGGCGAAGAACCAGGTGAAGTCCTCGCTGCTCCTCGGGCTTGAATCGATCGGAACCCGCATGAACAAGATGGGCCGGGATATTCTCTACTGGGGAGAAGAGGTCCCGGTGGAGACGATCGAAGAGAGAATCGACTCTGCCACCTCTGAGGATATCCTTAAACTGGCCCGGAAACAGGCCTTTTCGGCCTCCCGGTCACTCTCGGTCCTGGGACCGGAGAAGGAATGATGGGAGGAGGTCGGGCGCTTCCCGTTCGCCTTGGCGTGAATATCGACCATGTCGCGACCCTGCGGCAGGCCCGGGGAGAGTTTGATCCCGATCCGCTCTTTGCCGCTCAGCTCGCGCGGCTCGCCGGCGCCGACCAGATCGTTCTCCATGTCCGGGAAGACCGGCGCCATGCCAATGAGACCGACCTTCGGCGCCTTCGGGAAACCTCTTCTCTTCCCGTCAATCTTGAGATGGCGCTCTCTCCCGAGATGGAGCTTCTGGCGCTGTCCCACCGCCCTGAACGGGTGACTCTTGTCCCGGAAAAACGCCAGGAGCGCACCACCGAGGGCGGACTTGTTCTCGATGAGGCCTTTCTTTCCCGCTTGCGTCCCTTTGCCGCCCGCTGCCGGGAGTCGGGGATTCGGGTCTCCCTTTTCATGGATCCCGACCCCGGGATGATTGCCCGGGCCGGGGGCACCGGAGTCGATCAGGTGGAGCTCCACACGGGACCCTATGCCCGGGCCTTCGGGGGGGAAGACGAGGAGAAGGCGCTCGATGAGCTTGTCCGGGCGGCGGAGGCGATTCACGCGATGGGGATGGCGGTGGCGGCAGGCCACGGCCTGACCCTCTTCAACCTTCCGGCGATTCTCGGCCTCCCCTGGCTGTCGGAGGTGAATATTGGCCACAGTATCGTGGGGCGGGCCGTTCTCCTGGGAATGCGGGAGGCGGTGGGCGAAATCCGGACCCTTCTCCTTCCCAACGCTCCGGGGCAGAGGCCATGATCGTGGGGATCGGAATCGATCTCGTCAATATCTCCCGGGTGGCTCGCCTTCTCGATCGCTACGGGGAGCGCTTCGCCCGGAAGGTCTTTACCGCGACCGAGTGGCTCGAGTCGGAAGGGAAGGCGTCGCGTCTGGCCGGCCGCTTCGCCGTCAAAGAGGCCGTTTTCAAGGCATTGGGAACCGGATTGTCCGGAGGGATTGCCTGGCACGATGTGGAGACGGTCTCCCGGGGATCGGGCGCTCCTGTCGTGCGGACCTCCGGGGTTGTCCGGAGCCTCCTGGAAAGCCGGGGACCTGTTTCCATCTGGACATCCATCAGCCATGAACGGGAGAATGCCGTTGCCATGGTTGTTCTTGAAGGAGAAGACCGGTGCGTCTCGTAACTCCTGAGGAGATGAGGGAGCTTGATGGCCGGGCCACCCGCGAGTTTGGCATCCCGGAAGAGATCCTGATGGAGAGAGCGGGGATGGCCGTGGCTTGGGTGTGCCGGGAGATCCTGGGGGGAGCCCGGGATCTCTCCCGCAAGGTCGTCGCTGTCGCGGGAGGAGGGCACAACGGAGCGGATGCGCTGGTGGCGCTCCGGGACCTGGCCGCGCGTGGATACCCGGCGGAGGCCGTTCTTCTCGGCTCGGGCAAAGCCCGATCGGGAGCCGTCGCCCGGGAGCTCGACCGTCTCGCCAGAATCGGCGTTCCGGTAACGGAGGGAGGCAGTCCTTCTGCCCGTCACAAGATCTCTCATGCCGCCCTCTTAATCGACGGACTCTTCGGAACAGGATTCCGGGGTGGTGCGCTTGCCGAGGAGGCCCGGAACCTGATCGGGGCCATGAACCGCTCCGGTGACAGCGGGGTTCCCGTCGTCTGCGTGGATATCCCGTCCGGGGTCGACGGGCGGACAGGGGCTGTTTCGGAGATGGCGGTCCGGGGATGCCGGACGGTCACCTTCGGGGCGCCCAAGTGGGGACTGCTCTGTGATCCGGGAACCCGGTATGCCGGGGAGATCTACCTCTCCCCCATCGGCTTTCCCGGGGCCCTTCTCGCCGGAGGGCTGCTTTCCTGCCTTCTTCCCCGTGAGGCCATGGAGCTCCTTCCCCGGCGTTCCCCCTCCGCCCACAAGGGAGAGGCGGGCCACGTCCTGATTGCCGGAGGATCTCCCGGAAAGTCCGGCTCCGTTCTCCTGGCCGCCCGAGGGGCTCTCCGGGCGGGAGCCGGCCTTGTGACGCTCCTGTGGGATCACTCCTTCGGCGAGCCTTCCGCATCGCTCCCTGAGGTGATGGGGATTTTGGCTGATTTTTCCGCCCTCTCTCCGGAGTCGGTTCTCGGGGCGGCCTCCCGGATGGACGCGGTGGCATGCGGTCCGGGCCTTGTCGAGTCCTTTGGCGGGAGGGTTCTGGTAGAGTCTCTCCTCGCAGACTATCCGGGGCCGCTGGTGGGCGATGCCGGAATCTTCGACCTCTTCGCGGGCAATCCCGGGAAGGTGGCCTCCCTTCGCCGCGGCCCGCTGGTTCTGACTCCCCATCCGGGAGAGATGGGCCGGCTTCTTGGCATTGAGACCGCCCGGGTTGTTGCGGATCCTCTCGGGACGGTGCAGGAGGCGGCGCAGCGTACCGGGGCCGTCGTCCTTCTCAAAGGGGCGCGCACCCATATTGCCCATCCCGATGGACGGGTCTCGCTCAACATGACAGGGGATCCGGTCATGGCCGGGGCCGGCATGGGAGACGTATTGACGGGGGTGATTGCCACCTTCCTTGCCCAGGGTCTTTCCCCCTTCGATGCGGCCCGTCTCGGCGCCTTTGTCCATGGACAGGCCGGAGAGATGCTCGGGACAAGCGCCACCCGCGGCCGCCTGGCCTCGGAGCTGGCCGACCGGCTTCCCGGGATCTGCTCTTTCTCCGGGGACTCCTCGTTCTCCCCGGACTCCCGGGAGGTCGCCGATCCCGCTCTTTTCTGGCCCTTTGCCGCGCCCCGACCCTCCGCGCTGTTCTCCGGGGAGAGCCGGTGAAGGAGTCCCGTCCTCTCGAGGGAAGGGAGGGGCTCGAAGTCTACCTTCGCTACCTGGGAGAGACGGTCCCCGATCTGGCCTTGCCGCGAGTATCGGCCAGCAAAAAAAAGGAGGAATCCGCGGGGAGACCCGGAGAGGGCGATATGTCAACGCTCAAGAGTCCTTCCGGCCCGTCCGGCGGCTCCTTCCCGGGCGGAGCCCTGACCGGATCCCTTCCCGGATCCCTGGAAGCCCTGGCGCCCATGGTTGCGGAATGCCGGCTGTGTGCCCTCTCCGCGACCCGGACCCATGCGGTCTTTGGCGAAGGGAATCCGTCGGCCGCGCTCATGTTTGTCGGAGAAGGCCCCGGTGCCGATGAGGATGCCTCCGGCCGCCCCTTTGTCGGGCGGGCGGGCGAGCTCCTGACCCGGATGATTGTGGCCATGGGCTACCGGCGGGAGGATGTCTATATCGCCAATATCGTCAAATGCCGGCCTCCGGGAAACCGCGTTCCCGAGGAGGTCGAGCGGGCGGCCTGTCTTCCGTATCTCCGGCAACAGATCGGACTGATTGCGCCGAAGGCGATCGTTCTTCTTGGTCAGACCGCCGCGGCCTCCCTTCTTGGGAGAGCCGACGGGATTTCCCGGCTTCGTGGGCGGGAGACAGCTCTCGAGGCGTTTCCGGGGATTCGGGTGATGCCGACCTACCATCCGGCCTATCTTCTCCGGAACCCGGCGGCAAAGGCGCAGGTCTGGGCGGATCTGCAGCAGGTCATGGGATGGCTCGGGAAGGAGAGGGGATGAATCTCGCATTTTTGATTGTTCTGGGAGTTCTTGGCTGGATTTTCATGATGGAAAATGACCAGCAGCATATCATGATTGTGGTGCCAGGGTCGGGGCAGGTCGGGCCTTTTTCCGCCGGTGTCGTGATTCTGGGATCGTTTCTTCTCGGGATTCTGTTGTGTTACCTGGGCGGGGGCATTTCCCGTCTCTTTACCCGCATCAAGGCCAAGAAATCCTCGCCGCCCGGCCGCGGAGGCGGGCATTCAGATGGTGGCCATGGCGGCCACTGAAGACGGGTCACAGGACAAGGACCCGGCCCCCTTTACCTATCCGGACACCCCGCTTTTCCGGCAGTATCTGGGGCTTCGAAAAGAGGCGGGAGAGGCGATTCTTTTCTTCCGTCTCGGAGATTTCTTCGAGCTCTTCGGGGAGCAGGCCGAGCTGGCCTCCCGCCTCCTCGGTGTAACGCTCACCAGCCGCGATAAAAGTCGTCCCGACCCCCTCCCCATGTGCGGCATTCCGGCGAAGAGCCTCGATATGTACCTTCCCAAGCTCATCCATGCCGGCTATTCGGTGGCCATTGCCGAGCAGGCCACCCAGGAGTCCGATCCGTCCGGGCTTTTTCCACGAAAAATCGTCCGGACGGTCACGCGGTTTACCCTGCTGGAAGATCCCTCCCGGGAGGAGGGGGCTCCCCAGAACGGGGTCGCTGTTGTCCGGCGCGGAGAGGCCTGGGGGGCGGCGGTTCTCGATCTGACAAGCGGGAGGATTGCGGTCTGGTCTCCCGGGGATCCCTCGGACAGGGATCTTCTCCTGGACTTTTTGGGGCGCAAGGAGGCCCGCCAGCTGATTGTCGAGTCCCCGGACATGGCCGCCGAATTCCCGGGGATTCCCGCGCTTGTTCACACCCGTCTCGCGCCTTCCGATCTTTCCGGCTCGCTTCCCCCGTCCTACCAGCTTCCGGAGCTTCCGGACGTTTCCCGGGAGGCGGTCAGGCTTCTTTTTGGCTTCCTGTCCGACTATGAAAAGAATGTTCTCGGCCACCTGCGCGGCCTTGTTCTTGAGGGAGCCGGCCGGTCGCTTGCCCTCGATCGCTGGACCATCCGCCACCTCGATCTTCTTCCCCGGGAGGGAGTCGGGCAGGAGAGGGGGAAGGCGGCAAGTCTCGTCTCCCTTCTCGACCGCTGCCGGACCCCGCCGGGAAGCCGGATGCTGCGCTCCTGGCTTCTGTCGCCGGACTCCGGTCCAGGGGAGATTCTCTCGAAGCACCGGGTGATCCGGGGATTTGATCAGCGACCCCGGCTTTCCGGTCGCGTGGATGCCGTGCTGGGGGGCGTGGGGGACCTTGAGCGCATTCTCGCCCGCATTGCCATGGGCAACCGTCTCTACCGGGATCTTCCCGAGTTCCGCAGCTCCTTTGCGTCCGCCCTCGACCTTCTCCATGTGGAAGG
>JAJZCZ010000119.1 GCA_021828805.1 Nitrospirota bacterium | reverse complement strand
CCATATTTTTATGCCCATTTCCCTTGCCCGCTTTCTACTCAACGTACCCTGCAGCAGAAGGAAGTCTCTAATGGATAAGACCTCTTCCATCTATATCGGTATGGCCACCTGTGGTCTGGCCAGTGGCGCCAAGAAAATTCACGACGAGGTTCTCCGGGTTGTGGCCAAGAAGAACTATCCCGTGACGATTCACCCCACGGGATGTGTCGGCATGTGTCATAACGAGCCCCTGCTGGACATTCAGCTCGCAGGGCGCTCCCGGGTGACTTACGCTCAGGTAACTCCTGAGTCTGTCGAAGGAATCCTCAAGGCCCACTTTGAAGACCAGACCTTCTCATCAGAGCATCTGTTCGGTCAGGATGCGGTTGAAGGCCATCTCCGTTATGAAGGGGTCCCCAACTTCGATGAGACCGACTATTTCCGGAAGCAGAACAAGATTGTCAGCCGTCGCTGCGGAGTGATTGACCCCAGCTCCATCAACGACTATCTTGCCA
The DNA here is from genome assembly GCA_021828805.1 of Nitrospirota bacterium. GTDB lineage: Bacteria > Nitrospirota > Leptospirillia > Leptospirillales > Leptospirillaceae > UBA4572. The sequence goes on along the minus strand of JAJZCZ010000119.1, from coordinate 3,167 downwards.
CGAATGGCTACAAGGCGCTGGAGAAGGTTCTCGGAGGAATGACTTCCGAGCAGGTGATCGAAGTGGTGACTATCTCTGGACTTCGGGGACGAGGTGGAGCCGGGTTCCCGACCGGACTCAAGTGGAAGTTTACGCTTCAGTCCCAAGGGGATGAGAAGTATGTCGTCTGCAACGCTGACGAAGGAGATCCCGGGGCATTCATGGATCGCTCCGTTCTTGAGGGAGACCCGCATTCCGTCCTGGAGGGCATGACGATTGCGGCCTTTGCCATTGGTCATGCGAAAAAAGGCTACATTTACTGCCGGGCAGAGTATCCTCACGCGATCAAGCTCCTGAATCGAGCGATCGGACAGGCCCGGGAGAAGGGGTATCTTGGAACCAATATTCTGGGCACCTCATTTTCCTTCGAAATTGAAGTGAAGGAGGGGGCTGGTGCCTACGTGTGCGGAGAAGAGACCGCCCTTCTTGCTTCCCTTATGGGTGACCGGGGTATGCCCTGGCCCAAGCCTCCCTTTCCCGCGCAGTCGGGTGTCTGGGGAAAGCCCACGGTCATCAACAATGTTGAGACCTTGGCAAATATCCCGCATATCCTTCTTGGAGGAGGGGAGTGGTATGCCTCCTTCGGAACGGAGAAGACCAAGGGGACAAAGACCTTTGCCCTGACCGGCAAAATCAAGCGAACCGGCTTGATCGAGGTCAATGCTGGAACAACCCTCAAAGAGATCGTCTACGAGATTGCCGGCGGGATGAGCGGAACAAAGAAGTTCAAGGCGGCCCAGTTGGGTGGACCTTCCGGGGGCTGCATACCTGGCAGTCTGATCGAGACGACCATTGACTTTGAATCCCTCATATCCGCCGGAGCCATTATGGGCTCCGGCGGCATCATCGTCCTTGATGAGGCGAACTGCATTGTCGATACCGCCAAGTATTTCATGACCTTTACCAAGGATGAGTCTTGCGGTGAATGCACCCCCTGCCGGGACGGGACGAAGGTGATGCTCGACATGATTGAGCGCATCAGCGAGGGTCACGGGGAGATGAAGGATCTCGATGATCTGGTCAACCTGTCGACCTATGTCAAGGCGAACTCCCTTTGTGGTCTGGGGCAGGCAGCCCCCAACCCGGTCCTCTCCACCATCCGGTATTTCCGGGCAGAGTACGAGGATCACATCAAGCGCAAGAAGTGCGTTTCCCAGTCCTGCAAGGAAATCGTCTACGCTCCCTGTCAGCATGAGTGCCCTGTGGGCATCGATATTCCCCGTTACATCACCCAGGTCTTCCGGGGCGAATTCAAGGAAGCTCTCGATACCATCCGTGAGCGTCTGCCCTTCCCCGGGATCATCAGCCGGACCTGTTACCGTCCATGCGAAAGTCCTTGCCGCCGGGGAGATCTCGATGAGCCGATTGCAATCAATGGGCTTAAGAGATTTGCCTATGACTGGGAATACAACCAGGGGATTCGTCCGCACTATACGCCGGCGGCCGATCTCAACAAGAAGATTGCCGTTATCGGGTCGGGCCCTGCCGGCTTGACCTGTGCCTTCTATCTGGGGCGGATGGGTTACAAGGTGACTGTTTTCGAGCAATACAGCCAGATTGGTGGAATGCTGGCTGTCGGAATTCCGGCCTATCGTCTTCCCCGGGAACTGCTCAACTGGGAGCTCGGAATCTTTGAGGGACTTCCTGTCACATTCAAGACCAATACTGCTCTGGGCCGTGACTTTTCTCTTGAGGACCTCTTCACTGAAGGATACGATGCGGCCTTCGTCGGTATCGGGGCCCACAAACCTCAGAAGATGGGCGTTAAGGGCGAGGAGCATCCAGTTGTTCAGAACGGGATTGAGTTCCTCCGGAAGGCTCTTCTGAATGAACCGGTCACAGTTGGCAAGCGGCTGGCGGTAATCGGCGGGGGAAATGTGGCCATCGACGTGGCCCGGTCAGCCATTCGCCTGGGTGCTGAGAAGGTGACGATCTTTTATCGCCGGACCCGCGAGGAAATGCCGGCTCACGAGTTCGAGGTTCAGGAGGCTGAGCATGAAGGGATCGAGTTCCGCTTCCTCCTGGCTCCTGTCGAAATCCGGGATCGGACCAATGATGATGGAACGACAGAGACCGTGATTGATTTTCAGGTCAATACACTCTCCCGGGAATTCGACAGCGGTGGCCGTCGGAAGCCGGTTGCGGTGAAGGGACAGATTGAATCCATCCCTGTTGATACGGTTGTTGCAGCCATCGGCCAAACAATGGATACCTCTGTCTTTGAGAAGAATGGCATTACCTTCCATAAGTGGGGAACGGTAAAGGTTGATCCCGATACACTCATGAGTGAGAGCCGGCCGGCGGTCTTTGCTGGCGGCGATGCGATGACGGGTCCCATGGATGTGATCCATTCCATTCGGGATGGGGAGCAGTGCGCGGTCTTTATCGATCGTTATCTCAAGGGGAATCCCGATCGCAACTATCCCTTCCATTTCCCCAAGGTCGACAACGATGCCTTTGTCCTGGGAGAGGCCCATCGGGTTCCAATGCCGGCTCTTCCGCTTCCGTCGCGCCAAGGGTTTGCCGAGGTTGAAACGGGATTTACGGTCTCGGAAGCGTGGATTGAGGCAACGCGGTGTATCCGCTGCGAACTCGAAGGCCGGGTTAATCCCTCTGACAGAATCGGCAATCAGGAAGATCCAGAATCCCCGGTCTTTATCCACTTCAATACGGTGACGGGATTCGAGCATCGGGCCGCTCAGCCTCTTTCCAGCTGATCGTGCTGCCGAAAATGAGCACTTCAAGGGGAGGGGAGCCTCCCCTTTTTTATTCTTAAAGGGCGTAAAGGAAAACTTTTTAGAACACTCTCCTTACCGGGAGTGTGTGACTCCGATTCGGAGACACTGGGTTGGCGACAGAGAGCACTCCGTGCAACGGGGTGAAACAGGAAGGCAAATGGTCTGTCCGAATGAGACGAGGATGGGATTGACCTGGAGTTTGAGCTCTTCCGGGAGACTTTTGTCGAGCGCCCAATAGGTCTCATCGGCACCTTTGGTCTTGACGACCCCCCACCGATTGACGATTCGGTGAACATGGACATCGACGGTGATGATGCTTTTTCCGAATCCCGCTCCCAGAACAAGGCTGGCGGTTTTCAGTCCGACTCCGGGGAGGGAGAGAAGTGCCGC
>JAJZCZ010000026.1 GCA_021828805.1 Nitrospirota bacterium | reverse complement strand
CAGGATCTGTTTTTTGTGATACTCTCCTTTGAAATAAAGCACAAGAGAAAGACCTCTTTTTCATGGCTTGACCGGATCGTTATCATGGTGTGATTTTTTAGGGAAGGGACTTATGCACTGGGCGGCGTGATGTGCCAGTGGGGAGATGTCCGGGGGATTGTTTCGAGAGAAGGGCAGGAGGCTCTTCCACATTTTTCTTTCATAGGGTATGAAAGCTTTCATGGAGAATGAAATGTTTCATAGGCTATGAAAGCCACTGAAAGCGGGCTGTGAAACCGAATTCGACACGTCTCAAAAAACTTCTCGGCCTTCTGGGGCTGTTCTCTGTCCTCCTGATCTCCTTCTTTTTTTCCGTCACTTTTCCGGAAAAGGATCCGGCACTACTCCCGCTGAAAGCCCCTCCTCCGCCCATTCTGCGGCATTCAATCCGACCCGTTTTCGTCTGGGCCATGTCAAATATCGCCATTTCGAGCTCTGGACCACAATTCCGGGGGTCCTCCACGGATTTCGCAAAACGGTTGTCTACGGCCACGTTCCCGGATACCTCAAGTTCTTGAATGTGGACAAGGGAGACCGGGTCACCCGGGGGCAGGTTCTGGGGTACATCTATGACCCGGAACTCTATCAGAGCTGGCAAAAAGCTCTGGCTGAGTCTTCTATTGCCCATATCACCTTTCTCCGCAAGCTTCATGTCTGGCAAGGTGACCACCGGGTCATCTCTCTCCAGCGGGTTCAGATGGCCGAGGCTCTCTGGAAGGAGCGGGAGGCCCAGGCCCGGTATTACCGCTCACTCGTCCGCTACAAGACCATCGTGGCTCCCTTCACCGGTATCGTGACCCATCGTTATGTCGATCCCTGGAATCTCGTCTCCACCGGAACGGGAGGAACCACCCCGGCCCTGCCCATCGTCAAGATTGAGGACATCGACGAGATGCGACTCTATGTCGGTGTTCCCGAACACTTTGTCCGTTTCATTGTCCGGGGTCTTCCGGCGGAGCTTTCCGTCCAGGGGCTTCCAGGACAGATCTTCAAGGCCCGGGTCACGCGGTATGCCTTCCGCCTCGATCCCGAGACCCGGACGATGCGGACCGAAATCGACATCGACAATCCGGGCCATCTTCTCATGCCTGGAATGTACGTTCAGACCCGGATCCGTCTCCACGTCTTTCCCCATGTCCTCTCGGTTCACCATATGGCGGTCGTCGAGGAGCGCCATGGGAACTTCATTTACGTTCTCGAGAATGGGGTGAGGAGAAGGCGACCCATTGTCGTGGGATATCGCAACGGGGATTACACAGAGATCCTGCAGGGGCTCGACGGCTCAGAGACCGTGCTCGTCAAGCTTCATAAGACCGTATTCTAGAGGCAGTTCTTCCTGACCTCCCCTGATCCGGGAAGGGGATGACAGGAGGACGGCCACGCCAGGGGGATTCATGTTTCTTGTCAAAATGTCGCTGAAAAGCCCCTATACGATCGTGGCCATGGCCCTTGCGATCGTTCTTCTCGGCGCCCAGAGCCTGACCTCCATGAACGTCTCCATCCTTCCCCGCATTCCGTTGCCGGTGGTGGAGGTTCTGACGGTCTTTCCGGGGATGAACGTCTACAATACCGAGATGGACATCACCGAGCAGATGGAGCGCACGATCCTCCAGGCGCCCTACATCCGGTCGGTGAAGTCGGAGAGCATGGTCGGGATCAGTATGATCCAGATCCGGTTCCGGTCGAACTACCCGCTCTCCTCCGGCGTCTCCATGGTCACCTCTCTGGTCTACTCCTCGCTCAAGTACCTGCCGCCCGGGATCTTTCCTCCGATCATCATCCCCTTCGGCATCTCCTCCATTCCGATTGCCGATCTGGTCCTCTCCTCCAAGGAGCTGACCCAGATGCAGATGTTCGACATTGGCTACTTCAACGTGCGCTCCCAGATGGGGACGGTTCCGGGCGTGGCCGCCCCTCCCGTCTTCGGGGGACTCTCCCGGCAGATCCAGGTCTTCACGAACAACACGGCCCTTCTGGCCCGGGGGCTTACGATCTGGGACGTGGTCAATGCCCTCAACCGGCAGAACATCGTCTGGCCGGCGGGATTCGCCAAGATCGGGGACATGAGCTACAACGTCTTCGTGAATGCTCTTCTGGGGCCGGTCAAGACGATCGGGGATGTGCCGATCAAGGTCAAGCATGGCCAGCCTGTTTATGTGAAGGATGTGGCGGAAGCCCGGGATTCGTACCGTATCCAGACCAATCCGGTCCGGGTTGACGGCCGGAAGTCGGTCTATATCCCCGTTCTCAAGCAGGAGGGGGCCAACACCGTCAAGGTGATTGACGCGACGCGAGACGCGATCAACTCCTTCTACGGGCTGCCCAAGAGCCTCGACATCTCCCTCGTTTTCGACCAGTCGGTGTATATCCGGGATTCGGTGGCCTCTCTCGAACGGGAAGGCCTCGTCGGGATTCTTCTGACCGCGGCCATGATCCTTCTCTTCTTGGGCAACGTCCGCTCGACTCTGATCATCACGACCTCGATCCCGCTGTCCCTTCTGGTGGGATTTGTCATGCTCAACGCCACGGGCGAGACCATCAACATCATGACCCTGGGAGGGCTGGCCCTCGCCATCGGACGTCTGGTCGACGACGCCATCGTGGTTCTTGAAAACACCAACCGCCACATCGAGATGGGAAAGACGCCCGCCCAGGCGGCCCTCGACGGCGCCGGAGAGGTGGCGATGCCGGTCATGGCCTCCACGATTGCCACCATGATCGTCTTCTCCCCGGTCCTTTTTCTCCTGGGCAAGGGAAAGTTTCTCTTTACCCCTCTTGCCGCCGCCGTGACCTACTCCATGATGGCCTCGTACTTTGTTTCGATGACTCTGGTTCCTGTCCTTTCCGCCTGGTTTTTAAAGCCTGAGTCGGCCTACCGGAACAACCGTTCGCTCTTTCGCCGGGGAATTGAGAGATTCAACGAATATTTTGACCGGTTGAAGCAGTTTTATCGCGGCTATCTGAAGATCGCCCTGCGCCACCGGGGGCCGGTCTCGATCCTCATCTTCCTGGCCTTCGTGGGTTCCTTCTTCCTCTTCTCCCAGATCGGGACCCAGTACTTTCCCCCCGACGATACCGGGGCCTTCATCATCCAGATGCGTCTTCCTGTGGGGAGCCGTGTCGAAAAGACCGACGCGGTCAGTGCGCGGGTCGATACCGCCATCCGCCGGATTATTCCGGCCAAGGACATCGTCCATGTCGTGATCAACGAGGGGGTCCGACCCGGATGGGACGCCATGTACACCACCAACCTGTGGAGTCACATGGCCTTCATTCTCGTTCAGCTCAACCCCTCCAACGAGCGCAAGCACTCGATGTGGGATTTTGAGGCCGAGCTCCGACCTTATCTGGCGACGCATTTCCCGAATGTGGAGTTCTACTTCGAGTCCTCCTCGATCATTACCCAGATCCTGGCGGGGTCCGGCGAAGCCCCGATCGACATCCAGCTTTTGGGAGCTTCCTACCGGCAGCTTGGTCGGCTTGCCAAGGACATCGTGGCTCATGTCCGGACCATCCCCGGAGCTACCGACGTGCGGGTCAAGCAGAATATCCACTACCCGTCGATGTACATTGATGTGGACCGGAGCAAGGCCCAGTTCCTTGGGGTCTCAGAGCTGGATGTGGAAAAGGACGTGATCACAAGCCTGGTGACGAATGTGGCCATCGGGGAGAACTTCTGGGTGGACCAGTCGACGGGGAATCCCTACTTCCTCACCGCCCAGTATCCCGAGGATAAGATCAATTCCATGGACGCCCTGTCGAATATCCTGGTCCGGCAGAACAAGGGGACGGATTTTGCTGACGAGGGGGCGAAGAATCCCCCCATTTATCTCCGGGATATCGCCGACATCCGCCGGATCAGCATTCCTCCGGCCATCTTCCACTACAACGTGGAGCGGGTCGTCGATGTGCTGGTGAATGTCTCCCATACTCCCGGAATCTCCCTGGGAGGGGTCGGGAGCCAGATCGACGAATATATGGAGCATTACAAGCTGCCAAAGGGGTATGCCTGGCGGGAATCGGGCATGCTGGCCTCCATGCACCGCTCCTTCGGATCGATGGGTCTGGCCGTTCTCCTGGCCATGGCGCTCGTCTACCTGGCCCTTGTGGCCCAGTTCCAGAGCTTTCTTGATCCCTTCATCATCATGATGTCGGTGCCCTTCGGGCTCATCGGGGTCTTTGCCATGCTCTACGCGACCCATACCGGGATCAACGTTGAATCACTCATCGGAGTCATCATGGACATCGGGATCGGTGTGTCGAACTCGGTGCTTCTGGTGGAGTTCGCCATCCGTCTGAGGGAGCAGGGAGCCCCGCTCTACCGGGCGGTGGTCGAGGCCGGGTCGACCCGTTTGCGGCCTATCCTTATGACCGCCATCGGGACGATTCTGGCTATGATTCCCACCGCTATCGGCATGGGGGTGGGCTCAGGGGCGGAGGAGCCACTGGCCCGGGCGGTGATCGGAGGCCTTCTGGTCATGACGGTGCTGACGCTTGTGCAGGTTCCGATCTTCTATGTGATCCTTCACTCCTGGGAAGAGAAGTGGAAGGCCAGAAAGCTTGCCCGGGCCAGATAGCGGTTACTCTTTGGGCAGGAGGGGAAGTTCCGATACTTCGAAACGGTGTCCCTCGCCGTCGACAAGGATCTCTCCGGAATCCCAGCGGCCGCGCTTGACGTAGGCAAGTCCGACGGCCGTTCCGCAGGTCAGCGAGGAGACGAGGCTTGTCAGGCTTCCCGCCTCTGTATTATCGCCCGGGAAGAGAAGGGGACGGTGGACAGGGATGTCGGACTGGAGAGCTCCGATGAGTCGGACGCCGACGAGCTTGCGTGAGAGCTGGCCCTGGAACTTGAGGCGGGTGACCGGCTCCTGTCCCACATAGCAGCCCTTGTTGTAGGAGACGGCGATGGCATCGAGTCCGGCCTCTGCCGGAAAATGCTCTTCGTTGAGCTCCGCGGGGATGGTCGGGATGGCCCTCTCCACCCGGTAGACCTCAAGGCCTGTGTCGTCGAGGAGCTGGCCGCCCCGGGAGAGAACACTCTTTTCCAGAGACGTGAGGAGAGAGTCTCCTTTGTCGGCGGGAACCCAGAGGTCGATCCAGCTTCCGGTGTCGGCATCGAAGGCGCCGGCCTTGGGGCGAAGAAAGGCGAATCCTCCGCCGGCAAGCGTCCGGAGCCCTTCCTCTTCTTCTCTGTCAGGAGAGAAGAGCGGGGCGGCGAGGGAGAAGGCGTCCGGTCCCACGAGAGTGGCGGAGAGGAAGTTTTTGGTTTCCGAGACAAGGGTGGCCTTCGTCCGGAAAAAGAGATACTTCTTCAGATGGGCCAGAAATTCCGCTTCCGCCTCTGCGGAGAAGAGAGAGGGGGAGAGGAGGATCCTGTCTGGCAGAACGCCGATCCAGCTGTCGAAAAGGATCCGGGCCTTGGGGCTCAGGAAAAATCCGTACTGGAGCGTCCCGGGCTTCTGGCCGGCAACGTCCTGACAGAGAAGACCCTGAAGAAACGAGGCCCGGTCGTCCCCGGAGACCGACACCAGGACGCGCGTACGGGGAGAGATGTGAAGCCCGGCTCGGGCGTGGGACGGACGGGTATCGTATGGGGTGGCCATTGAGAGGGGCTCCTTCAGAGTTGAGGTGGTTCGGTCTGTCGTTGGCCCGGAATAAACCGGGAGGGGCGATGCCCCATCTTCTGATGGTAGGGAGAGAATACGAATGGTGTCAACAAATAGGAAAGCCAGAGGGCTGGAATATGGGGAAATGAGATGAGCACTTCAGGCGAATCCCCTGAAACCAATCCGGGCGGAGCTCCTCACGCAGAATTCGAGGACCACGAATCCTTTCGCCCCGAATGGAAAAACGAGATTGACTTGCATGATGTCCACTTTCCGGAGAAGGCCCGTCGGGGGATTCTTGCGTTCTTTTTGCTCTTGATCGGTGGACCGGTGCTTCTTTTTGTCTATAAGTGGTTCAACCCTCCGTCCTCTCCGGAGATCCCCCTTCCTACCGTCCAGGTGATGTCCGTCCGTTTCAGGACGCTCCACCACAAAGTCACCATTCCCGCCGCCGTGGAGTCTTTTCGGGAGGCAGTTCTTTACGCCCATGTTCCGGGCTATCTCAAATACCTCAATGTGGACAAGGGGGACTATGTTCGCAGGGGGCAGGTTCTGGCCTATATCCAGGATCCTGAGCTCTACCAGACCTACCAGCGGACGGTGGCGAAGGTGCGTATCGCCGATCTGACCTACCACCGGATCAAGCGGGTCTGGCTCGACCATCCGGCCCTTATTTCGAAGGAGCGCGTCCAGCAGAAGTTTGCCGTCTATCTCAAGGCTGTGGCCGAAATGCGTCACGAAGAGGCCCTTCTTTCCTACAAGACGATCGCTGCGCCCTTTGACGGAATGATTACCCAGCGTTTTGTCGATCCCGGAAAACTCCTCTCCCAGGCCACCGAGTCGACGGCGACAGCCCAGCCCATCGTCACAATCGAAAAGGTCGATACCCTCCGGGCCTATGTCTGGGTCCCTGCCGATGTCGCTCCCCTGATCCGGAGAGGGCAGAAGGTTGAGGTCCATCTGGCGGGGATTCCCCATCGTACCTTTTGGGGGCGCGTCACCCGGTTTGCCTCGACGGAAAACCAGACGACCCGGACCATGCGCACCGAGGTCGACATGGACAATATGGATCTTGCCATTCATCCCGGGATGTACGGGAAGTTCACCTTTTATCTCGAAAAATACAGAAATTCTATTGTGATTCCAGGAAATGCCGTCATGGCGAGAAGGGACAAACCCCTCTCCGTCATGACGGTCAGGGACGGTAAAGCTCTCGAGGTTCCGATCACCATCGGGATTGATAACGCGAAGTGGGTTCAGGTGCTCTCCGGGCTGACCGCCGGGGACCGTCTTGTCGTGGCCGGAAAGTGGCATGTCCACTCCGGTGAGTCGGTGCGGGCGGTTCCGATGAAGCCCATCCCCTTCCGCCCGGCGCGCCAGCTGTGACGGGAATGGGAGACTCGCCTCAAGGCCTCAAGGAAGGACGATCGATGACGCCACTGAAAACAGACAGCAGGAAGGATTTCTCTCCCGGATGGCCGGGACTGCTCAAGGAGCTCGCTTTTTGGGGAGCCCTGTCCGGTATTCTTTTTCTGGGGGGGCCGGCAAAGGCCCTGGCCGAGACTGTCACGGCCCTTCCCGACAGCGGCGTGCCTCCGGAGATTCTCTCTGTCGACCAGGCTGTTGCCTTTGCCTTGACGCACCATCCGAAGCTCGGCTGGTTCCGCCATCGGGTAGGCCGGAAGAATGCCCATGTCAAAATTTCCCGGTCCCACTTTTTCCCCCATGTGGGGGCCGGAGCGCTCTTTGGAGAGAGCAATCCGGGCCTCGGCAACCAGTCTTTCAACAACATGAACTTTTTTACGCCGATCTTTCCCATCGACTACGCGAAAATGGGAGCGATTTCCTCCTCGAATGAGGCTCTGGGGGCGGCCTCCGTCGGCGTGAACCAGCTCCTCTTCGACTTCGGCAAGTTCGAGCATCGCGTGAAGGAGCGTCTTGCCGGGAAGCGGGCCTCGGAATACTGGCTCTACAGCAAGGACGCCTGGGTTATCCTCCAGGTCAAGGAGGCCTACTACCGGGTGCTCCTCGACAAGAAGCTGATCGAGGTCTACCAGAAAAATCTCGACCAGAGAAAGCTTGTCATGGAGCTGACCGGATCTCTGTACAAGGCGGATTACCGCTCCCGTCTCGACTTCGATCTGGCCCGGGTTGACTACGAAAAGGCCCGGGCTCTCCTCGAATTCGAAAAGGAGGATCTTGAAGCCCGGATCTCCCGCCTCAACGATGCCATGGGTCTGGGGCAGGCGGGACGGAACGACTACACGCTGACCACACCTCTTTCGGATGAAGCCTCCGCCGCCCGGGAGCCGGTCTCGCGCGATCTCGCCATCACGCGGGGGCTGACCTACCGCCCCGAGATCAACGCCTACCGGATGCTTTTCCGCCAGGAGCTGGAGAAGAGCCATTACGAAGAGGCGCAGCACTATCCCCTGATCTCCGCCTTCGGGAGTTATGGATTCATGGGAAACATGGTGACGGGGCAGAGCTATGCTCCCGGAGGAGGATGGTGGTCGGGGGGAGGCTCGCTCACGATCCCGATCTATACGGGCGGCATGATCCGCGGTCTGGCCGAAGCCGCCCGGGAAAAGTCCCGGGAGAGACAATACGGCATTGCGGACTGGTCGCATAATGTCCGGGACCAGGTTATCGAGGCAAGGGCCCATGTTCTGGCCGACCGGGCCTCCGTCCGCGCCTACACCGAGGCGGTGAAGGAATCCGATCTGGCGCTCGTCCTTGCGACAAAGCGCTATACCGCCAACCTGGTCTCCATCGTGGACCTGACCCTGGCGGAGGTTTACCTCTTAAAGACTGAGGCGGCGCTGGCGACCTGGCAGTATCGTGAGCAGGCCGACCTTGCGACCCTGCGCTTCGCCGAGGGGATCGATTACATGGGGTACCTGCCAAAGGTCCGGAAAAAGGTCGTCGGAAGTCATTCTCCCTCATAGAGGGGACCCCTTTTTTACAAGGTGTTGGTTGCCCACCTTTTTCTCTCCTTGTTATAGTGTGAAGAGTGCGCTTCGCGGCGATCGTGCCGCGGGCAGGGAAACAGGATGGAACTTTTCGCAGAGTGAGCCGGATGGCTCGCGAGAGAGGGTGGATCGGTTGGAAAAGGTTGTCATTTTAGGAACGGGGCCTGCAGGACTTACGGCGGCCCTCTATACGGCACGGGCTTTTCTGTCTCCGCTGGTGCTTGAAGGACCCCAGGCCGGGGGGCAGCTTACCATTACGACGGAAGTCGAGAACTTTCCGGGATTTCCCGAGGGAATCACAGGACCCGAGCTGATCGAGAAGATGCGGGCCCAGGTCATTCGCTTCGGCGCCCGCATTGAAACGGCCGTCGTGGACAAGATTGAGCGAAACGCTGACGGGAGCTTCAGGATTGTTTCCGACGATGGTCGGGAAATCCTCGCCTGGACCGTTATTGTAGCGACAGGAGCCTCCGCCAAGTTCCTGGGGCTTTCTTCGGAAAAGGCCCTCATGGGAGCCGGGGTTTCAGCCTGTGCCACCTGCGACGGATTCTTCTTCAAGGAGAGAGAGATCGTCGTCGTGGGAGGAGGAGACACCGCCCTGGAGGAGGCGCTCTTTCTGACCCGTTTTGCGACCCGGGTCACGCTTATCCATCGCCGGGATACCCTGCGGGCCTCCAAGATCATGCAGGAAAAGGCCTTCGAGAACCCCAAAATCACCTTCGTCTGGAATAGCGAGATTCTTGAGATTCTCGACGTAGCCAAGGGACAGGTGACGGGAGTCCGGATCCGGGATGTGGTTACCGGCTCCGAGTCCATTGTCCCGTGCGCGGGATTTTTCGTGGCCATCGGCCACAGCCCCAATACGGGTTTTCTCGGCGGTCTGGCCGACACCGATCCGACGGGATATCTGAAGACCCACTCCGGTACCAGGACCTCGATCCCGGGACTTTTTGCCGCCGGAGATGTGGCCGATCCCGTCTATCGACAGGCGATCTCCGCCGCGGGATCAGGGTGCATGGCTGCCATCGATGCCGAACGCTACCTGGAGGCTTCCGGAGTGGAGAAACACGCCGCCGAAAGGAAGTGACGGATTGAAGGCACTCAGGATTCTCGGGCTTGTTGTTTTTCTTGTGGTTGTCTATCTCGGCGGGGATCTGATCGCGAACAACGCGGCCTTCATCAATTCTCCCGGGCCGGTCAACCGGATGGCTGTCTATTTTACCCTCAACCGGGCCTGGACTACGGGGGGCTACCCCCTTCCGGAGCTTGTTCCCCGGACCTTTTACGGGGATCCTGCCAAGCTGGCGGCCAATATCACGCGCTCGATCCGGGGCTTTTCAGGCTGGCACATAGAGAGCCAGTCTCCGGAGAAAATCGTTATTTCGGTGGGACCCTCCTTCTGGCACCACGCCACCCGTCTTCTGCTGACAGTTGCTCCCGTCGCAGGAGGCCTTCGGCTCAATGCGGAGGCGGCCTCGTTGTCAGGCCTGCCCGATCTGGGAGCCGACCGGAACGATATTCTGAACCTGTTTCATGCGATCGGAGAAGAAAATGCCATCCATCCGCCGGTCTGACGGTGCGGCCCTCGTTCACCGCCTTCTGTCGGGACTGACTCTTTCCGGGATCCTTGCTCTTTCGACGCTCCCCGCCATGGCGGGCGAGGGGGATCTCGCGGGGGGGGGAACCTCCCCCGCGCCGGAAACCGGATATTCCTCCCTGACCCTTCCCGTATCGAATTTTGGATTCCGCGGGGTGGCAAGGGATCGCTTCGGAAGCCTCTACCTTTCTTCCACCCTGAAAAACGGGATCTTTATTCTTCCCTCCTCCTGCCGGAACGAAGACTGCGCCACCCTGGTCCCCCTCTCTCCGTCCCTCTCCGATCCGGGGGATGTCGTGGCCGATCCGGTCCACGGAGGGGCCTATGTTCTGTTACGGCTCGGGGGCAAGGTGGACTATCTTCCCCGCGGGTGTCTTGGGGTGGCCTGTATGGAAAGCCACCCGCTTCCCGAGCGGCCCGCTTATCCCTTCCGTGCTGTCTATGACCGGGGGAGGCAGAGGCTGGCCGTTCTGGATCGCCTCTCCAACAAAATCGTGCTTCTCTCCGCCGGCTGCCACGCTTCCCGGTGTCTTTCTTTTCTGCCGCTTCCCTCCGGATCCGGCGTTCCTTCGGGAATGGCCTACGATCCGCGACGCAAGGTTCTGTGGGTCACCTACCGGCAAGGAACGCTCGTTCGCATTCCTCCCTCCTGCCGGCGTCTTTCCTGCGAGACGACCTATCCGCCCCGGGAAAAAGGATTGGGGCTTTTCTCTCCAGCCATCTCGGCACAGGACGATGTGCTTTATCTTGCGGCAAAGAAGGGCGGGGCGATCGGCTGGATTGACCTTGCCGAACCCTCCCCCACCCTTCGCCTCGCCTCCCTTGAGCCCACCTCGGGCCAGATTGTCCACCTCACCCCGCTTCCCTCCGGAGGCATCTATCTGGTGACCGGGCCCGTCGACGGCCTTCCTCCAGGGGAATCGCATCCCCATGGCGGCTTCTTTTCCCGTCCGAAAGGCGCCCAGGGAGGATTTGACCTCCGACTCTTCGATCTTCCAGGAGGGACACCTTCGGCCCTCGCTTCAGGAGGCCACAAGGACCTGTGGCTGACCATTGACGACGAGGACGCCCTTTTCCGGCTCTCCCTGGCTTGCAAGAGAAAGACGCCTGTTTTGTCGAAGTCCTGCGTGACAAGGATTCCCTTCGAGAAGATCGAGACTCTCTACCACTCCCGCTACCATCAGGAGATCCAGGTCCCGAAGGAGCCCTCTCCAGACCTTTCTCACCCATCGGACTAACCTCTGGGGAAGCCTGTCCGGACGCTCCGCACTTTTTGGCGCTCTGAAAGGCTTTCCATCTTGCCTGTGCATTTCTCTTAATTTGTTGATAAAATTTATCTGACCGATCTCCGTCGGGTGGTTGGAGTAAAGTTCCGGTAAAAATCCTGCAGATTTGAGGGACAGCAGAACATGGCAGCGCGAAGGCACCGTTGGGAAGAGGAGCATTACCGGTTCGAGGCGATTTTCGAGTCGTCGGTGGATGCGATTCTGGCCGTGGATCCCATGCGACACATTGTCCTGGCCAGCCCCTCTGTCTCCCGCATCTTCGGGTATGATCCCGAAGAGCTCACCGGCCGTTCGATCTCTATCCTTTATGCGCGCACCGAGGACTTTATCGAGCAAGGCCGTCTCAGATATTCGCGGGAGGCCGGAGAGACGCTGTCCGCCTACGAAGTCGAGTACCGGAGAAAGGACGGATCAACTTTTCCTGGAGAGGCCTCGGGCCGGAAGATCCTCTCTGCCAAGGGAAACGGGACCATCGCCGGTTACATGGTCATGATCCGGGACATCTCCCGCCGCCGCCAGCTCATGAATGCCCTGGCCCGCGAGAAAGAGCAGTGGTTCGTGACACTCAAGAGCCTGGGGGAAGGCGTGATCGTCGCTGACGCCACAGGACACGTCACCTTCATGAACCCGGCGGCGGAGCTCCTCACTGGCTGGAGTTTTCTTGAGGCCTCCGGGCAGCCGGTAACGGAGATCTATGTCGCTGTTACGGAAGAGGAGACGGAAAGTCGCAGTAATCCGGTGGGGCATTGCCTTTCCACCGGACAGATCGTGGGCCTGTCCAATACCACCTGTCTTCTGACCCGGGACGGGCGGCGGCGGGCGGTCGAGGACTCCGCCTCTCCCATCCGGGACGGGGAACGGACGACCGGCGTGGTCCTTGTTTTCCGTGATGTCACCGAAAAGAGGGAGATGGAGCGACAGCTCGCCCATCAGGCCCGCTACGACTATCTCACCCAGATCCCCAACCGTGTCCTCTTCCATGACCGTTTCGATCAGGCCCTTGCCCGCTCCCGGCGCTCCGGCTCCTCCCTGGCCCTTCTCTACATGGATCTCGACAGCTTCAAGGAAATTAACGATACCCTCGGCCATGCGGCCGGGGACATCGTTCTCAAGAGCGCGGCCGATCGGCTTGTGAAGGCGGTGCGGGAGGAAGACACCGTCGCCCGCATGGGGGGAGACGAGTTCACGGTTATCATGGCGGGGTTTTCAAAGAAAGAGGAGGTGGTGGAAACCGTCGGAAGAATTTTTTCCGCCCTCTCCGGTCCGCTGACCCTGGGGGGGCAGGAGATTTCCCTGTCCGCCAGCGTGGGGGTCGCCCTCTTTCCCGGGGACGGAGAGGATGTCGACCGGCTTCTCCGGAACGCCGACATTGCCATGTACAAAGCCAAGGAGCGCCGGGGCAACGCCGTGGAGTTTTTCCGGGCTGAGCTGACCGGCGAAATTGAAAAGAGGGTCGTTTTCTCTGCCGATATCCGCCGGGCGATGAAGCACACCGAACTGTTTCTTGAATTTCAGCCAGAGGTGGAGGCCGCCACCGGGAAGATCCGTGGTGTTGAAGCGCTGGTCCGCTGGAACCACCCCTCCCAGGGGGTGCTTCTTCCGGGTGCCTTTCTGCCCCAGGCTTATCGTGCCGGGCAGATGGGTGAGATTACGGACTTTGTCCTTGAAAACTCGGCACTTGCAGCGATGAGCTGGCCGGGTATGCCTGGAGTATCGGCCCTTCCTGTCTCCATCAATATCTCCTCCCGTGAGCTCCGGGGACCTCAATCCATTGTCACCCGTCTTCGGAAAACGCTCTCTGAAACGGGTCTTTCTCCAGAGCGGCTGGAGATCGAGATTGCTTTTCCGGACGGCCGTCTGGGAGAGGATGTGCGGTGTCTTTCGGAGATTCGTGATCTGGGGGTTGGGCTTGTGGCCGATGACTTTGGTGACGGTGTCCTCTCGCTCGACCTTCTCCGGTCGGGTCTTTTTAACAGGGTGAAGCTCTCCCGGTATCTTTCTCCCGGGGAGGAGTCCGGAGGGTTTGACCCGAGAAATGCCGCCATGATCCGCTCCCTTCTCTCACTCCTCGGGTCGCTTGAGATCCCGGCGGTGGCGAAGGGAGCCGAAAGCCGGGAGGCCCTCCGGATCCTCCGGGAGGCCGGATTCCGCTATATCCAGGGCTACGGATACGCGCGACCCCAGTCTCCGGAAAAGATCCGGGAGCTTGTGGGGATGGAGCGGCCCTTTCCTCTGCTCTGATCCTTCCGGAAAACCGGCCAACAAACCAGAGGAAAGGCGAAGGCGCGGCCCTCTTTGTCGTGAGCCTTTTTTGTTGGACGAGATCGGAGTCTCCCGGTTAAAATGAAGGTCCGGGGCCGTCCGGGGGAGGAGTTCCCACGGAAGGGGCTGCCGGAGAACCCGGGAGAGACCGATGCCGAATCGCCTGAAAGATGAGACAAGCCCATACCTTCGCCAGCACGCTGAAAATCCCGTTGACTGGTATCCCTGGGGAGAGGAGGCCTGGGAGGAATCCGCGCGGAGCGGACGTCCGGTCCTTCTTTCCATCGGATATGCCGCGTGCCACTGGTGCCACGTCATGGCCCACGAGTCTTTTGAAGACCCCGGGACCGCGGAGCAAATGAACCGGGACTTCGTCAATATCAAGGTCGACCGCGAGGAGCGTCCCGACCTCGATCTTATCTACCAGACCGCCCACCAGATTCTCGCCCGAAGGGGCGGAGGCTGGCCTCTCACCGTCTTTCTGACCGCCCAGAAGGTTCCGTTTGCCGCCGGGACCTATTTCCCCCGCACATCCCGCTTCGGTCTCCCCGGTTTTACGGAACTTCTCCAGCGCATCCGGGGCTTCTATGACGAGCACCGGGAGTCCCTTGAGAGCCCCGACAACCGCCAGGTGGTGGATATTCTCGAAAGCCTTTCCCCCAAAAGGAAAGAGGGCACCTCTCTCTCTCAGGCTCCGGTTGGCACCTTTCTCGCCCATTTGCGGGAGGTCTTCGATCACGAGTACGGAGGGTTCGGGGGCGCCCCCAAGTTCCCTCACTCCCAGGGGCTGTCCTTTCTTCTTGACTCTTCCGAGGCCTCCGATCGGGAGATGGCTCTGCTGACTCTCCGGAAGATGGCCCGGGGAGGTCTCTTCGACCAGATCGGAGGAGGCTTCGCCCGCTACAGCGTCGACGATCGCTGGGAGATCCCCCACTTTGAAAAGATGCTCTACGACAACGGTCCCCTTCTGGGCCTCTATGCCCGGGCCCATGCGCTGACGGGAGATTCGTTTTTCCGGGATGTCGCCATCCGCACGGCGGACTGGGCGAGCCGGGAGATGCGGTCTCCCGAGGGACTGTACTTTTCCTCCCTCGATGCCGACTCGGAAGGCGAGGAGGGGCGCTTCTACCGGTGGAACCGGCGGGAGGTCGAGGAGGCATTGCCCGGCCGGGAAGGGCAGGCCGCCGTCGCCTGCTTCGGTTTTGACCGTCCCCCCAATTTTGAGGGCCACCACTGGCATGCGATCCTGGCCCGTACCGCGGAGGAGTGGGCCACGGAGAAGGGCCTTCCGGTGGCCGAGGCTGCCGAGGCTCTTGAGAAGGCCCGGGAAAAGCTTTTCCGGCTTCGCTCCACCCGTGTTCGTCCCGGCCTTGACGACAAGATCCTGACCTCCTGGAATGCCCTCTGGGCCAAGGGGCTTCTCGAGGCGGGCCGTTATCTTAAACGGGAGGACTGGACACGTGAAGGTCGCGAGATCCTTCGGGGCATCCGGCAGCACATGTGGAAGGATGGCCGGCTTTTTGCGGTGCGCGGCGGTGGCAGGAGCCGGCTCGGGGGCTATCTCGACGACTATGCCTTCCTCCTCGAAGCCCTTCTGGAGGAGCTCTCTTCGGAATTTTCAGTGGAGACTCTCGACTTTGCCGTTTCGGTGGCCCGTGCGCTTTGTGATCTCTTCGAAGATACGGAGGAGGGAGGCTTCTTCTTTACCGCCCGCGACCACGAGAAGCTTCCGGTGCGAAACAAGCCCGGACACGACCAGTCGCTTCCCTCCGGCAACGGATCGGCCGTCCGGGGGCTCTTGCGGCTGGGATCCCTGACAGGAGAGACGGCTTTTCTCGATTCCGCCTCCCGGGCCCTTCAGCTTTTTGCCGGGCTCTTTAACGAGCGGCCCGAGGGGTTCGATACCCTTCTGTCGGCCCTTTCTGTCTGGGGTGCGGGGGCTCCCGTGGGGATTCTCTGGGGGCCCGAAGCGGAGATGTGGCAGGGACGGGCAGCCATCAATGCTCCCTTTGTCTGGACCGTCCGGGCCGGGGCGGGAGTGGCCGTTCTGGAAAAATCTGCGCCTCCGGCGGGAATAACCCGGGGGACGCTCTGCGGGAGTTTCGGGTGTCTCCTGCCGGTAGACAACGATATCGAGCAGTTTTTTAAAGGGGTGACCGAGCATGGTCCCCAATAGCGACACCGAAGGAGCGGTGGTTCTGGAGACGGGCCCCAACCCTGCCTTCGCGGTGATCTGGCTTCATGGTCTCGGGGCCGACGGCCATGACTTTGAAGGGATTGTGCCCCAGATGGATCTTCCGGAGACGCCGATCCGGTTTATCTTCCCGCATGCCCCGGTGATCCGGGTGCGTGTCAATGGGGGATTTCCGATGCGGGCCTGGTATGATGTCGCCCACCCCGAAATCAGCCGCGACCCTGATCTTGATGGAATGAGGCGGTCGGTGGCCGAGGTCGAACGGCTTGTCGGTCAGGAGATCTCCCGGGGAATCCCGCGGGAACGGATCGTTCTGGCCGGGTTTTCCCAGGGAGGGGTTATCGCGCTCCTGTCGGTTTTTTCCACGGGGCTCCGGTATGCCGGGGTTCTGGCCCTGTCGACCTATCTCCCCCCCTCTCCGGAGATTTCTCTTGTCGACAGCCCCACCCCTCTTTTGATGGTCCATGGAACGGAAGATCCGGTGGTGCCCCTTCCTCTTGGAAAGGGCAGCTTCAACCGGATCGTGGCGCTGGGAGGAGAGGGGCCGCGGCACTGGCTTGACTATCGGATGGGCCATTCGGTCTGTCTTCCCGAAGTTGCCGAAATCTCCTCCTGGCTTCGGACCCTCGCCGGAGAGACCGCCTGAGTACCCGTTTCTCTTGATGTTTTCTCCCGCTCCTGCTCTCTTGTATAGCTCTTTCCTTTTTATCCGTTGACAGAGCCAGAGGTTTTTGTCAGCATCTCTTAAAAAATAATAAACATTAATTACTGTTTTGTATTTAATATTTATATTGCAGTATCTTGTTTTTGTTTTTTTAAATTTTAAAGACGTGTTAGGATGGGACGTTCGAAGAGCATCACGCGTCGGTCAGGAGAGAGAGAAGCAGGAGAGGAAGAGTCGTGCTCAATTCCCGGGAAATCAACCGCATGATCCTGGCCGTCAGAGAGTTTGGCGACCTGCTGGAGAAGACCGCTCTGGTGGTCGACCGGCTTCGTGCGACCCGCGGGGAGTGGGAGGCTGTTCTGGCCGACCGGGACCTCCTTCGGGAGGAGTCGGGGAGGCTCTCCCGGGAGATTGCGCAATTCAAGGAAGACTTCCAGATTCTCCACATTCGGGAATCCCGCTGGAGAAATGCCGTGGGGGATCTCAATCTCGAACTGCCCTTTCTTGTGGATGAGTTCCGGACGACGCTCTCCCGCTACAGCAAACGGCCCTCCTGAGGGGAGGCCCCTTTTACTCTCCGGAGAAGTATTGATGCCACTTTCCCTTTCTCTTTGCTACACTGGGAGGGACGAGGCAGGAAAAGGCAATGAGGCTACAGCCCCCGGTTTTATAAGGGGGACGGCCGGAACCGTTATCTTTCTGCCGCGAAATGTCCGTTGCTGGAAGAAGGGGACCTCGCTTGCCCGACAGAGTTCTTCCGGAGCCGTCGGGATATCGGGTCTTCCCGGGCGCCCGGGGAGATCCTCATCACTTTGCCGGTTGGTGTTTATTGAAAAAAATCTCGCGACTTTTCAAGGGTTTTCCCGGGGTCTTCCTCGCTCTTTTTCTCGCGGTCGGACCCTCACTGGCGCTGGCCTCCTCTCCGCCCCTTTCCCTTCCCCGTCTCACCTCCCTTGTCGCGCGGGGGTCGACGGCAACCCTGGTTCTTCAGATTCCCCCCACCCCCTCCGGCGTCACACTCTATCTCTCTCTTGACGGTGACCGGCTCATGGGGAGAAAGATCGTCCCCGGAGTCGCCCTTTCCGTCTGCGTCGGCCATCTTTCCCCGGGCCTCCACCACC
Organism: Nitrospirota bacterium; assembly: GCA_021828805.1. Classification (GTDB taxonomy): domain Bacteria; phylum Nitrospirota; class Leptospirillia; order Leptospirillales; family Leptospirillaceae; genus UBA4572. Next base: position 4,434 of record JAJZCZ010000026.1, on the reverse strand, counting down.
TGGGATACCAGACGGCCCGGGCAGACCATATCGTGTTGATCGATCCGGTCATTTTTCCCGTTACGATTCCCGGGGGGAGCCCGGTCCGCTGTCCCGGAGAGGGGCCCAGCGGAGTGAAAGACTAACCCTGCATGGCCGTTCAACCCCTTGTCTCCCATCTTGACGGACTTCTCAGGGCTCCGTCGGAGCCCGTCGATCCGCAGGCCCCTGAGGTGCGACAGGTTGTCCAGGATCTCTGGGATACGCTGGCGACCCAGAAGGGCGTGGCGATGGCGGCGCCTCAGATCGGGGTCTCCCTGAGGATCTTCGTCTTTGACCTCAAGCGTCCCCGGGAGAAGGGGGGACCCCCGACCCGGGGTCTTCTGGTCAACCCGACGATTGAGCGCCGTTTTGGCTCCATTCCGGTCATCGAGGGATGTCTTTCCTTTCCGGGCCTCGATCTGTCGATCCACCGTCCTGAAGGGGTGGTGGTGAGCGGATACGACCTCCTTGGCCAGAAGGTTGTTTGGGAGGGGGGAGGTCTGTTTGCCCGGATGGTGGAACACGAGACGGACCACCTCGAAGGAAGGCTTCTCCCGGATCGTCAGAATACCCTGTCGGCCCTCCTTTCATACTGGAGGAGACGGCGATGGGAAAAGCGGATGAGGAGGAGTACGTAACATATGGAGCCCCGGACGCTGCGCACGGTCTTTATGGGAAGCCCTGAGTTTGCCGTGCCCTTTCTTGAGGCACTGGTTCGCGCCCGCTTCGATCTCCGGGGGGTTGTGACCCAGCCCGACAGGCCCAAGGGGCGTGGCCAGGAAGTCACCCCCGTTCCTGTTAAGAGCTGGGCCCTCGACCATGACATTCCCGCCGTCTCGCCCCTGTCCCTCCGGGATCCGGCCGGCCGGGAATTCCTTGGCCGGTGGGATCCGGAGCTGATCGTTGTCGTGGCTTATGGTAAAATATTGCCGGAAGAGGTGTTGAGCTTTCCCTCCCGGGGATGTGTCAACGTTCATGCGTCGCTCCTGCCCGCCTACCGGGGGGCCTCTCCCATCGTCTGGGCCATCAGAAACGGAGAGGATGTCAGCGGTCTTTCCCTGATGTGTCTGGATCGGGGGATGGATACGGGGCCCGTTTTCGCGAAGCTTGAGATGCCGATCGGGCCCCGGGAGACGACACGCACCCTGACAGCCCGGATGATGGAGCAGGGTCCGGACTTTATGCTCGAGGGGCTCCGGGGATACCTCGCGGGGGAGCTTCTTCCGGTTCCTCAGCCCGCTGAAGGGACCCTGGCGAGGCTTCTCTCGAAGGAGGACGGAAGGATTCCCTTCTCCGGCCCTGCCGGTGTGGTGGACTGCCATGTAAGGGCGATGAATCCCTGGCCGGGGGCCTTCTTTTCCTCTTCCATCGGAACGGTCAAGGTGGGGGAGGGGAGGGTTCTCCGGAAGTCGGGCGGCGGCTCCCCCGGCACCGTTCTCTCTCTCTCCCCCGAAGGGATCGATGTCGCCTGCGGGGAAGGCGTTTTCCGGATTCTCGCCCTTCAGAGGGAGGGGGGGCGGATGGTCACGGCCGGAGAATTCGTTTCCGGCCGGCGATTTGCGGCGGGAGAGGTTCTTTTCTGAGGGCCGGTTTTTGAGAAGAGTGGTTCGAGGAGCCGGTGTCCGGAAGGGATGCCGGGTATCGTCTGCATGCCGGGGCGTCTAGGCTCCGGACTTTCAAGGAGTGGTTTCGTCGATGTTCAACTCGTTTAAGACTGTTGTCCTTCTGGGGCTTCTCACGGGCTTTCTCCTGCTGATCGGGAAGCATTTCGGCGGGAATGCCGGAATGGTGCTTGCCCTTCTTTTCTCGCTTGGAATCAACTTTTTTTCCTGGTGGTATTCCGACAAGATCGTTTTATCGATGTACGGCGCCCGGGAGGTCGGCGAGGAGCTCGGCAACCAGAAAATCCGCGAGATCCGGGAGATGCTCGCCACACTGGCTCGCCGTGGAGGAATCCCCGTCCCCCGGCTCTACATCGTTGACGACCCCTCTCCCAATGCCTTCGCCACGGGGCGGGATCCGAACCACGCCGCTGTCGCGGTCACCACCGGGATCATGGATCTCATGACAACCGAGGAGCTCTCGGGCGTTCTGGGCCACGAACTGACCCACGTCATCAACCGGGACACCCTCATCTCCACGGTGGCGGCCTCCCTGGCGGGCGCGGTGACCATGCTCGCAAACATGGCCCAGTGGGCGGCGATTTTCGGAGGACGGGAGCGCGAGGAGCGTGAAGGGGGGGGATGGAGCGACATTTTGATGGTGATTCTCGCTCCGGTCGCAGGAATGCTGGTCCAGATGGCGATCTCCCGCTCGCGGGAATATGCCGCCGATGCCGGAGGGGCCAACCTCTGTGGCAATCCCCTTTTTCTGGCGAGAGCCCTGGCCAAGCTTGAGCGGGGTGTCGATACCGTGCCCATGAATGCCAATCCTGCGACCTCTCATATGTTTATTCTTGAACCCTTTCATGCCGGAGGGCTGATGTCTCTCTTTTCAACCCATCCTCCGACAGAAGAGCGCATCCGCCGCCTTGAGGCGATGGGCGGATCGAGTGTCCCCCAGCGCCGGCACGCTTTTTAAGATGGCCATTTCCCGTAACGGACGAGACCTCCTGATTGCCCCTTCCATTCTCTCGGCCGACTTTCTCCGTCTGGGGGAGCAGGTCCGGGAGGCTGCAGAAGCCGGGGCCGACCTCTTTCACCTTGACATGATGGATGGCCATTTTGTCCCCAACCTCACCTTCGGCCCCCCGGTTGTGGAGGGACTCAGAAAGGTGACATCCCTTCCTCTTGAAGCCCATCTGATGGTCCTTCACCCGGAACTTTATCTCGAGGACCTGGCCTCAGCGGGCATGCAGAGAGTCACGGTCCATGCCGAAGCCACGACCCATCTGCACTACGTTCTGGGAAAAATTGGAGCGCTCGGAATGAAGGCGGGTGTGGCGCTTTCCCCGGCAACCCCGGTGGGCATGGTCGACGATGTTCTGGACATGATCGATCTTGTCCTTGTGATGACGGTCAATCCGGGCTTCGGGGGGCAGTCCTTCATTCCGCACTCTCTCAAGAAAATAGCGGCCATGAGGGCACTTCTCGATCGGGCCGGGGCCTCTCACGTCCGGCTTGAGGTCGATGGGGGTATCAAGGCGGGAAACATTGCCAACGTTGCCGATTGCGGGGCGGATACCTTTGTCATGGGGTCGGCTATTTTCGGAAAGACCCCCTGTCGAAGCGTTTTTGAACAGGTTCGCAAGTCCCTGTCTTAAGAGAAATGAGGAGCCGTCGGGAGGTTTTTTGGGGGATTGCGACCGGCTCCTGAAGCCACGCCGTTGTGTTGCATTTTTCTTTCGTGAAGGGTAAGTTGTCTTAATCGCATTCTTTGCTTGATCTTTTGTTTCGGCAGGTGGGAGGAGGGGAGTGGACACACGGGAGTCGTCTGACCGCTTCTCCGCATTGTTTGACAGGTTTCTCGCAAAATTCGTCGACTATCTGGTGGCCCTCTCCCTTGAGCATGCCGGATTTCTCCTGGGAAGTTCGTGGCTTGCCTGGCTGGCAGCGACGGCCTACCTTTTGATGGCTGACGGGCTTCCTGGTGGACGAAGCCTTGGGAAAAGGCTGGCCGGGCTTCGGGTGACGAGTCAGAGGGGAGATCCATGCAGCCTCTACCAGTCGACTCTCAGAAATTCCCCGATCGGATTGGCCTATATTCTGGAACAGATACCCTGGATCGGGTGGCTTCTGGGGCTGGCGGTCATCTCCCTTGAAGGACTTCTTCTCGTGGGGATGCGATCCGACAAGAGATTCGGCGATGATCTGGCGGGAACGGTGGTAAGGAAAATTGCCGGAAAAAGTCTCGTTCCGGGAACGACACAGGGGGCGGATCATCGGGACTCCGGATCCGCAGAGTCGCAGACTCCATAAAGAATAAAGGAAAATCAATTGGGTCTCATTGCAAATCTTTTCGGTTTTCTCTCACAGGATCTGGCGATCGACCTTGGGACGGCCAATACGCTTGTCTACGTCAGGGAACAGGGTATCGTCATTAACGAGCCCTCCATCGTCGCGATGGACCAGAAGTCCGGAACCGTCCTGGCGATTGGCCGGGAAGCCAAGAAAATGCTCGGAAGGACCCCCGGCAACATTGTCGCCGTCCGCCCCGTCAGAAATGGTGTCATCGACAATCCCGACATCGCCCAGCAGATGCTTTCCTATTTTATCAACAAGGTCCATAAGCGTTCGACCTTCGTCCGTCCGCGGATGGTGATCTGCGTTCCGTCGCGCATCTCTCTGGTGGCGCAGCGGGCGGTCAAGGATTCCGCACGCATGGCGGGCGCCCGTGAGGTCTACCTCATCGAGGAGCCCCTCGCCGCCGCTATCGGAGCGGGTCTTCCCATCATGGAGCCCTCTGGAAACATGG
>JAJZCZ010000118.1 GCA_021828805.1 Nitrospirota bacterium | reverse complement strand
TCCAGGAGAAGGTGGCGGTGGAGGTGCTCTGGCCGATCAAGAGCTTGTTCGTGGAGTACGACAGGGTCGCCGTTCCCTTCGTCACCGCCCCGTGGGGAAGGGCCAGGGCCTCTCCCGGCATCGTCGCAAGGGGAAGAAAGGTGGCAAGAACAAGGCTGGCTGTCTTCTCAAGCCAGGAGCCCTTAAGGTGTTCGATAAAGCTCTTGCCGACGCTGTGCCGCATGGTTTTGCTCCTTTGACAGGTCTTATTCGTCTGTTTCTTTCTTTTGTCGTCTCACTGAGACTGCAATCGTGACAAGAGATCTAATGAGGAGATTTCACGATGAGTCTGTCAGGACCTTTGTTTGCGCCCGGATCGACCCTGATACCAAAGAACGAGCGACTGAAGCGCTGCAAAATGAGGGGGTTGTCGGTTTCGGATGCCCTCCGTCTCCGGATGCTTCGCATTGCTGACGAACACCGGATGCCATTTGAAATCAAGGTTCCGAACGCAACCACCCGAAAAGCAATGGAAGAACTTGAAAGCGGAAAAGGAGAATTGAGCGTTCATCGACTTTCAAAAGAGACTTCAAGCGAGAAGTCAGAGGAAAACATAAAGCGCCCCTCGAGTCTGACCTTGCCAATGTCTTGGTATGGCTGCTTTGAGGAGCAGCCCCTTGATCCTCATCACAGAGACTATGATGTGAGCAGTGATGGGGGGCTATCGCGAGTGTCATCTCAAACCCGGCTTGCTACTGATGTATCGAAAGTCGGGCGGAGCGACCTTGCGGCTGGCTCGTCTGGGTTCCCATCGTGAATGATTCGGTTGAGAGGCTCCGTTTTCATAGACGTAAAAGCCTGAAGATGGAGCTCCCGCCTGTCCCGTTAGCCACAATAATGATCCGACCGGCCGATATGCTTTGGAAATGGCAAATCGGCCGAATGGATAGGTCATGAGGTGGATCCAGTACTTCTTGAGTCAGTGATGTCTTTTTCAAGAGTTCATAAAAAACAGGCATCGCTCTTTCTTTCGTTCTTCGTCCGGATCCCGGCCGGGTCCGTTGTGTCGTTTTCCTCCTCCTTTACCTCCTCAGATCGGAGACATTGAGGATCCCGTCTCCAGCTCCGCCGGTCACGTCGAAGGACGTCACGTTTCCTCCGGAAGCGGAAAAAACCGCAATCGGGATTGTCGATGAGGTCTGATTTATGTCCCCAAGAATATTCTCGATGGGCGGAGGAAGAAGCAGATTCGAAAAACCACTACCAGAGCCGCCAGATCCTCCACCAGATCCTCCGCCGGTCCCCGACGATCCGGATCCCGAAGACGAGGGTTGGCCCGGGAGGATGGTTCCGGTTCCCGATAAGGTCAGGGTCGGAAGGGAGTAGTTCGACCAGGAGAAGCCGGTTCCGGATCCCGAGAAGTCGGCGGTCGTGAGGGTCGCGGTCACGGGATGGGTTCCGACGTAGGACGCGGAGAAGGTCCCCGTGGCGCCCGTATAGGTCGCCCCCTGTCCCGGGATGAACCCTGAGAGGGTTGCCGACGAGTTCAACGTGGTGAGTGCGATGCTCGTTCCGCCGTCGTAGGTCATCGTCGGGTCCGAGAGGCTTCCGGTGAAGGAAAGGTGTGCCGGGGTGATGGTTCCGGTTCCCGATAAGGTCAGGGTCGGAAGGGAGTAGTTCGACCAGGAGAAGCCGGTTCCGGATCCGGAGAAGTCGGCGGTTGTGAAGGTCGTGGTCACGGGATGGGTTCCGGCGGAGGATCCGGAGAAGGTCCCCGTGGCGCCCGTATAGGTCGCCCCCTGTCCTGGGATGAACCCTGAGAGGGTTGCCGACGAGTTCGATGTGGTGAGCGCGATGCTCGCTCCGCCGTCGTAGGTCATCGTCGGGTTCGAGAGGCCGGCGGAGGAGAAGGTGAGCGGAGCCTTTGTGATGGTCCAGACTCCCGAAGCGATGCTGTCACTTCCCACGCTCGTCTGGGTGGTCGGGGCGGAGAGTGTGACCGAAGGCATCACCGTGTAGGTGCCGGGGGCCGGTCCCGCCGTGGCGGTGGAGATCCCGGAGGCGAGCGGAGCGCCTCCCATGGTGAGAGACTGGGTGGTGGAGGTCGTCACCGTCTGCCCGTTGTAGACCGAGGTGCCGGAGGATCCCGCCACCGTGTCGACGGGCATGTCTGAAACCAGAACCGGGGCGGTAATGCCGGCGCCGACGGTGACGCCCGAAGCGATATACCAGATGGCCGAGGGCGTTGAAAAGGTTCCGGTGGCCGCATTCCATCCCGTGAATGATCCGAGACTGGAAAAGGTCGTACTGCTGTTGGAGGAGGAATTCGTAAAAGAGGAACAGTTTGTACACGTCCCCCCTCCTATCGCGGCCGATGAAGAACCCGAAAGATAGTAGGAAGACTCTACCGTGCCCTGGGTGGCCCCGACGATCGCGCCGGTGTAAGTCGATCCACTGACGCTCCCCGTGTTGTAGGAGGTTTCCACCGTGCCGCTGCTGTAGTTGTTGCCCACGACCCCGCCGACGCAGGTGCCGCCACTACTGATGTTCCCTGTGTTGTAGGAGGTTTCCACCGTGCCGTAGTTTCCCCCGACGACCCCGCCGGTGATATTCGATCCACTGATGCTCCTCGTGTTGTAGGAGGTTTCCACCATGCCGGCGTTTTCTCCGATGAGTCCGCCGAGGCGGCAGTATCCACTGGCGGTCCCGGTGTTGTAGGAAGACTGCACTGTGCCGGAGCTGTATCCGGCGACCCCGCCGACATTTTTACCTCCGGTAACACTCCCGGTGTTGTAGGAAGACTGCACTGTGCCGGAGTTGTATCCGGCAACCCCGCCGACGTCGTTGCCTCCGCCGACGCAGTTGACTCCTCTAACGGTCCCGGTGTTGTAGGAAGACTGCACCGTGCCGGAGTTGTATCCGACGACTCCGCCGACGTCGCTGCCTCCCCCGATGCAGTTACCGCCGCTGACGGTCCCCGTGTTGTAGGAGGACTCGACCTTGCCGTAGTTTTCCCCGACGACCCCGCCGAAGTCGTTATAGCCACCGCCGCTTACCGTTCCTTCCACTCCCAGGTTCTCGACAACCCCGGTCGACCCCAGATAGCCGATAAAGCCGGTCCCGTTATTCCCCGATGCTGTGATCGTGTACCCGCTCACCGTATGGCCGTTCCCGTTGAAGGTGCCGGTGAAGTAGGTGCTGGTAGAGGATCCGGTCCCGAGAGGGATCCAGGGGTAATTGGTGGACCCTGTGGCGAGATTCATATTGGCTTCGAGAACGATCGTATCGCTGAGGGGATCAGTCGTCGTGCCTCCGATCGTCAGGCTGGCCTGATTTCCCGATGTTCCCGCATCGATCGTCTCAAGCCCCGTCGCATTGCACACGTCGAGAGTCGATCCGGAGAGGATCAGGTTCGGATCGATCGTAATCGTCCCCGGGCTCCCATAGGGGGCGGAGACATTGAGGGGCGTCGTATTGTCGAGGACGATCTCGCTCGCGTCGATCGTGATCGTTCCGCCACTCCCGGAGGCCGGGGCCGAGGCATCGATCACCGCCGCGGGGGAGAGGTCGACCGAGCCGGTCGCCATCCCGCTTTTGAGCGTGATCGCCCCCGGGGTACCGTCCACGTTCTCGGCGCTGATGATGCCGGCGTCATAGACCGATCCTCCCCCGGTCGTCGCCACCGAAAGTGAAGACGACGCGCTCTGGGAGAGGGCCACCGTGCTGCCTGCCGCCAGCACGACCT
>JAJZCZ010000025.1 GCA_021828805.1 Nitrospirota bacterium | reverse complement strand
AGTCGGCCTGGGTCGATTGCAAGGATTCACGACGGCCAGGATGATAGCCTGATCATAGAGGGAGGCGAATAGAGTGGCAAGTGTGTCTCGGGGGATTGACCCGGAGGGGGCCTTCCTCAGGAAATAAACGCCACTGGAGGATGCAAGGCACTGACAAAGACGGAGGATTTTGCTAGGATCGTCTTGAGTCTCTCCGTATTTTATGAATGAACGGGGCAGCGACCGTCTTTTGAGCTCTCTTTAGTCCAGTTCCCTCTTGCCTGGAATAGCGATCCCACCCAAGACTGTTGGAGGATGAGTCCATGGTCGGCATTCTAATTCGACTTCTCGCCAACTCTCTGGTCATTTTCTTTGTGGCGAGAATGGTTCGCGGGATTGAGATCCGGGGGTTTTCCACGGCGATTATTGTCGCTGTGGTGCTGGGGTTCTTCAACGCCCTTCTGCGCCCTCTCCTGATTTTTCTTACCCTCCCGATCACTGTGGTGACCCTGGGGCTTTTCATCTTCGTGCTTAATGCCTTCCTCTTCTGGCTGGTGTCGGCCATTGTTCCGGGATTTATCGTCCAGGGATTTTTCCCGGCACTTCTCGGAGCTTTTCTGGTCAGCCTCGGGAGTCTTCTGATCTCACTTCTTCTGCCCTTTCCCCGGCTGGACGGACGCCCGTGAGTCAGCGTCCGATGCCGGTCTTTGACCGGTGGCGGGAGTTAACGGATCCGGATCGCGTGGTCGTGCTTGCCAGGAAGGGAGATTTCCTCTTTCGCCAAGGGGATCCGTCGGATATGTTTTATGTGGTGACGGAGGGCCGCATCCTTTTCGTTAAGGAGAGCCCCTTCGGAACGCCCCTGATTCTTGAGCGGCTCCTTGCCGGGGAGTTTGTGGCGGGGTTTGCGGTGATCTTCGACTTTCCGTATCCTGCGGGAGCCATTTCCGACTGTCCCTCCCGGGCGGAAGGGTATTCCAAGGCACGCCTTCTGGCGGCGATCGACCAGGACCGGGAATTACGCCGGGAGGTTCATACGGAGCTTGGTGAACGCTTTCGCATGTATCAGTCCCGGCTGCTCTATGCGAATATGCCCATTGAGGTCCGACTCTCCCAGGTTCTCGTGGCCCTTTCGGGACGGGATCCGGATCAGGTGGCACTTGGAGGCAGCCATGCCGCCACACTTTCACCCCGGGATTCGATCGCCATCACCCGGACTGTTCTGGCCCAGATGTGCCTCACGACCGTCGAGACAGCGATCCGCATGACGCGCCTGTGGGAAAAGGCCGGGAAGATCGATCTTTCCAAAAAAGGGGTGATCAGGATTCTTGATCCTGTCTTCTTCTGTGATCAGGTTCGGGGTCATTCCGCAAGAGGATAGCCCCTACCTTAGCCCTCTTCCGGTCCATATTCGGCCCCATTACAGGCAACACAGAGATAATCCCCGTCGAGCCAGCGCATCATGGCTCCGCACTGGGGGCAGGCTTTTTTCCTCATGGTCTCCAGAACCACTCCATCCTGGATATCAATTTCAGGGTTTTGCCGACTTTTTCCCGTCATGGCAATCTCCTTTTCTCCGGAGCTCCAGATTTATTTCCAGATCTCCTTCTTCTAGTTTACCCCTTCTTTCCTCTTTCGCAATTCGCCCTTCCCGGAAGCTTCTGTAGCCTGAAAACGCCGAGAAGTAACCTCGTTTTATCTGCTTGCTACGTGAAGCTCCGGGAGAAGAACCGCAATATTGTGTCGCTCCTTCGCGGGGTCATAGCGAAAGGTCACCCCTGCACCCCGCTCGATGGCGGGACGAAGGATATCTGTCCTGTGGGGAGAAGGAAGAATCAGGGAGAGAAGAAAGATTGCGACAAGGGGGATTCCCGTCTTTTTTAGAGAAACTTTCGGCGAAAGAAGAAGTCCCGAGGCGACAAGATAAAAGAGGGCGATAAGCAGAGGATTCGGAGGGGGCAGGGAGAAGGAGGCTCCGGGGAAGCGGGCCAGGGCGTGGACAAGGCCCAGGACCGCATGGGAGAGGCTGGTGATGGAAAGGCTCACAAGGGCCAGTGGATCTGGCTTGAGCAGGTGCAAGAGAAGCTCTCCAGCTCCCAATGGAAGGAGAATATCTCCCGCCAACGGCACGACGAGAAGGTTATCGATAAGAGCCTCCGGATTGATTGTCCGGAAGACGGCAGCAACAAGGGGGGCAGTCAGAAGCGTCACGACTGCTCCCGTCCTCAATGGGGAGAGTCCCCTGGCCTGATTTGGAGTGTTTGAAGAGGCGCTTGTTTTTCTGCCCGCCAGGACGATTCCCCAGAGAGCCAGGAGGGATAAAAGAAAAGAGAGGGAGGTTGCCAGTCGTGGGGAAAAGATGAGCATAAGGATCGTGGAGAGCCCCAGGATGGCGGAAAAGTCGAGGTCAACAAAGGCCAGGCGAAAGATCACTACCAGCGCAAACCCCACAAAAGCCCGATCAGCAGCCTCGGGGGCTCCAATCATCAGTGTGTAGCTCAGGAGGAGCGGGAGGATGATCAGGGGAAGAGTTCGGCGCGCGGGGAGGTGGAGCAGGAGTCTTCTGAGCAGGGAGAGAGGGAGCAGGCGGAGAGTGAGGAGCCCCGCTCCCCCCAGAAAGAGGGCCAGAAGGGTCATGTGTTCCCCGGAAACCGACAGGAGATGGGAGACCCCGGCGTTTGTGAAGTCCTGGTTCTCGCCCTCTGTCATGAATCGCGTATCGGAGAGGAGAAGGGCTGCAAGGAGTCCCGCCGTATCCGGAGGGAATGTCGACATTAAGTGATCGAGGAGCTCTTTTTGCACTTTGTGGAGAGCGCGTAGGAAATTTTGTCGGGGGGAGGTTGTGCGGGTGACGGTCAGAGGGGAGTCGGCTGAGAGAAAATATAAAGGACGGGGGTCTCCAAAAAAATCCGGCGAAAAGGGCCGCGATGGCGAGGTGGCCATTCCGCCCAGACAGTCTCCGGCTTCAAGTGTTCCGGAGAGGCGTCCGGAGGGGATAAAGAGGCGAAATGACCGGGGGAGATCAGGAGCTGACCCGTCGTTGGCAAGGGGCGCGATGGCGCCATGTTTTGTGAGGGTCGGGGACCTTTCCAGACAGAGAGAAAAAACGGCAGGAGCGGAGAGAGGGGAGACCCGCTCTTCTGGAGAGGTGAGCAGCATCCCTCCCAAACAGGCGATCCCCAGAAACAGGAAGAGAAAAAGACGACGAGAAGCAGCGATGAGAAGAAGGAAAAGAGGGCCAAGGACGAGCCCTCCCACAACAAGAGGAAATTCCGGAGCCAGCGAGCCAAGAAAGAGGCCTCCCGCGAGGAGGATGGAGGCGGGAAGGAGATCCTGTACCGTCAGGGGACGGGGGGAGAACGTGTCCATGACCCCTGACCGGGCTCAGTGCTGGGGAGAGGAGGGACTGGGCGCGCCGAGGTCGAGAGCCACACCCTCTTCAAGCTCCTGCATCATCTGGTCCAATACATCGGCATTGGGGCCCTCCAGCATGATGCGGATCGCCATCTCTGTTCCTGAGTATCGAAGGAGCAGACGTCCGTGTCCGGCCAGAACGCTGTCCACGTGGACTTTCCTTTTGGAAAGCTCGGGAAGGCTGTCGATGGGCGGCTTTGATTTGACGGGAAGGGTCTTCAGAATCTGGGGGTAGGGCTCCATGACCCGGGCAGCATCATCGAGGGACATCCCCTCCTTGTCGAGAATGGAGAGAAGCTGGAGAGCGGTGATGAGCCCGTCGCCCGTGGTGAGGTAGTCCCGGAAGATAATATGTCCCGACTGTTCTCCTCCGAAAGAAAGGGCCAGGCGGTCGAGCTCTTCGAGAATATAGCGGTCGCCGACCTGGGTCTTTCGAAGGGAAATACCGTGGCGCTTCATCGCCTCTTCCAGCGCCAGATTGCTCATCACGGTGGTGACCAGGGTGTCTCCGGGGAGACGACCTTCCTTCTTCAGGACGGGGGCGATAATGGCCATGATGCGGTCTCCATCAAGGATCTGCCCCTTTCCTGTGACGAAGACAGATCGGTCGGCGTCTCCGTCGAAGGCGACCCCAAGGTCCGCACCGGTTTCCAGGACTTTGCGGGCAAGGGCTTCAGGATAGAGGGCTCCGCAGTTTTGATTGATATTGACTCCGTCGGGGGCGTCCGAGAGGGCAATCACCTCGGCGCCCAGCTCGCGGAGAGCCATGGGGGCCACCTTGTAGGCCCCTCCATTGGCCATGTCGGCGACGATCCGGATCCCGTCGAACTTCTGTTTGCGAGGAAGCGTATTTTTAACGAACTCCACATACCGCCCCTCCGCTCCGGACAGCCGTGAAACTTTTCCGATGAGGGTTCCCGTCGGACGAATATGATCGATTTCGTCTCCCATGACGAGCCGTTCAATTTTGTCCTCGAGCTCATCCGGGAGCTTTAATCCCTCTGAGGAGAAAAACTTGATACCGTTATCGTCATAGGGGTTGTGGGAGGCGGAGATCATGATACCGGCATCAGCCCGGAGGCTTCGGGTGAGATGGGCAATTCCGGGCGTGGTGAAGGGGCCGACGAGGATGACGTTCACCCCCATGGAAGTCAAGCCCGAGGTGAGGGCCATTTCGAGCATGTATCCGGAAATGCGGGTGTCCTTGCCGATGACGACATGGTGCTCTTCGCCGGCGCGGGCAAAGAGGTGAGCCGCTGCCCGGCCCAATCGAAAGGCCATCTCTCCGGTCACCGGGTGCACGTTGGCTCGTCCGCGAATTCCATCGGTTCCAAAAAGTCGGGGGGAGTTTTTACTCAAGAGGCGCTCCTTCATCTCGATGGTAAAGTCTGGGATTCCTCTTTTTAGTGTACCGCCCGCCGACAAAAGAGGAAAGGATTGGAGGAGGGCATTTGTTCCTACAGATGGAAAGTTAATGCCGCTGTGAGGAACGAACAATCTTGATCGTCGCTCTTCGGGGGGAGAGAATCCGGATGCGGGAGGGGTCGGGAGAGACGAGCTGAACTGAGATTGTCTGTGTGTTCTTGTCGTTTAATGTCCTGAGCTCAATGGGCTGGGTCTTGATGAAGGAGAGAGTGGAGAGAAGGAGTCTGTCTCCTTCAACGAGAGCCATTCGCGGTCCAACGTGGATTCTGATGGGAGAAATCTGGTCACGTCCTTCTCCGATAAACTGCGGCACGATAGGGACCTCTCTCCGCCCGAGAGGAAGAATGCTTAGAGAGAGGGAGGGAGGAGAGAAGCGGATGACACGAATGCCCGAAGGGAGAGCGACGCTCCCGGGATCAAGGGGAAGATTGACTCTTCCCGGACGAAAGCTTCGACCATCGAGGAGAACGGTCAGCCGTTCAGGGCGAATCTGGCTTCCCATGCCGGGAGGTCCTTTGAGGGTCACTGTGACATGGTCCGGTGTGGCCCGGTTGAGTTCAAGATGCGGCGGGAGATCGGTGACCGTGACCGGAAGTGTCAGCGTGAGATATTCGTTACCTGTCCGGCTGATGTGATACCAGAGGAAAAGAGAGAGAACAAGGGCGAGAAGCTTGATCGGGAGATTTCTTGAAAGATTTCGGGTGATTCCTTCCCATCGTCCGGTCATGGGGAGCTCCGGGATCCGCGCCCTGAAGGGTCGAGGGCACGCAACAGGAGTTTTCCTCCGGGAATCGCATTGAGAGCCCCCGTGAGACCTTTGCGGAGAATGTTCAGACGCCGGCTGGAGGGGAGACGGTTTTCTTTGCGGAAGAGGCGGGCAAGAGTCTGCCTGAAGAGCACCATATCTGTCTGGGGAGTAACCCGTCCGGCAACAACGAGGGAGATCTGGGAGGTCTCCTCACTGACAACGAGGGCGACGGCATCGGTTTCCTCTGTGATTCCGATTGCCGCCCGGTGGCGTGTTCCATATTGCCGGGACAGGTCCGAGGAAAGGGAGATGGGAAGAAAGCACCCTGCTGTGGCCACGCGGTTTTTTCGGATGATGGCGGCGCCGTCGTGGATGGGGGAGTAGGGAAGAAAGAGGCTGACCAGAAGCTCGGAGGAGATGAGAGCATCAAGAGGAACCCCCACCTCGACAATCTCAGCGAGATCCGTTGAACGTTCAATAACGATGATCCCCCCGATCCCCCGCCGGCTTAAGGTCTGGAGTGCCTTGACGATCTCTTCAGAGTCCAGCGGGTTTTCTCCCAGAGGAATGCCGAAAAGGAGGGGGCTCTTGCCCACCCGGGCCAGGGCCTTGCGGATTTCGGGCTGGAAAAGGATCAAAAGTGCCAGAATGATCTGGGACCAGAAGCTCGTGATGAGCCAGTTCAGCGTATAGAGCTTGAGCCATCCGGAGATAAAAAATACCAGGAGAAAGATGAGGACTCCGATGACCATCTGGAAGGCCCGAGTCCCACGGATCAGAAGAAGGATCTGGTAGAAGACGAACCAGACGGCCAGGATGTCGAGAATGTTTCGCCAGAATGAAAAATGAAGAAGGCTATTCATGTCGGACAGTCTCGATGGCCTTCAGTGTGCGCCGGATTTCCCGGGCGACTTCCGGGCGATGGGTCCGGAAGAGAGTCGCTCCCTGAAGGTGAACCCAGGCCATGACCCCTCCGGTGGCCAGATCACGCTCCATGGGGGATCGGGGATTATCGGGGGCGTCGAGGAATCGCTTGCGCGAGGGGGCAACCAGAAGAGGACCGAGTCTGGCAAATCTGGCTGTTTCGGCAAGGAGGCAAAGGTTGTGATTCCGTGTCTTTCCAAAACCGATGCCCGGGTCGAGCAGAATTCTGTCAGGGGTGATCCCCTGAGATTGGAGGGAGGCCAGTCCACTTCGAAAGAAAGTTTCGACGGAGGTCACGACATCATCGTAATAGGGCTTGTCCTGCATTGTTTCGGAGGTTCCCTGCCGGTGCATGAGAACGGCCATGACGTGAGGAAATTCTTGAAGAATAGTGGTAAACCCTGGATTAATAAGTCCGTCAACGTCGTTGACAAGGGACGCGCCGAAAGTAAGTGCTTCCCGAAAAATCTCCGGACGGCGGGTATCAATGGAAAGCGGGATTTCAAGAGAGGCCAGTGCGGAAAGTGCAGGAAGAAGGCGTGCTCTCTCTTCTTCTGCGGAGATAGGGGTGGAACCGGGTCGCGTGGACTCTGCTCCGATATCGAGGACCTCTGCTCCCGCCTCGATCAGGCAGGAGGCGCGTTCCTTAATCTGTGCCGGGCTAAGAACCCCGTCTCCAGAAAAGGAGTCGGGGGTAATATTGACGATCCCCATGACAAGAGGGAGATCCCCCTTGTCTCGGGATCGGTTAAGAAGGGCTCGAAGTTCAGCCCGGGGCATTGGCCGCCTGGATGAGGGCATCGATTTGGGGCGAATCGAGCGTTTCTTTCTCCAGGAGGGCTTCGGCGATGTTGTGGAGAGCCTTCATATGTGTCGAAATCAGGCTCTTTGATTTGGCGTAGGCATCGAAGATAATCCCGCTGACCTCCCGGTCAATATCGATGGCGGTAGATTCGCTATAGTCGCGACGCTGGAACATCTCCCGTCCCAGGAAAATCTCGTCGTTCTTCTGTGCAAAAGTAATAGGGCCAAGCTTGTCGCTCATTCCCCATTCGCAGACCATCTTGCGGGCAAGATCCGTCGCGCGTTCGATGTCATTTCCGGCTCCGGTGGTGATGGAGCGGGTGACGAGTTCTTCCGCAACCCGTCCCCCCATGAGGATGGCGATATTATTCAACAGGAAGTCCCGACCATAGGTGTAGCGGTCATCAGTCGGCAGCTGCTGGGTTACCCCAAGAGCTCGTCCCCGGGGGATAATGGAAACCTTGTGAACGGGATCCGTTCCTGGAAGAAGCTTTGCGACAAGCGTATGGCCTGCTTCGTGGAAGGCCGTGACCCGCTTCTCGTCTTCTGTGATGAGGATGGATTTTCTTTCCACCCCCATGAGGACTTTGTCTTTGGCATCTTCGAATTCGCTCATTTCCACGACTTTCTTGTCCCGTCGGGCGGCAAGAAGTGCGGCTTCGTTCACCAGGTTGGCCAGATCCGCTCCGGAAAAGCCGGGGGTGCCACGTGCTACGGTCTCGAGGCTGACAGAGGAGTCGAGCGGGATCTTCTTGGTATGGACCTCGAGAATCTTGATCCGGCCCTTAAGATCCGGTTTGCCCACGATAATCTGCCGGTCAAAACGTCCAGGGCGGAGGAGGGCTGGATCAAGAACGTCCGGCCGGTTTGTGGCAGCAATCAGAATGACGCCCTCATTGCTTTCAAATCCGTCCATCTCCACCAGAAGCTGGTTTAATGTCTGCTCCCGTTCATCGTGGCCGCCGCCAAGGCCGGCGCCGCGATGGCGGCCGACCGCGTCGATCTCATCGATAAAAATGATACAGGGAGCGTTTTTCTTGCCTTGCTCAAAAAGATCCCGTACCCGGGAGGCGCCGACGCCGACAAACATTTCCACGAAATCGGAGCCACTGATGTGGAAGAACGGAACATCGGCTTCGCCGGCAATGGCCTTGGCCAACAGTGTCTTTCCCGTTCCGGGAGGCCCGACGACCAGGACGCCCTTGGGAATATGTCCGCCAAGACGCTGGAACTTGGAGGGGTCTTTGAGAAACTCCACGATCTCGAAGACTTCTTCCTTGGCTTCATCAACGCCGGCCACATCGGCAAAGGTGATCTTCTTCTTGTCTTCCGTCATCATCTTGGCCCGGGACTTTCCGAAGGACATGGCTTTGTTCCCTCCGGACTGCATCTGGCGCATGAAGAAGATCCAGAGCAGAACGAGGACAAGGATGGGGCCCCATGAGATGAGAAGGCTCATGTACCAGGGGTTTTCTCCTGGGGGAATCGCAATGATCCGGACGTTCTTCTTCTGGAGTTCTTCCACCAGATGAGAGTCGTTCGCGGCGTATGTTTCAAAGCGCGTTCCGTCCTTCATAACCCCGTTAATATGATTTCTCTTGATCGTCACCTCGCTCACCTGATTCATCTCAACTTTGGAGATGAAGTCAGAGTAGATGAGATTTTGAGAGGAGGGTTCTCGGAATTGGAACATGTCGAAGACGAGAAAAACGACGATGCCGATGATTAGCCACAGGGCGAGATTCTTGTAAAACGGTTTCATCAAGAGGGTCCTCCTTCAGGGGATACTGTGGTTAATTCTAACATGGAGGAGTCCTCTCTTCAATCGCGAAGGAGGGTCCGAAAGCTCTCTAAAATTGAGGAAGGGCAGGGAAAACCGGTCAGGTTGTTTGATCCAGGACTGCGATGAATGGCAGGGTCCGGTATTTATTTTTATAGTCGAGTCCGTACCCGATGACGAATTTGTTGGGGATAGGGAATCCGATATAGTCCGGAGTAAAAGAGATTTCCCTTCCGGAGGGCTTGTCGAGCAGGGCGCAGAAGCGGACACTCTCGGGCCGGTGGGCCGCCAGAGCATCAAGGATGAGATGGGCGGTATGACCGCTGTCAACGATATCTTCGATGACAAGAACGTCTGTGCCTGTCAGATTCAGTGAGGGGGAGGAGAGCTCTCTTCCTGAGCCGTTTTTTGAACTTGAGGTCATGATGAAGTCGATCTGGGCCGGGATGCCGATTGAGCGGGCCAGGTCGGCAGTAAAGGCAAAGGCTCCCTTCAGAACGCCAAGGAGAACGAGGTTTTTTCCCTCGTAGTCGCGGGTGATGCGAAGGCCCAGTTCCCGTACGCGGTGGATGATCTCTTCCTGAGTGATCAGGGGTTTTCCAAAAATTTTTTCCACCAGGAAGACTCCCGCGATTGAAAGGTGATTGAAAGGTAAGGGTTTTTTGCTGCTCCGGGCAAACTTCCTGTCCTGTCGAGCCAGCCTGGGATCCAGAGGGCCTTCCCTCTGAGAGTCAGGATTGGAAGACGGTTTTTATCGGCATCCGGAATGCGGCTCCTCGAAAGGAGTTGGTTAACTGTTTTCGGTCCTGCGGACCGGGGAGAGATTTCTTCTGTCCCGTCCCCTGATGGGTTTGGCGGAAGCCAGAGTGGAAGCTCCCGCCGGCGGTAGGTGACGCTGAGATCTTCTGCTATTTCCCTGACAGCTTCTACGGAAAAAAGTGCCGTGAAGGATGGGTGGGAGCGGGCTCCCTCCGGAAACGCTACCCAAAATGGTTTTCCCAGGCCCTCGACGGAGAGAAAACCGCCCCGGGGAAGGGAAACGGTGAGAGGTGGCGCGTCCTTCCGGGGAACGTCCCGGAAGTGCGAGGCCATTGGAAAAATGAAATTTTGAGTGTCTGGGTAAAGATATACCAGAATTACATGGTCCGAAACAATATCCAGTTGCCAGTTGTCACCGAGGGGAAAGCGGCGAAGCGGGACGGAGGGAGGTTTTGAAAGTGTGCGGAGAAGATTCCTCTCTGGTGGAAGAGGAAGAATCCATTGTCGCTGACGCTTGAGAATGCTCCGGGTGAACTCCGATTGTCGTGAGGGCGGGAGGGAGTGGTAGAGGCGAAGAGAGAATGCGATGTATCCGGGTTCTTCTCGAAAGAGAAGAAGGCCGGGGGAGTGAAAGGGGGAAGCGGAAGCTTCCTGCTCCATGAGCGTGGAGAGGGAGTCCAGGTGGGATGTTCCTCCCGGGAAGATCCTGTCGATTGCCGGGCGGAGCTCAAGCCGGATGCGATTCCGGAGGGGGCCAGTGTCAAGGTTTGTTGGATCCTCCATGAAGGGGAGTTCCGCCTCCCGCAAGGCCTGACGGATCTCTTCCCGTTCGAGGAAAAGGAGGGGACGATAGAACTTTCCATCTTTTTCGCGGATGCCGACAAGTCCTCGGGGACCTGTCCCCCGAAAAAGATTGGCCAGAATGGTTTCGATCCTGTCATCTTTCTGGTGCCCTAAGAAGAGAATGGAGCGGGGGGTTTGTTCAAGATAGGTCCGGAAGAACTCCTGGCGTTCCTTTCTCAGGAGAGTCTCGGAGACATCCGTTCGTTTTTTCTCGGGAGCTCGGGATTCCCCAACGACGAGCTGCGCTCCATAACGCGCCGCCAGTGTTGCGACGAATTCCTGATCCCGGATATTTCGGGCGGGGTCGGTATGGTGGTTGAAATAAAGGATATCGACAGGACGATCAGGAGGGCGATGGCGGATCAGGAGTGTGAGAAGGAGAACGGAGTCGCCACCGCCGGAGACCGCTACTGCCCATGCCGGTCCGTCAGGATGAATGAGTTCGTACCGGACGAGAAAGTCCCGAAAGGGAGGATCAAAGGGGGCGAGTGGATCCTTCGAAGACGACGTCATGGAGATACCTCAGGGAGGATGCGATGTCAGAGGAGATCTGAGTCTTGAGGGCCTCCACGTTAGGGAAGGAGCGCTCTCCCCTGACTCGATGATAAAAGAAAACGTCGTGAACTTCTCCATAAACGTCGCCTGAAAAGCCAGGAATATGGCTTTCAATGACGGGACGATGGGTTCCGAATGTCGGTTTTGTCCCGATGTAGGTGGCTGAGTTGTAAAGGTCCCCGGCTATCTGGGTGCGCGTCGCATAGACGCCGGGGGGAGGAACCAGCCGGTGGTCCGGGGGAATAAGGTTCAGCGTCGGAAACCCCAGAAGGCGCCCTCTCTGATCTCCCTGGGCAACAGGTCCTGAGATGTCCAGCGGACGCGTCAAGAGCCGGTTGGCTTCCTCGATCTCGCCATGGTCTACGGCCTTCCTGATCCGGGAGCTTGAAATACGATGACCCTCTTCCATAAAAGGAGACAGGGGAACAACCCGAGTTCCCTCCGATGCAAGCTCCCGGCTCAGTGTTTCCAAGGTTCCGTGACGACCGGCTCCGAAACGGAATCCTTCTCCCACAAGGATGAGTGCCGGCCGAAAGAGTGGTTTCAGGACCTTCAAAACAAAATCCTCCGCGGACATAGAGGCCAGCGTTGTATCAAAGGTGAGGGAGACCAGGCAGTCGAGCCCCAGCTGTCCGAGGACCTCTTCCTGGCGCTCCCGTGACATGATCATCCGAAAGGAGGATTCAGGCGAAAGCACAAAGAGGGGGTGCGGGGAAAAGGTGAGGAGAAGGGAGGGGCAGGAGAGTGTTCGTGCCGACTCGAAGAGGCGCGAGAGGAGATACTGATGGCCGGCATGGACCCCGTCAAAGTTTCCGATGGTCATGGCGTAGGGGCCGGGGGGAATAATTCGTCCCAATGAGGCCAGATCGCCGCGATAAGTCTTCACCAGGCTCAGCTCCGAAGGAGACGTGCGGCGCGAATGGCGAAATAGGTCAGAATCATCTGGGCTCCCGCGCGCCGGATGGCTGTCAGTGATTCGACCATGACCCGTTCGGTATCAATCCACCCATTGGCCCCGGCGGCCATAATCATCGAATATTCTCCCGATACCTGGTAGGCCGCAACAGGAAGGTCCGAGATCTCGGCAACCTGGGCAATAATATCGAGGTAGGCAATGGCAGGCTTGACCATCAGCATGTCTGCGCCCTCCTCCATATCGAGACGGGCTTCCCGGAGCGCCTCCTTGCGGCCGCGGAAATCCATCTGGTAGGAACAGCGGTCTCCAAATTGAGGGCCGCTCATCATGGCATCCCGGAAGGGACCATAGAGAGCAGAGGCATATTTAACAGCGTAGGAAAGGATCAGTATTTCAGAGAAGGCGTGCTGGTCCAGGCGCGTTCGGATAGCGCCCACACGGCCATCCATCATGTCGGAGGGGGCCACTACGTGGGCGCCCGCCTGGGCATGGAGCAGGGCCATTCCCGAGAGAATGTCCAGGGTCGGATCATTTTCGATCCGGTCACCACTGACAATCCCGCAGTGGCCATGGGTGGTGTACTCGTCGATACAGACATCGGTCATGATAACAAAGCCGGGGAAAGCCTCTCGAATGGTCCCGATTGCCTGGGGAACCGGACCATCCGGATTGAGAGCCTCCGAGCCGCTGTCATCCTTCCTTTCCGGAATTCCAAACAGGAGAATGGATCGAATTCCTGCATCCCATGCTTCTCTCAGAATCTCAGGAAGACGGTCGACGGAATAACGGAAGACGCCTGGCATTGATGAGATTGGCTCTTTGCGGTCCCGTCCCCAGGTGACAAAAAGAGGAAGGATGAGATTGTCAGGGTGGAGATCCACCTCCCGTACGAGATTCCTGAGAGCAGGGCTGTTTCTCAAACGGCGGGGCCGTTCGACGGGATGGCTCACGATCGCATTCCTCCTTGATGGACTTCTGCCGGATTTCCGGGGGGATCAGAACGTTCTTTTGCATTATTTCCGAACTGAGAGAGGAAATCTACCGCAGTTTTGACAACCGATGATGTCGTGGGAGTCTCCGCCATAAGGAGGGTCTGAGTTTTGGAGCGCGCCAGCTCTTCCCGTGTGGTGGGACCAATGGCAAGAGCCGGGATTCGGGAAATGTCTTCCGCGTGGTCGGGACAGAGAGAAAGGAGGCCCTGGACGGCGGAAGGGCTGTAGAAGATTGCCAGATCAATGGCGCCCTCTTCCAGAAATGCTTTGAGCCGTTCCGTCCGGTAAGCGGGAACGGCGGGCAGAGAATTCTCGTAGACGATGATGGTCTCCACGGTGTATCCGCTCTCCTTGAGCCCGCGGGGAATTGTTCCTGTCCCCCGGTCTCCCCGAACAAGCAGGACATTTTCTGAGTGGGGTTCAGGGAGGCTTCTGAAGGCTGCAAGCACAGCTTCTCCGTGAGATTCCGGCGGAGAAAGGTCAGGTCGGATTCCGGCATTGAGCAGGGCTTCGCCGGTGGCTGGACCCATGGAGAAAATTCTGGCCCCCGCCAAAGACCTCAGGTCCCGCCCGGTCTCCCGAAGTCCGTCAAGAAAGTATCGAACCCCGTTTGGACTGAGAAAGACGATCCAGCGGAAATCTTCGAGACGCTCCAGTAGCTGTTGTGAGGTTTCGGAAAGGCTTGGTATCACCTGGATTGTTGGAAATGTAACGACTGTGGCACCTAAGGACTCCAAATGGCCCGAGAGATCCTCCACTCGCGATCGCTCCCGGGTGAGAAGAATCCGTTTCCCCAGAAGGGGAAGACGGTGGCTCCATTGCACCTCATCTCGGAGGGAGACCACGCCTCCGATGGTGAGAATGGCCGGAGCAGAAATTTTTTTCCGCTTGAGAAGCTCCGGGATTTCTCCAAGTGTTTGAAAGAAGGACTCCTGAAGCGGTGTGGTTCCCCATCTGATAATGGCAGAAGGTGTGGCAGGGGCGAGTCCGGCTCTCAGAAGCCGAGAAACAAGCTCGTTCATATACAAGGCCCCCATCAGGACAACGAGGGTCTGGTGGGGGCGGGCCAGTGCAGCGATATCTGCCTCATCCCATTCTGTCGGATCGTCATGGGCGGTGAAGACGACGAGCCGGGAGCTGTGGTCCCGATGAGTAACTGGAATACCGGCATAGGCGGGAACGGCGACGGGTGAGGTGACCCCCGGGACTACGACAAATGGAATCCCGGCCTGGGCGAGAACCTGCGCTTCTTCGCCGCCCCTGCCAAAGACAAAGGGGTCTCCTCCCTTGAGCCGGACAACCGTGAGGCCTTGCCGTGCATGTTCGACGAGCGTCTCCCCGATTTCCTTTTGTGACATCCGGGGATGATTGCGGACTTTCCCGACATCGATTCTCTTCGCCCCTTCGGGGGCAAGGTCGAGTAACTCAAGGGGAATCAAATGGTCGTAGAGAAGTACATCGGCCATGGCGATAGCCCGGGCGGCCCTCAGTGTCAAAAGCCCGGGATCTCCGGGCCCGGCGCCCACAAGATAGACCATGGGGGAGTTTAGCTGGGCTTTTTGGGGGGAGTTCTTAGCCATTGTTTCTCCGCGTCCTGACGGGAGGAGTTGAAAGAGCATGATGAGTCAAGGAGGATCTCTTGATAGAGATTGGTCGGGAGGAAATTGCGAAGGTCAGTGTCATGATTTGATCATAGGACGGAAGAGGCGAGATCTTCAATCGGTCCCGGGATGACGGGAGGGGGGATCGGGGTGAGGATTGGGAGATGAAGAGAGGATGGTGTCGAGGATTTTTTGACCGCCCATGGCAAGAAGGCGCTTGCCGACCTCTTCTCCGAGACGGCGGGCATCTCCTGTCGGGCCCGATCTGCGCTCTTCAAGAAGGGTTGTTCCTTCAACATCAAGGATGCGGGCGACAAGTTCAACCTGTCCAGGATTGTGTATCGTGGCATGGGCGGCAATCGGGAGCTGACAACCTCCATCGAGAGCTGAAAGAACGCCCCTCTCTGCCTGAACGCAGGCGGTTGTCTCCGGGTCGTGCATTCCATCAAGAATCTTTCGGATCCGATGATCTCCCACGCGGCACTCGAGTCCCAGGGCTCCCTGGCCAACGGCGGGAAGGGAAAGGTCAAGGGGAAGATACTCACGGATCCTGTCGGCGAAGCCGAGGCGAATGAGGCCGGCGGCCGCCAGAATGATGGCGTCAACCTGTTTTTCATCAAGCTTTCTGAGCCGGGTTCCCACGTTGCCCCGTAAAGACTCGAAGCGGAGATCCGGGCGCTGTTTTTTGAGCTGGGCCATCCGTCTTAGGGAGGATGTGCCGATTCGTGCGCCGGAAGGCAGTGCCGAAAAGGAGGCATAGGAGGAAATGAAAGCGTCTCTTGGATCTTCACGGGCAAGGATGGCGCCTATTTCCAGCCCGTCGGGGAGAAATGCCGGCACGTCCTTCATGCTGTGAACTGCCAGATCAATAGTCCCGGCAATGAGCGCCTCCTCGATCTCCTTGACGAAGAGCCCCTTGCCCCCAACCTGAGAGAGTGGGACTGAGAGGATCATATCTCCAGTCGTTTTGATGACGATAAGCTCTGATTCGAGTCCTGCCGTCTGCCGGATCATGGCGGCCACATGCCGTGCCTGCCACAGGGCCAGCTCCGAACCGCGCGTTCCTATTCTTACGGGGGGAGACACTGAAGGTGTTAGCAAGTCTGCTCGCCGGGGAGAGGAAGATCGGAAAGAGGGGAGTCAAGAACAGACTTTCCGGAGGAGTCATGGGAGGAAGAGGGATCGTCTGCGACCGGTTTCGAGAGAATCTCTGGTGGCAGTCCATAGCAACGGGTGATCCATTCCCAGGCCTCATCAATGTTGGATGAATTTCGGAGGGTCTGGTAGGTCGGGTGAAGCATCTTGTTCATCAGGGACTGTGTCAGAAGTATAACTTGCTTGCGGGCCTCTTCCGGCAGGGTGTCGAGGGTCCTTGAGAAGCGGTCGATCTCTGACAGGCGAAGATCTTCGGTGTGCTTCCTGAGCGCTTGAATGAGCGGAACGGCGGAGCGTTCTGCTCTCCATTTTTCAAACTGTACAACCTCCTGCCGGACAATCTCCCGTGCGGCAAAGGCCTCCATCTCCCGTTCCTTCTGGTTTGAAACGACGACCGAGCGGAGATCATCAATGTTGTAAAGGAAGGTATTCGAGAGATTGGAGATTTCTGGGTCAATATTCCGGGGAACGGCAATGTCGATCAGGAAGAGGGGGCGATAGCCTCGCCGTTCCATTGCCGATTCCATGATGGGAATGGTCAGCAGATAGGTTTCTGCTCCGGTGGAGCAGACGACCATGTCGGCTTCTGCCAGAAGTTCACCAAGGCGGGACATGGGGGCATAGGTCGCCTCGTATTCGGCGGCGAGGGGGGCCCCTTTGGCCGGATCCCGCGTCATGAGCGTGAGGGCGCGAACTCCCATTTTTTTCATATGGCGTGCCGTCAGCTGTGCCATTTCGCCTCCTCCCAGGAGGAGGACCGACTTGTTTGACATGTCCTGGAAGATTTTGCGGGCCAGTTGGCAGGCAGCATAGCTGATGGAGACGGGAAGGTGGCTGATGGCAGTTTCGGACCGAACACGCTTTGCAGAGCTGACCGCCCGTTGGAAAATCTGGTTCAGGTAAGGACCGATCGAGCTTTCCTTGCGGCAGATCTCGAAGGACTCCTTGACCTGTCCTGTGATCTGGGGTTCTCCTACGACCATTGAATCGAGGCTTGCCGTTACCTGAAAGAGATGTTCCACGGCCTCGGTATCCGTTTTGTAGTAGAGATGGGGGCGCAGAGGGACCGAGGTGAGTGCGGGGTGTGTTCTTGAAAGGAAATCGGTGAAAAAGTCGGGTGACGGATGGATATTGGATGTGATGGTAAGAATTTCCACCCGGTTGCAGGTAGAGAGAAGAAGGCATTCGAGGACGGAGTCCTCATGAGAGAGAACCCGGACGGCGGAGGAGAGATTTTCCTTTGGGTAGGCGATTCTTTCCCGGATCTCCACAGGAGCTGTCTTGTGGTTGACGCCGGCAAGGGTGATTTTGATCAAATGGCTGTCTCCGCTATCACCTGGCTCGTCTGTTGTCCGTTTGATCCGGCCATGAGGATGCCGGCCCTATAGAATGAAGTGGGAGCCTTTGGAAAAAAAGGCCAACATCATCATTGTCGCAGCAAAGACGAGAAAGCCCGAAATCGAAAGGTACGCAGCCTGTTTTCCACGAAAGCGACGGTTTTTTCTGACGAGAACTGTCATGGCGTAGAGAAGCCAGACGATAATGGCTCCAATAAAAGCAAGTCGGCCTTGGGAGGCAAGTGGAACAATCCGTCCAAACTTTTCCCACGACCAAATCATGGCAAAAAACAGACCTGCGGTCAAGAAAACGAATCCGATCCCGCTGAAGTTATTGTTGAGCTGGTCCAGTGTCTCGAGAGAAGGAATCCGGCTGAAAAGACGGTTAAAAATTTTTCTCCGGAGAAAGTGGTCAAGCACGAGATAGAGAATGGAGACAATAAAAGCAAGTGCGGCCGATGCCAATCCCAGATCGATCAGAAGGGTATGGATTGAAAGAAGAAGGCCCAGAGGAGCCCCGGTGGCAAGAACAGGGGTATGAAATGAGATTCCAATCACCATTAATGTGGAGAAAAAAGCGATTCCGAAGATAAAAAGGCCGAGGATCCTTACTTTTTTCTGGTGTTCAAGGTAGAGAAATGTCAGAACCAGTGACCAGGAAAAAAAGGAAAGCACCTCACTTAGAGAGAGAAGGGCCACATGGCCCTGAAAACCAAATCTGATAAAGATGGCAAGAGACTGAAAGAGAACGCCTCCAACGCCCGCAGTGACGGGAGCCCATGGAATCCGTGGAGGCCGCGAGAGAATAATCTCCGAAAGGTATAAAACAAAGGCGCCAAGATAAAAGCCGCTCGCCATTTCGAGAAGAAGAAGCTCAAGGGGGGAGATTGTCACGCAAGCCTTGTCCTGTTGTTGCTTTCTTGCCCGGAATGGTCTCCGTAGGCCAGAAGTTGATTCACATCGTTCGCCTGAAAACTATGTTAGACTTCTATAAGATTTCTTCTGCCTAGTCTATCACAAGGGGATTTTTCCAACCAGATTGTTTTAATGCCGGTATTGCTCCGGCCTGCCACCCTCCGGAGGGGCCGTTGTACAACAATATTGCATCGACCCTGAAGGTCCAGGGGCTTTTTGACCGGCCTTTTCGATTCTCGCCCCGTCCTGTCAGCTTCCCCGGAATTGACGAATCATTTCTTTCCTCTTTAGGCCAGGCGCTTTTTTCATTTTATCGTGCGTTTGACCGGCTTTACCGGGAGCCTGCCCCGGGCCTTGAGTTTGTCCGGGAGTACCTTGATCATGGCAAACCCCCTGACCTTCTTTCCTATGGCCTTTCCCGTCGCTTTAAATCCGACCTTCCGGGGATTCTTCGGCCGGATCTCCTTCTGACACCGGATGGTCCTGTTCTGACAGAGATGGATGCGGTGCCTGGAGGTCCTGGACTGCTCCTGGCCCTCTCCCGGATTTATCGCGACCGAGGTCAGGGCGGGATGATCGGAGGACCCGACGGAATCCTTCATGGGTTTGCCGCCATGATCCAGTCTCTCGATCCTGACCCTGTTCTGGCTATTGTTGTCTCTGATGAGTCTCATGACTACAAAAATGAAATGTCTCTCATTGCAGCGGATCTTTCCCGTGGCTTTTTTCCGGCCTTCTGTCTTCATCCCCGGGAACTTCGCTTTGATGAAAATGGATTTTTTGTTCCTGACCATTATGGAAAAAATAGAAGAATAACAACTATTTATAGATTCTTTGAGTTGTTCGACCTCCCCAATATTCCAAAGTCTGATCTCATCCTTTATTTCGCCAAGGGGGGGAAGGTCCGGGTTACTCCTCCGGTTAAACCATGGCTTGAAGAGAAAATGGGGATGGCCCTCTGGCATCATCCTCGTTTGCGTTCGCATTGGAGACAGGAGATGTCTCCTGAGTCTGTCGCGCTCTTGGATCGCATGATTCCCGCCACATGGATTCTTGATCCGCTTCAGGTCCCGCCCCAGGCGACTTTGTCTCCGCCCCTTGTGGCCGGAGACAGGGAGCTCCATGACTTTCGTGACCTGGCGAGGTTGACTCAGAGGGAGCGCCGATTCATTATTAAACCATCCGGTTTTTCTCCCTTGTCTTGGGGAAGCCGGGGAGTTGTGGTTGGCCACGACCTTCCCGAAGATTCCTGGCAGGAAGCTGTTGCGCATGCGATGGACTCCTTCCATCGCGGCCCCAGTGTCCTGCAGCCTTTCCGGCAGACGCATGTCTACCCCCTGTCAGGCTTCGATTTTTCATCGGAGATGGAGAGGGAGGAGGGCTATCGTATTCGCCTCTGTCCGTATTATTTTGTGACAGGGGCGAACCGGGAGACGGTCAGGACGGGAGGCGTTCTGGTAACGGCCTGTCCCAAAGACAAAAAACTCATTCATGGCATGGTTGATGCCATTCTGTCGCCTGCGTGGTCTCCTGCGCAGGAGTTCACCGAAAAGATAGGCTCCTAAATACTCACATATGGGAAAGTCGCTGGGGTTTAACGATTGTTGAGGCGACAATCTCGCGATGATTTCTCGAATCGGACCGAAGAAGCCCTTTGGTCCAGGCGAGGGGAATAATGCAGGAATGGCAGAAGCTTCTTGTAGGAGGGATCAGGCATGGAGCCGATCTTCCTCCGGAGTGGATTCTCGAGGAAAATGGTGTGGGGCCCGAGAAGGTTGAAAGCCTTTACCCCATCCGGATCAACGATTATTATCGTGGTCTGATTTCTGACCCACAAGATCCTATTGGTCTTCAGGTAATTCCCGATCCAGCTGAGTGGATGGATGCTGACAGCCCTGCAGATCCGCTTGGAGAGGATGAGGACAGTCCTGTTCCCGCAATTGTTCACCGGTACCCCGATCGGGTTCTCTTTCTGGTGACCAACCAGTGCCCGATTTATTGTCGGTACTGCACGCGCAAGCGTCTTGTGGGAAAGCCCGAAGGGGTTGTAAGCCGGGAAGAGCTTCGCCAGGGGATCGATTATATCCGGGATCACCCTGAAGTCAGGGATGTGATCCTCTCTGGGGGAGATCCCCTGATGCTTAAGGATGATGTCCTTGAGGAGGTTCTCTCGGGGCTGCGTGCCATTGAGCATCTTGAGATCATTCGGATCGGAACCCGCGTTCCATCAGCCCTCCCGCAGCGTGTCACCCCCGAGCTTTGCCGGATGCTCGCAAAGTTTCATCCTCTTTATATGAATCTTCACTTCAATCATCCCCGGGAAATCACCCCGGAGTCTTCGGAGGCCTGTCGTTTGCTGGCAGATGCGGGAATCCCCCTTGGGTGTCAGACCGTTCTCATGAAGGGAGTCAACGACGATGCCGAGGTGTTGGGTACCCTCTTCAAGGGGCTTTTAAAGATCCGTGTCAAGCCTTATTACCTCTATCAGGCGGACCTCACCAGGGGGGCCAATCACTTCCGTACTCCTGTTGATAAAGGAATTGCAATCATGAAGGCCCTCCAGGGAAATATCTCCGGAATGGCCATTCCTCATTTTGTTATCGATGCTCCCGGAGGTGGAGGCAAGATCCCGGTTTTGTCCGAAGACTATCTTCTCGGTCGGGAAAATGGGCAAGTCCTCTTGAAAAATTACGAAGACAAGATTTACGCCTATCCTGATGTCCCTGCTGAGTCGTCTGGGTCAGAGGAATGTGGTGGCACTATGCCGGATACCTTACCCTCGGAGTCCATGAAAGCAAGTGAGTCTCCCATCAACGTGGAGGGACCCTTCCCTGCATCCTTCACCCAGAGGGGGCAAGAGCATCCCTCCCGTGAACCACGCCGCGTCTTCCCGGGGCTCGCATGATGCCATCCGGACAACATGATGCCAATAACGTAAATACCAACATGGCTGATGGGACCTCGTCTCGTCCGGACCACTCCCTGTCTGAGATTGAAAAGCTCGGTGTCTATCACGCGATCTATACCCGGCGGGATATCAGGCGGGAGTTTCTTCCGGATCCCATCCCGAAGGAGATTGTTCTCCGGATGCTCAGGGCGGCCCATCATGCACCTTCGGTGGGATTCATGCAGCCATGGAACTTCATCCTTATCGAGAAGGATGAAATCAGGCGGGAGCTCAAACGCGTTGTAGACAAGGAGAGGCAGGCTGCCGCCATTGTCTTCGAGTCTCCACGGTCGGAGAAATTCCTTTCTTTGAAGGTAGACGCCATTCTGGACGCCCCGCTTCTCGTTGGGGTGACGATCGATCCGGCCCGGGAGGGGCCCTTTGTTCTTGGCCGTCTTTCCGATCAGGATACAGATCTTTACAGTGCCTCCTGTGCCATTATGAATCTCTGGCTGGCAGCGCGGGCTGAAGGCATCGGAATGGGTTGGGTGACGATCTTCCGTCGGGAAGATGTCCAGGGAATTCTGAATCTTCCCTATCATGTCAGACCCATTGGCATTCTTTGTCTGGGGTATGTCCGGGAGTTTCCACGTCGGCCCATGCTTGAAACCGAGGATTGGGCCTATCGTCAGCCGCTTTCCAAACATGTTTTTGTTGATGGATGGAATCGACAGGAGGGGCCTCTTTGGGAGTCGATTGCACCAGACCTTGACCGGCGCGAGGAGTGGCCTTGGGAACCTTAAGTGACTGTCAAATCCGTGGACTTGCCGAGGAGGGTGTTGTTTTGTCTGACGCTCCTCTGGGCGGGCGACAGGTTCAACCTTCTTCCTTGGATCTCCGGCTGGGTCCGACGGCCTACCGCCTTCGGTCAAGTTTTCTTCCTCTTTCAACGCCGGTGTCAGACATTCTTAAGGAGCTCTCCCTCTACTCCGTTGATCTTCGAAATCCTGCCTATCTTGAGCGAGGGGCTGTTTACCTCGTTCCCCTGACGGAATCGCTGAACCTTCCTGCCGGGTTGTCCGCTAAGGCCAATCCCAAATCCTCCACGGGACGGCTCGATGTGTTTACGCGTGTAATTACAGAGACCGGGGACAGGTTTGATGATATCTCTCCGGGATATTCCGGTAAGCTGTATCTTGAAATCTTTTCCCGCTCCTTTTCTTTAAGGGTTAGTCAAGGACTAGCTCTATGTCAGGTCCGTTTTTTTGAAAAGCGAGACTTCCTTACGGAAGAGGCGCTTCTGGCGCGACATCGGCAATCTCCTTTATTTGTTTCCGATGGAGGAATTTCCGGTGGAAATCCATTCGACAGGGTTACTGATGGCGCCCTTTACCTGGGAGTCAAGCTGACTGGTATGCCGATTATCGGATTCCGGGCTCGCCACGATGCGGGGGTCTTAAGCCTTGTTCCTGGTGAACAGCAAAAGGCTACCGAGTTTTGGGAAGCCATTGCTCCCCCGGCACGCGGTGAAATGATCCTTGAGCCGGAGAAGTTTTATCTTTT
>JAJZCZ010000024.1 GCA_021828805.1 Nitrospirota bacterium | reverse complement strand
CCGATCTTGGGACCCCGATGCCCCTGTCCCAGATGGAGATCGGACTTCTTGAGCGCGAGAGAACGGGGCGGGTCTTCCGGAGGCTGGGGGGTGACGAGCTGTCAGCCCTCTCCGGGGGGGAGTCTTAGGCGAAAGTCCGTGGAGGACTTATGCACAGACGCATCATTGGACTTGAGAGCGAGTACGGCTTCCTGTTCGTCAACCGGGGGGAGCGGATTTTTCCTTCGGAGAGAGCCCTGGAGTATCTCTTTCAGGGGATCATGCCCAACAGCTGGTCGAGAGACGCCTTTCTCCCCAACGGGGCCCGGATTTACCAGGACACGGGGAGCCACCCCGAGTACTCGACGCCTGAATGCGACAGTGTCCGCGATGTGGTCCTCTTTGATAAGGCCGGAGAAAAAATCCTTTCGAAAGCCGCAGGAAGGGTCGACCACCTCCTCAGCCGGGAAGGAGTCGAAGGAGAGGTCCACGTCCTGAAGAACAATACCGACTCGGCGGGCAACTCCTATGGGTGCCACGAGAACTATCTGATCGACCGGAATGTGACATTCTGGCGTCTCTCCCGGAGTCTGATTCCCTTTTTTGTCACACGCCAGGTGATTGTTGGTGCCGGAGGTCTTGTCAGGGACGCCGAGGACCATGTCCGGTTTGTCATCTCTCCCCGGGCCCTTCACATCCGGGAAAAGATCTCCTGCTCGACCACCTCGAGCCGTCCCATCATCAATACGCGCGACGAGCCTCATTCCGATCCCCAGAAATACCGAAGGCTCCACATCATTGTGGGCGATTCGAATATGAGCGAGGTGAGCGACCTTCTCAAGGTGGCGACAACCGCCCTTGTGCTCGAGGTTGTCGAGGCTGGCGGGATCTCCGACAGGTTGAGCCTCGACGATCCCATCGGGGCGATAAGGATGATCTCTGAGGATCCGTCGTTGTCGGTGCGGGTGAGGCTTGAATCCGGCAAGGAGATGACGGCTATTGAAATCCAGCGGGCCTACCTGGAGGCCTGCCAGGAGTATTTCCTGCGGGAGAAGACGGAGGAGTCGGTCCGTGATATCCTGAATCTGTGGGAGAAAGTCCTGGTCGGACTTTCCCGGGACGATGAGTCTCTCGGGCGGGAGGTTGACTGGGTCATCAAGCGCCGTCTTCTGGAGCGCTACATGAAGAGTCGCCATCTTGGCTGGGATGCCCCTGAAACAGCCATGCTCGATTACCAGTACCACGATGTTGATGAAAACCGGGGGCTCTACAACCTTCTGCTCCGGCAAGGGGAGGTGGCCCGTATCGCAAGCGACAGAGAGATCGAATCCGCAATGGTCTCTCCCCCCCGGACGACCCGGGCCAAGCTTCGGGGAGATCATATCCGGGCGGCACTTGCGGACCATCGTTCCTTTACGGCTGACTGGACCTATATGAGACTCAACGATACCCCCCAGGAGACCTTTTTCTGGATGGATCCCTTTTGCGCAACGGAGCCCTGATGACGCGGACCTCCACACTCGATACTGTCCTGCTGGCCCTCTGGGCCCTTCTTCTTGTTCTCTCCTCTTCGGGCGGTCCTGCCAGAATGTCCGGCATGGGAGGAGAGGAGTTTCCCGGAGGAGACCCGCATCAACCGGGGGGAGGATCCTTTCACCATCCGCACCATGTGCCCCAGCAGCCTCGCTTCACGCCCATTGCCCAGCCATTTTTGGTGGCGCCGATCGGGGCCCCTCCCCTGGGACCGGTCACCCTTCCCTCTACGCCCAACCTTCCGGGCGCCTTTGGGCAGGGATCTTCCGCCTTTCTTCCCGCCGCCCCCGCCAGTGTCGGCGTCTCTCCCCCCGCCGTTCTTCTGATCCCCCAGGGAGGGCTTGGGGTCTCAAGCACCAATGCATTTGTGCCCCCCCTCCCGCAGATGCCCACTCTCTCGGTAGCCGGTAATGCTCCGCAGGCGGCTCCAGGTCAGGGACCCCAGAATTTTGTGCCCTTTGCCCTGGGACCGACCGCGATTCTTAATCAGTTTGTCCAGCCGCCCCTCGTCCCCTTCGGGCAGGTCGGGGTTCCCTCCCAGAGCTATCTTCCAGGATTTTTCTCCGGAAATGCCAATCCCTTCAATCGCTCCTGCAACTACTATTACTTTGCCGGCTGCGGAAGCTCCGGTGGAGCCGAGGCCGACTTCAACTTCTCCACACGGTAATCTCTGAGCCGGGCCAAGGGCCCGACTTATCCCCTCCGACTCTTTCCTTCTCTTTCCACCGCCCTTGTCTGATACAGACGCCTCTCTTTTCCTTTGCCGTTTGTCATAAAGAAATAACGAAGGACAAGGAGACCGCCACTTTCTCGGTCATGGGGGAGGGGCGCATGCCCCTCTTGTGACGGGTGAGCCTAGTGGCGGGGCTCGGAGCCGGCTTCTTTGCTCCACCCCAGGATGAGGCCGCCCGCCATTGCCATGAACGCCACAAGGCCCATGCCGGCCAGTCCCTTCCCCGTGTTCCACAGGTGCGCCTCGACCGGCCAGAGCAGAAGAGAGAGGAGGGCTGCCAGTATCTCAAAAAGGGCGAATCCGCGACCTCGCATCGTCGGGGGCCAGAGTGCCGCTCCCCGAACCTTGAGGGCCACAGTTGCAAAGGCTTCTCCGACCCCCCAGACAATCATCGCTGTTATGTACCCGGCCGGCAGAACATGGGCGGGAGCCAGGAGAAGGGCCGAGACGGCGAGGAGAAAGGCCGACAGGAAGAAGAGGGGACGGGGGTCTCCCGGGAGGATCTTTCTTGCGATCAGCAGATTCCCGATGATGGTGGCCACGCTTGAGAGCAGGAAGCCCGTTGCGGTAATGGCAAAACGTCCGTCGGTGGCGGCAAACCGGAACATGAGAAGGGTCGCGGGAAGAAGGCCGGCCCGGAGAAGAAGTCCGCCGAGAAGGTAGCGACGGAGAGAAGGGAGGGCCAGCCTCTCTTTTAAGGAGGGAGAGAAAAAGCCGTCCCCCGAAGGATGGGGTGCGGGGAGAGGCAGAGAAGCGGCGACCTTCCGGGCGTGAGCGGTGGCGGAGATGGAAAAGGCGATGCAGAGGATTCCCGGGAGGGCGGAGAGGGCCAGAATGGAGGAAGTGGCGAGGGAGCCGGTGAGGATAAGCGCCGCCATCGGACCCAGAAATCCTCCGGTCTGATCCAGGGCGCGGACGGTCCCGAAGGCGCTGGCGTGATGTGACGCGGGGAGGGCTCCGGTGAGAAGGGCATCGCGTGCCGGTCCTCTCAGACCCTTTCCAAACCAGGAGAGGCATTTGAGAAGAACAATCTCCCAACTTGACGCTGCAAGAGAAAAAAGTACGGTAGCCAGAATCGTCGTCGCATATCCCGCCCGTACCAGGAAGGACTCTTTTTCTGGAGAGCCGGCGCTTCGTCCCGAGAGGAAGAAGCCTCCAATCCGGGCGAGGTCGGCCATCGACTCCATCATGGCGGCGGAGACGGCGGTCCCTCCCAGGGCCAGAAGAAGCCCAGGCAAAAGCACATGCGCAAGCTCATAGGTCATGTCGGCAAAGAGGCTTGTCATTCCAAACAGAATGGGCAGAGACTCTCTGCGGGGGGGGCCTGGGTCCGGGGGGGTCATGGGCGGGAGGCGGTCGTTGGAAGGGGGCGCCGCCTTGTCCATGACAGGAGAAGGAGCAAGGCAAGGAGCAGCAGGAGAATCGCTCCAGCGCTTATGGAGGCATGAGAGCTCTTCCAGGGAGAGGCCAAAAGCCCCAGCGCGATCGACAGCGTGGTCTGGAGATGGATGGATCCCCACAGGATGGAAAAGCCATCAGCAAGACTTCGTTTTTTTAGAAAATGAAGAAGGGTGAGGATCTCGGGGGCCTCAGTGGCGAGAGGAGCGAGGATCAGTGAGGTCCAAAATGGAGAGATGCCATGGGAGGCCCGGAGGTGGTCGATTCCCAAAAGAAAGAGCTGGCTGCCTCCTCCCATGAGAAGAGAGCCTCCCGTGATAAAAAGGGCGTCGAGAGGACTCCAGGGGGAGCTGGTTGCTGTCTTCTCTTCCGGGACGTTGTTGTCAGAGGGTGCGAGAATTCCCCAGAGGTAAAGCCCCACGAGCAAGAGGGCGAGCGGAAGGCGAAAGAACAGGGAGTGGTTGAAAAGCAAAAGGGCCAGGAGAAGCCCTCCGAGAAGAAGGGGGGTCTCTCTGGCAAGACTTTTGATATCCTGCTGCTTGAGAAAAAAGGCCAGGGGGAGAAGGAAAAGAAGAAGAAAGAGAGGGGAGCCAAAAATCGCTCCGGTTCCTGCCTCAACCCGGGATCCGCCGGCTCCCGGCGCGAGAAAGGCAATCAGGGGCAGAAGAAGTTCGGGCAGAGAAAGAGAGATGTTGCCCAGAATCCGGAGTCCCTGGCTTTTGTCGTTGAAAAAACGGAGGACGGTTCGTTCGAGGGAGCGGGTGAACAGGGCCGACCCGGCCACAATCAGTCCGAATCCCCCCGCGAACAAAAGGAGTGGGCTCAGTGGCATGCGGTCAGGGGACGGGTATGGGTGAAGAGATCAAAGAAGTCATTTTGCTGGCCCGCTGATAAGAAAGGGAGGGAGGTCTGGGCTTCATGAGGGTAGTTTACCCCAGGGACTCTCTTTTTAGCCAGCAGAATCGCCTGATAAGTAACGTATTTCACAGTTTTATCCGGGGATCGGCTGGTGCCTTCTGGCGCGAAACAGAGGAGGTGAACGGGTGTCATCGCGTCATTGCCAACGCCCCTTTGGCTCGCTTGTCATTTTTTCCCGGCAGATTTTGCGTTTTTCCTGACCTCTTCCCGAAGCCGTTCAAGCTCATTCCGGTAGCGCTCTCCGTCTCCAAAGTCAAAAAAAGACCGGTATCTGTCGTGAGTCCCAAGGGTTTTTCGGGCATGTTTGATCGGACAAAAATACTGTTCTGTCCGGGAGGCCACCTCGCGCGCGTAGGCGACAAGACCATTGGCATATCCACAATAGTTGCAATTGAACTGTTCGATGAAGTTCAGGTAAGGCAATCCTCCGCGATCTAAAACAATAAAGTCCGAGCGACGGACACGCGGTATCCCGTATGCCCTGAAGCACACGGCCTGATACAGCATGATCCACAGGTCGAGAAGCCCGAGAGGAAGATAGAGAGAGTAGATAACGGGAGCCACAATCAGGCTTGTAAGCGGAGTTGAGATCAAAAATGCGGCGATGCCTTGGCGCACATGTTTGTTAACCCGCCTTACATGTTCCTCAAAGAGGACCTTTTTCTTTTCGATCCTATATTGAAAGTCTTGCTGTTTTTTCTGGAGCTCGGAAGCAAGGGCGGCTTCGAGTTCCTGTTCGGCCTGGGCCAGTTTTGCCATCAATCCGCTGATGTGCTTGTCCACAGAGGCCCCCTCTGCTATACGGTGGTTGCTTCCTGAAGACATCTCTCTGTCCACTGGAAAGATATCACTCCATAATGTGAGGGGGAATGCCCCTTCTCTCGCCTGTTACCCTTCGGTTGCATGTTTTTTCTCCGGATTTCGGCAGAGCAGTGGGAACGACGGCTCCTGCGGATGTCAGGTACGTTGTTTCCCCGGACCCTATGGCTGTG
The DNA here is from genome assembly GCA_021828805.1 of Nitrospirota bacterium. Classification (GTDB taxonomy): domain Bacteria; phylum Nitrospirota; class Leptospirillia; order Leptospirillales; family Leptospirillaceae; genus UBA4572. The sequence continues at coordinate 17,258 of JAJZCZ010000024.1, read as the reverse complement.
GAAGCTTGTCGGGGCAAGGCGGGAGAAAAAAGAAAAATTAAATTGCCGGGATTTTGATCAGACTTGTTTTTCTAAATTGGCTATGGAATTGGAGGCGGCGGGCGGGATTGAACCGCCGTATAAAGGTTTTGCAGACCTCTGCCTTACCGCTTGGCTACGCCGCCGGGGAGGGGATTCGAAGGTCTCATTCTATCAGAGGCCCTCTGGTTCGGCAAGGGTGATCGGGGGATGACGGATCCTTGGAGCCGGCAAGGATCGAGCTTTTGTCGGGATATCTAAGAACGGTGGCGATCGGTCCGGGACAGGGATCCCATGACCCGAAAGCAGAATTCAGCGAGCTCTATATGGCGCAGGGCCTCATCAAGAGTGTCTCCCCAGACGGTGGTTCCGTGATTGCGAATGAGAAGGACAGGGAGTGGTGCCGGACTGTTTTTGAGCCGATTTTCAATTGTTTCGGCGATCTTATCAACAGAGGGATTGTTTTCAAAGAGTGGAATCGGGGGGGCCTCCTCCGGAAGAGAAAACCCCAGTCCCTTGATGACCTCCAGGGGCGGAAGGCGAATCTCTTCATTTCCCTGGAGGGATGCCAGAATCGCGTCGGGGGTATGCACGTGGATAACCGCCCCCGCATGGGGAAAGAGCCTGTAGATAGCCCGGTGAATGGAGGTTTCGGCCGACGGTTTTCGTCTGTCATCACCGGTCGGGAGTCCCTCTTCAGTCAGCTCAAGGATGTCGTCGGGGCGAATGCGCCCCTTGTGCGCGCCGCTGGGTGTGATCAGGATCCGGCCCTCGACCCGAAGCGAGAGGTTGCCGCCTGTTCCCTCCATCCAGCCCTTTTTGTAGAGCTGACGTGAAAGCGTTGCCAGGGCTCTCCTTTGTTCGGTCATGGCTCTATTCCCAGAAGGTCTTTTTTATGTAATTCGATATAATTCGAAATCTCGAAGAATGATTCAAATTTTATGTATTTCCGGCCTTCCTCCTCAAGCTTTTCGGCAAGGATGCTTCGGGCAAAAACTAAATCTCCCATTCGTGCCATGGAAAAGTCTGTCACGGAGTCGCCAACGACAATTTTGGTGGCCGAACCAAAGGATTGCAATACTCCGGGTTTGTAAACGAGTTCGTCACGATCGGCATAGGGGGAGGAGACCTTGAGAAAAGGGCCGGCAAGATCAACCTTTGCCGCTATGATGCGCTCGATCCGGTCCCGGTAGGGGTGGAGTGTTGCCATGAGCAGAGGTTCGATGCTTCCAGAGAGAACGACCAGCGGGATCCCGAGCCGGTCGAGTGTACTCAGGAATTCTTCAAATCCTGGCCGCACGGGGGCTTCTCGCATGCGGTCTTCCATCGTGGGGAACACGGAAGAAGAAATGGTCTCAAGAACGGCTGGCACGCCATCCCGGAGGGTAACCTCTCCAGAGAGAAGACGGGGAATCATCTGCCGGGAGGCTTCCGGAGCAAACTCCCGCATCAGCAGCGAGAAGGTCTCCTCCTTCGTGATGGTTCCGTCAAAGTCTGAAAAGACAACGGCACGAGGGGGATGATTTAATGTCCCCATTTGAGAACCGCCGCTTTGAGGGGACCTTCGGGAAGGGATTCCGGAGAGAAGGGTTCTTCCTCGCCCCATCGGAGCCAGGCTTCGTGGAAGGCGCGTACTCCGGCGGCAGGACCCTGCGGGTGGTCCATAATTCCGGTACCGGCATTAAGAATAATCCGGGTGTTTCTATCCGGGAGAAAGCGAGGAAGGGCCCCCGGGTGGACCCCGGCCGAGGGGACGGGAGCCAGGCCCGCCTGGCTCAGTGTTTCCCGTATTCTTGTCTCCGTGTCGCTCGAAATGGGGAGGTTGCCGGCGTTGGTCGGGTAGAGAACGGCATCGGCGCCTCCGTGGACCATCAGTGTGCCCAAAAGGACACTCATATCGAATCCATAGTCTGGGGAGCCTCCGAGCGCTCCTGCCATGGCCGGGTGGGCGAAGATCGGCAGATTGGTATCGGGATGGGAGGCGAGGGCCTCCATGATGGAGAAGCCATAGGCGAAGGGGGAGAGGAGATAGGCGTTGGCCCCGGCTTCCCGAAGTCTCCGGGCGGAGTCAAGGAGTTTGTCGGCCCGTCCCGAGAGAGTGACGGCGTAAAGCATCGTTCTTTTTTGGGTTCTTTCAATTTCTTCAAGGACAGGCCGACAGGCCTTGATCCGGGAAAGAGCGGTCGATGCGGGTGTGTCGGGAAGAATTTCGTCGTCCTTGATCAGATCAAGTCCGGCTTCGCCCACATCACGAAGAATGCATGCCAGGTCGTCGGGCGAGAGTCCCAGTGCCGGTTTGAAAATTCCCATGAAAAGAGGGCGTCCGGTAACCCCGGTCAGACGTGCAATTCCGTCAAATCCCCAGCGTCCCCGGGTCCCGTAGGCGGTCGGGAGCTCAAGTTTTCTGATCTTGGCCGGGCCCGCCAGGGAGTATTTTCCGAGGATCATGACCAGAAGAGAGCCTAAATCTCCAGACACATTATGTGCGGGATAGCGGACCCAGGCCTGTCCACGACCATCGGGAAGGGCGTCGACTGAGTCGAGGAGGCCTTGATAGTCGGCAATCTGTGCCGCCATTCCCGGGACAAGGGATCCGACTGTTTGCCCCAGGGCGAGGAGCTTCCCCTGCCGTTCGGGATCAACTCCTTTGGGAAACTCGTAGAGAACGCGGATGACCTGTTCCGGCTCGCGGGAAGCGGTCATCATGCGAAGGCGGGAGAGAGTGCGCGTCCCGTATAGAGCGGAACCCAGCCTTCCCGGGAGGTGAAGTAACGCACCGCCTTGATGCGGCGGGAGGGCGTCAGGCGGAACCAGTGTTCGGCCCCCCGGGGAACGTTGATATAGTCTCCGCCTTCGACGAGAAGCTCTACCTGGTCGCCGTCCGGCAGGACAAATCCGAAAATTCCTTCTCCCTCGACAATATAGCGGATTTCATCATCGTCATGAGTGTGGATGGAACGGAACTTTTCTTCAAGAGCTTCGATGCCTGGAAGGTCAGGGGAGAGAACGATAAGATCTTGGGTCTGGTATCCCAGTGTCTTCTTTAAATGATCGAAGCGGGGCAGAAAGAAGTGGAGAACTTTTTCCTGCTCCGAGGGGTCGAGGCGCGGCGTGCTCAAGAGGCGTTCCAGTGTCTGATCTCCGGGGATTTCCCAATGCTCGAGTCTGACACCAATAGGAGCTAAGACTCTGGAGATGTCTGGCAATGCTTTCATTTGGCTCTTGTCGGTGCGAAAAAGGACGGCCATGGGGTGTGATCCTTATCTGATAGCTAGAAGACTCGGTAAAACCAGCCTGAAATCGAACTCGAAAGCCAGATGGCAAGAAAGACGGGGCCAATTTTTGAGTGGTAGCGCCCCAGCGTGTGTCCTTTCTTTTTGAGGACACCCAAAATGGCGAGAAGGACGAAGAGCCAGAGAGCCCCCTGAGCTGTAATGAGGTGGAACCAGTCCAGGGCAGGGGGGACAGGGTGAAACCGGATGCGTCCCTGGATCCGTTCATACTCCATGATGGCCGTTCCCGTCACGTCGCAGGTAAATCCTGCCAGTGCGGCAAAGATGTGTCCGCGTCGGATGCGGATGAAGTCGGGTGTCTGGGCACTGGAAAAAAAGGAGCCAAGCCAGCGTCCGGTCGGGGCTCCATAACGGGTCCTGATAAAAAGGGCGGTCAGGTATCCGGTGAGAGCGAGGTAAATGAGAAGAGACATCGAAATGACATAGGGATTCACGGGAGCCTCAAACGGGTTGGATTGAACATTCCTCCGGCTAGTCTAGCAGCCTCCTCTTGCCGAAGTCATCCTGTCTCTGGAGAAGATGTTCAGGGAAGAGTCCACGATGCTGAAGAGGGGCAGGAACTTCCATGTTAGCAAGAGCAGGGGGCAGGGGAAAGTCTTCTTAGGGCGGGGTTCCAGCGGCTAAGCGCGGGAGCTTTCTGACTTCCGGATATATTTCCGGTGAATTTTTTGATCAGGTTGATGTGGAATGCTTGGCAGAGAAGCGGCCTGTCTCTGGCGAGTTTTTTGTTGACGTTGTATCCTTCCTGAGTCCTGATGAATTTTTTAGTTTTTTCTAGCTTTGCAAGGAGAGAAAAAGAGTGAAAAAATGGCCGGTTCCGATCGAGGTCTCGTTTCGTGCATTTGTCGCGATTACCTTTGCCGGTACGATATTTTTTCATGTTATAGGACTGGGTCTCCATTCCTATCTCAACGGGCAGAAAAATGCCCTCATCGAAAAGATTGAATCCCTGGCTGAAGCGGAAAGTCAGGTGTCAGAAATCGATGCGAGCCTGTCGGCTTTTCATGAAGAGCTTCTCCAGAACTTGACGAATGGAAAGCTTCAAAAGGCAGAAGGGAGAAAGCTTCTCCTTCAATCTCACCTGATAAGGATTCTGATACGCCATCTTGACGACCGTCAACATCAAGTCCTTCCCGTGCTCTGGAGCTCCGTTGAGAAAAACGGGGCATCCTGTCTAAGCAACCTTGACTTGCACGGAAGTCTCTGTGTACAGACCCTCCTTTCCAAGCTGGAAGACTTTCAGAGACTTGTTGTCAATGCCCGGCGCGATGATATTCGTCGCCTGTCCATTGTGGAGCGTCGTCAAGACCACCTTGAGCAGCTTGATACCTGGCTCTATTGGGGAACGACCATTTTGGGTCTCCTTTTCATGGGGATGGGGTGGCGCAATGTTATTCTCCAGGTGGGAGAGCCCATCAAGGATGTGGCGGGATATATCCAACGTTTTGATGAGACCGCGCTTCCAAAGTCTGCCCCATTGATTCCGCCACTCTTTTCCATCAGTGAGCTTTCTGTCCTGATTAAAAATATGTCCAGGATTTACCGGGATCCATTGACAGGAGCCCTGCTCAGGCGTGCCATCGTCAAGATTGTCGCCAGAGAAATTGCGCGCTCCAGGAAGGAAGGATCCCCTGTGGCCGTTGGAATTTTTGATGTGGATGGATTGACGCGATTTAACAGTCTCTATGGGTATGCTGCCGGAGATACGGTTCTGCAGCATGTCGCATCACGGATCCAGGAGTCTCTGGGGGAAGGGGAGTTTTTAGGGCGTTGGGGAGGTGAAGAGTTTATTGTGGTCACTCCAGGAATGAGGGATAACAGTCTGGAGAGCCATTATGATCGCATCAGGAAGCTTGTATCATCTCCCTGCCGACTCAATTCGGGGGAAGAGGTTCCTGTGACGGTGTCGCTTGGAGCTTCAACCCTTCTCCCGGGACAGACTGAGGACGACCTTCTGCGAAAGGCAGAGGGGGCCCTTGTCAGGGCAAAAGAGGCGAGGGAGAGTGCTTCCTCGACATGATGCTGCGTGAGGAGCGGTAAGAAGCAGTTTTCGTGAAGAGGTCCTGGGCCATTGTCTCTGGCTTTCTCTGGATCCTGTGTTATGTGTGAAGGATCTTCCGGCAAATACCTTCCAGGTAGCGAACTTCATTGATCAGCCCGGCGGCTTCTTCCGGTGAGGAAGAGGGGGCATCTCCCGAGGTGAAGGGATCTCCAAATGTCATGAAGTCCCCTCCGCCAAAAGAGGCCGCATCCTGCGTTGAAGTCTTTTCCGCCAGGAGGTTTTCAAGACGGGTCCAGTCGGTTGTTGCAGGAAAGGGAATCTGGTCCCGGGAGGAGAGCAGAAGAGGCCCCGGCTGTTGAAATCTGTTTCTTTCTATCCCGGAGAAGAACAGGAGGGCTTGGGAGATAAAATCAACGGCCTCTTTGCCTTCTCGTATGGCATTGGCCGCGTCTGCCTGGGAGAGAAAGACCTCGGCAGAGCGTATCCGTGTGACTGCATTCCAGAGATTTCGAGTGGCCAGGCTGACTCTTCTCTTTTCATGGCGGCTCATCCGGGAAGATACCCTATAATCACGGCTTCAGCTCCTTCTGCGAAAAGGACGATTTCAGATTTCATGCCCACAGAATGGAAGGCACTGGCGATTTCTTCAGGGCGAAGAAGGTGGTTTCCCTGAACATGCTCCCCCAGGTTTTGAACTGCCAGGGGACGGCGGCGTGGCTCCTTCAGTTCCTGAATACTTTGGGGCCAGGCGGGCTCCCAGATGAGTACGGCGCCACCGGGTGCCAGATGATTCTTTAGAATCTCGAAAACGCTTTCTTTCTGATCCCAGACGTGGTGAAGGGCCCGGTTCATGGCGATTATATCTGCGGGGCGGGCATGAGAAAATGCTTTAATATCGCCCAGGTGAAAGCTCAGTCGGCTCTCCAGCCCTTCCTTGCGGGCCAGGTCTTTTGCCCGTCGGATATTTTCGTCGAATCCATCCCAGCCAATGCCGCGAATATTGTGACACCGGTGTGCCAGAGAGCGAAGATACCACCCGTTTCCGCAGCCAAGGTCGACCACTGTTCCCCCCCGCCGGTCGACCTCCCCGAAAATCTTGATAGCCGGGTAGATCTCTTTTTCAAAGACTCCTGAAAAACTTGCCTCCAGCATGGCGCCAAACCAGGGGAGAATGTTTTTTCGTTCCGCGAGAACCTTTTCTCCGGGACGCTCCCCGGTCACCATCAGTTCGGCAGCCCGGTCGGCCATATGTGTCGACAGGATGGAGCCGACGGGGATATTAAATTGTGTTTCCGGATGGGTGGGCCTCATCAGATCCCCCAGAGGGGTGAGTCTGTAGACATCATTTGTAACATCGAGATATCCAAAGGCAAAGGCTGCTTCTGCCCATCGCCGAACATAGAGGGTGTCCATCTCTGACTCTTTGGCCAGCGCTTCGACCGTCCCTTCCTTCAGGGCATGGAGAGATTCAAAGAGATTACTGACGATGCCGACATAGGCAATATTGAGGCTCATTGCTCCCTGAGATTGCATGCGAAGCTGTCGTGCCATGTCTTGCGTCGACGTTGTGAGAGATGCGGATTCGATCATGCTGTAAAGTCTCCATCAGTGCGTTCTTAGAATCTCATAGAGGTTTAGCGTTCTTCAACAAAATTTGCGGGCCCCCCTCAGGGCTTCCGGAGATTAGGAAGAGTATGGCAAGAGGAGTGCCGTGGGGTGATGGAATCTTGATTCCTCCCCTGTAACCGTTTTCTGGACAGCCTGCTGCTAGATCAGTGTGGCTCCCTCAGCGATCCCGGGCCGAGCGAGTTCGTTGATGTTCCGCAGCAGCTCCGGTGTGAGCTGGATGTCTGCAGACAGCGCATTCTCCTCGACCCGATCCGCCCGGCGAGTGCCGGGAATGGGAATGATGTCCTCCCCCTGATAAAGGAGCCATGCCAGTGCCAACTGGGCTGGCGTGACCCCCATCTCCCTTGCGACAGCCATGAAGGGTGAGAAGCGGTCTCGATTGACAGAAAAGTTGTCGCCTTTAAAACGGGGATTGTTCTGGCGGAAGTCGGTCGGGTCCAGGCGGGTGACCGTCCCCGTCAGAAATCCGCTCCCGAGCGGTGACCACGCGACCAGAGAAATCCCAAGCTCACGAAGAGTCGGCAGAAGATCAGCCTCTGCCTCGCGACGCCACAGTGAGTACTCAAATTGAACAGCGCTGATTGGAGAGACCTTGTGGGCGCGTCTGACCTGTTCAGCGGTCACATTACACAATCCGAGATAACGAGCTTTACCAGCGCGGACGGCCTCTGCCATAGCACCCACTGTTTCTTCAATGGGGGTTGCAGGATCGGGGTAGTGTGCATACCACAGGTCTATGACATCTAAGCCCAGGCGCCTGAGGCTGGCGTCTAGCGCCTTATTGACGTAGGTCGGTGTCCCGTTGATTTTAAGCGAAAACCCCCAGCCGGTAGGAAGATCCGTTCCACTTTCGCTTTCATCGAACACAATCCCGAACTTTGTGGCCACGAAGGCCTGGTGGCGTCTTCCTGCAATGGCACGCCGGACCAGGCTTTCGTTATGGCCGCTCCCATAAGCATCGGCCGTATCGATCATATTCATGCCGGCATCAAGGGCCCGATGGATTGTCGAGACGGCGTGCCCGTCGTCCGACTTGCCGTAGTAACCCTCAAGAACCATTGCTCCGTATCCGAGGGAGCCAACAGAGACACCATTCTTTCCAAGCCGTCTCTTTTTGATCATGATTTTATCTCCTGAGTATCTTGCGGTCCAACGCATTACGCTACAGTCTGACGGATATCAACTATGGGTTATCTTTATTTTTCAGATGAGCCATCGATCCAAATATCATTACTCATTCTTTACAGGCAAACTCTTTGAATAGGGCAATTTTAGCATGCCGGATGCTGTTCCGTCAGTTAATAAGGCTGTTTTGTCAGTTGAACGGAACCATCCAAGCAAAAAAGTTTGACTCTCGAACGCATGTTTGAGTATGATACTGCGAAATTTGTGTGACAGGATCCGGAAGCACTTTTCCCGGACATATCTCCCCAAAAGACCCCCAAAAGGAGTCAGACGAGAATGAAGCTTTACGAGCACGAAGCCCTTGGATCAATTTTCAAAAAATACAAGATCCCTGTTCCCCGATATGTCTTTGCGACCGAGATGAATGATGCCGTTTCCCAGTTTGTCGAAAAGGAATCCGGCGTTGTTGTGAAGTCGATGGTCCTTGTCGGCAAAAGAGGGAAAGCGGGAGCGGTGAAGGTTGTCTCGGACAAGTCCAAGGTGGCGGATGTCGTCAAGGACCTTGCCACTCGCGATGTGTATGGGGAAAAGTCCATCGGCGCGCTCGTTGAGGAAAAGCTTGATATCGAAAAAGAGTTTTACCTTTCGGTGACATATTCGACCAAGGACCGGGCCCCCGCCATCATCTTCAGTGAGCATGGCGGCATGGATGTGGAAGAGATTGATCCAAAGCTCATCCATACCCATGTCATTACTGATGTTCGCTCTGTCTATCCGTACCAGATCCGTCAGTTCCTGTCGAATGTCGGCTTCTCGGACAAGGATCTTCTCCGGCCTTTGTCAGAGGTTATCGTCAATGTGTATAACGCTTTTGTCGGGGCCGAGTGCCGACTGCTTGAAATCAATCCTCTGGTCGTTGCCCGGTCGGGTGACAAGCGGAAGATTGTTGCGGCAGACGCGGTTATCATTCTTGACGATGACGCCTCCGTCAATCCGGCCATTACATATGGAGCGAGAAGCGCACAGGGACGGCCTCTGACTCAGCGGGAACAGGATGCCATCCTGATCGATCAGGGGGATCACCGCGGGAAGGCTGGATCTTACGTCGAGCTTGAGGGAGATATCGCCATGATGACTTTCGGTGGAGGCGGATCGACCGTCACCGCTGAAACCGCCATTGAAGCCGGGCTCAGGATTGCCAACCTGACAGACATCGGCGGAAACCCGCCTGCGGAAAAAATGTATCGCATCTCCCGGATCATTCTTTCCAAGCCTGGACTCAAAGGAGTTCTCGTCTGTGGCGGTACCGCGAGCAATACAAGAATTGATGTCACCCTCGGAGAAGGACTTGCCAAGGCTCTTGATGACATGAAGGCCGAAGGGAAGCTCGACAAGAATCTTGTCTGGGTTGTCCGCCGGTCTGGCCCCGAGTATGTGAAGGGCTTGAAGATGCTGCATGAGTGCTTTGAGAGAAATGGAATTCGTGGAGAGATTTATGACTCCCAGCTTCCCATCACGGAAGCCCCGATCCGGTTGAAAGAGCTTTTGATCAAGCACATAGGATATAAGCCTGAGAATGTTGGTTAGGACTGTCCCAAACTGGAGGAACACACTTGAAAGGTACCGTTTATCTTAACGACAAAACTGGTATTGTGGTGATCGGCGCAACCGGACGTGAGGCTTCTCAGGTGATCAAGGAGTCAGAAGCGCTCTATCCGGGAATTGTCAAAGCCGGAATCACTCCGGGAAAGGGAGGGAGTACCGAGCTTCCCGTTCCTGTTTTCGATACGCTGTCTGAAGCAGTCAAGGATCCGAAAGTGGGCAAGCTGTTGAATACAGCTCTTATTTATGTTCCGCCTGTTTCAGTTCTTGATGCTGTTATGGAGTGTCTCGACAATGGAATAAAGGTGCTGTATATTATCACCGAGCATGTGCCGATTCGTGACTCGGAAATTATTTTCCAGGAAAAAGAACGACGGGGAGCCATTATCGTCGGAGGAACAAGCCTTGGATGCTTTGTTCCCTCGGTGGGAAGGATTGGCGCCATTGGAGGAAAAGATCCTTCGGTTGCCTTCCGGGATGGTGGCATTGTCGTCATTTCCAAGAGCGGCGGGCTGACAGTCACCACTGCCGAAATGTTCAAGCGTCGCGGGTGGGGAACCTATATGGCCCTGGCCATCGGCGGTGACATCATCTCGAATACGACCTACTCTGACGTGCTCAAGCAGATCAAGGGCGATCCGAAGGTGAAGGCGGTTGTCATGCTTGGAGAGCCTGGCGGAGCCTATGAAGAGCAGGTTGCAGACCTGATTACTTCAGGTGGCTTTGACAAACCTGTGGCTGCCTTTATCTCTGGGAGGTTCCAGGAAAGAATGCCCGAAGGGGTTGCCTTCGGACATGCTGGAGCTATTGTTGAGCGTGGGATGGGGAAGGCAACTGACAAGATTTCCCGTCTTGAAGCTGCCGGAAAGAAGTATCCGGTGAAGGTCGCCTTCTATTACCATGACTTGGTGAAGGCGATTGAGTCGCTCGGAGTTCCTCGAGATTTCGAGGACAGCACGGCCGAGCACGTTAAACCCTTATACTCAACCATATAGGGGTAGCTAAGTCACAACTGAAGGGGGGTGAAGGCAAATGGCAGAAGAAAGATCGCAGCTGGCAACAGGCCCTGCAATTATTGGTGGGATCGCGATTATTACAGCGCTTCTCTTTTTCATCATCTTCCTCGGACAGGGTGCCGAGCGCGCCAACCACATGACGGGATGGCTTCCTGGTTCAGCCACGCACCTCTGGCCGTAATGCACTAATTCCCAATTCTTATTTTAGGTTTATTTCGCCCCTTCCCTCCCCAAACGATCGATGGTGGAGGCAAGGGGCTTTTTTTGTAAAAAAATCCATGGCATAATATTAGAACGCAATTTCCTGACTCCTAGCAGTTTCTGACTTTGCGGAGATCCCAGAAGATTTCCGGGGCGACACCTCGTGTGAGCCGAAGTCCTTCCCGGAAAAATGAAGACCCAATTCCCCCCCCGAAGGAGATTAAGCAATGGCGCTTAACCTGACCCAGAAAATCTTCAAGAATCACTTGGTTTCCGGAGAAATGGTGGCCGGAAAGGAAGTGGCAATCCGTATTGATCAGACCCTCACCCAAGATGCGACCGGAACCATGTCCTATCTTCAATTTGAAGCCCTTGGACTCGACCGTGTGAAGACCGAGCTCTCGGTTTCCTACGTCGACCATAATATGCTCCAGACCGGATTTGAGAACGCCGATGATCATCGCTACCTTCAGACGGTTGCCGCTCGCTATGGTATGGTTTTCTCCCGCCCCGGCAACGGAATCTGCCATCAGGTTCACCTTGAACGTTTTGGCAAGCCCGGAAAGACCCTCCTCGGATCCGACAGCCACACGCCCACCAATGGTGGACTGGGGATGATCGCCATCGGGGCTGGCGGTCTCGACGTGGCGCTTGCTATGGGGGGAGAGCCCTTTTACACAGCGATGCCGAAGGTTGTCCTGGTGAAGTTGACGGGCAAGCTTCAGCCATTTGTGTCGGCGAAGGATGTGATTCTTGAGCTGCTCCGTCGTCTCACCGTCAAAGGGGGAGTCGGACGGATTTTTGAATATGGTGGAGACGGTGTGGCCAGCCTCTCGGTGCCGGAGCGTTCTACCATCACCAACATGGGCGCAGAGCTCGGGGCAACAACGTCGATCTTCCCCTCCGACGAGCAGACCCGGAAGTATCTGAAGGCCCAGGGACGTGAGAATGACTACACTGCCGTGGCCGCAGATCCTGGAGCAACCTACGATGAAACGGTTGAAATCGATCTGAACACGCTTGAGCCTTTGATCGCTCAGCCCCACTCTCCGGACAACGTTGTCAAAGTTCGGGAGATTGCCGGAATCCCCGTCAGCCAGGTGGCGATCGGTTCATGCACGAACTCTTCGTATAAGGATCTTTTGGGAATTGCCGGCATCATGAAGGGCAAGATGGTTCATCCTTCGGTGAGCCTCGGCTTCTCCCCCGGCTCCCGTCAGACCCTGGAAATGATCTCTCAGAATGGTGTTCTTGGCGACCTGATCACCTCGGGAGCCCGTCTTCTGGAGTCAGCCTGTGGTCCCTGCATCGGAATGGGCTTTGCGCCTCCTTCCGGTGGCGTCTCTGTCCGTACCTTTAACCGTAATTTTGAAGGACGCTCTGGAACCAAGGATGCCAAGGTATACCTTGCGAGCCCGGAAGTGGCGGCTGCATGCGCGATTACCGGCGTTATCACGGACCCCAGAGATCTGGGTGTTGCCCCCAAGGCGGTCGATCTGCCTGAAACCTATGTTCTTGATGATCGCATGATGATCTTCCCCCCGAAGGAAGGAACCGGAATCGAGGTTCTTCGCGGGCCTAACATCAAGCCGCTTCCCACGCGTGACCGTATCTCCGAGACGGTGACCGGTTCGGTTCTCTTGAAGGTGGGCGATAATCTCACCACCGACCATATTATGCCGGCAGGGGCGAAGGTTCTTCCTCTCCGCTCGAATGTGCCTGCCATCTCTCAGTATGTCTTTGAGTCGGTGGATCCCACCTTCCCGAAGAGAGCCAAGGATGCTGGCGGCGGGTTCATCATCGGTGGCGCAAACTACGGTCAGGGATCGAGCCGTGAGCATGCTGCGCTCGCCCCGATGTACCTGGGAGTGAAGGCCGTCATTGTAAAGGGATTTGCCCGTATTCACCTGGCAAATCTTATCAACTTCGGGATTCTTCCGCTGACCTTTGTCAATGAGTCCGATTACGACAAGATTGACCGGGATGATAATCTCGAATTCAGCACGGCTGGTCTTGAAAAGGGAACGCTCGTTCTGAAGAACCTGACAAAGAAGCTTGAGATTCCCGTGAAGCACTCGCTCACCTCCCGCGACCTTGAAATTGTGCGGGCAGGGGGAACTCTGGCCTATGTCAAGGGACGCAGCCGATAAGATCCCATCGTCACACTCTGGGGACCGCTCAAAACGGTCCCCTTTTTTTCGCCTTTTTCCTGAAAACCATTTAGAAAGGAATCCGGATGAGCAAGGAGTCTCAAGGAAAAGAATTGAACTGGAAAACCCGTGTGGGCGGCCAGGTTGATGGAAAACCTGTTGTCCGGGGCTATCCGCTCGACGATCTCGTGGGAAGAGTGTCCTTTGCAGAGGCAATTTTTTTGATCCTCAAGGGAGAGCTGCCTACCGAGCGCGAGAAAAAAATGATGGAGGCAATGCTGGTCGCCTGCATCGATAACGGAATTGGCCCCCCGTCTGTGGTTGCTGCAAGAACAGTCTTCTCTGGAGGAAATCCCCTGAATGCTGCCGTTGGTGCTGGCGTTCTGACCCTTGGTGACTCCCATGGAGGCGCCATCGAGCAGTGTGCCCGTATCTATCAGGAAAACTTTCCGGCTGATGTTGTTGATATTCGGGCCCATGCCAAAGCTGTCGTTGAGGATTTCGAAAAAAAGAAAAAAAGGCTTCCCGGCTATGGCCACAAGCTTTATAAACGCGATCCCCGTACTCTTCGCCTTCTTGAGCTGGCAAAAGAGTATGGATACATGGGGAGATTTGTCGAGTTTGCCGTGGCTGTTCAGGACGAGCTCGAGTCAAAAGGTGGAAAGAATCTTCCCCTTAATGTTGATGGTATGATTGCCGCCGTGATCTCCGAGATGGGGCTCTCATGGAAAAACGGAAAAGGACTGTTTATTATCGGTCGTATTCCTGGCCTGGTCGCTCATATTGTTGAGGAATGGGAAAGAGAAAAGCCCTTTCGCCGTCTCGAAGAGGGGACCTATGCCTACGATGGCACCCCTGTTCGTCCCGTTCCAGGAAAAGGCTAGACGCTCTTCTCAGGAGGGGACGTTCGTCCCCTCCCTTAATTTCGCTCGATCCTGAGGTCTCCGAAACAGACGCATGTCATCCTCTCAGAACGGTTCCTGTTTTATTTTCTCTCTATTTTCCCGACAATCTTATCCGTGAAGGAGCTGCTCCTTGTCTGAAGAGCCTTCTCCAAATCCCGCACTTCCTCCTCAACTGGAGGAAATCGAGCAGAAGTTTCCCTCCTGGTATCTGGGGGGCGTCAAGCTTGTTCTCCTGACCCTTCTCCTTGTTCAGTTTCTTGCAATGGTCTGGGGGATCTGGGAGACAATCGAGCAGGCCTTTATCCATGCCCAGAGAGGTCTTCTCTCTCTCCTCAAGTCCATGATCGTTAATATCCTTCTCCTCCTCGCCCTTCTCGAGGTTTCCCGGACGATTCTGACGTACTTTACCCTGGGACGCGTGAAGGTGACCTATATTGTTGACTCCGTTCTGGCGGTTCTCCTTTCGGAAACTCTTGTAACCTGGTTTTCCAGCGAGCCTCTTTCGAGATATATTGAGCTTGTCATGCTGCTTCTCGCTTTGACAATTCTTCGTGTGATTGCCATCCGCTACCATCCGTCAAGCGGGACGAAGGACAAGAAGCCTTTTCTCGATCCCACAATTCCTCGGGGATGGTACCGGAGGCGAAAGGATGATGGGGGAAACCGGCAGGGAAAGGTATAGATGTAAGTACTTTACGGATTAAGGGAAATTCCCTGCGCTGAGGGGGCTCTCATTGAACTATCCCGGGATTCTTTGGTAATATTGACCATCGGGCTCTTATTTCAAAGCATTGTAAGATCCGTGGAGGATATCAGGAGGAATGTCTCCTTACGAGATATTCTGTCTGGCATAGCTTTTGGGAAAAAAGTGAGCGGATTCAGGCGTTTTAGGAGGCAGCCATGGATAATCGGATAGAAAAGAATGAGACAATGGTTCGTGTCTCCATCAATGGGCGAGAGTATAGCGTTCCTCAAGGATCCACCATGGTTCAGGCAATGTGGTATACCGGCCATGAGGTGATTCATGGTGTGGGATGTCTGGGCGGCGTCTGTGGGGCCTGTGCAACCGTCTATCGGATTGAAGGTGATTTTCGCCTGAGGAATGCTTTGGCGTGCCAGACCCTTGTCTCTGAAGGTATGAGCTTTTCCATGCTGGATTCCTATCCGATCCAGCGGGCTCATTACGATGTGGCCGCCTTGAAAGATCCGAAAGAAGAGCTCTTTACCTATTATCCGGAATCTGCCACATGCCGTAACTGCAATGCCTGCACAGAGGTATGTCCTCAGGGAATTGATGTCCGGGACTCCGTCTGGCGGGCAAATTTTGGAGACTTCAAGGCGGTGGCGGACATGACCTTCAGCTGTGTCATGTGTGGTCTCTGTGTCTCCCGCTGCATTGCGGAGATGGCTCCCCATGAAATTGCGCTCTATGCCCGTCGTTCTTATGGCGCCAAGGAGCTTCCCTTCCCTCCCAACCTCAGGCACCGGCTCAACGAGATTCATTCCGGGACATTTTCCGGAGATCTCAAGCGTCTTGAGGCCCTTTCACCTGAAGAACTGAAGAAAGAATGCGAGGTCCGTTCCTAGATGGCTGATCTTGTCGAGTCCTTTTACGCCAACACCCCAGCCTTCGATGACGCTCCGCCGCCCACCCTTTCTCCAGAGGATCGATCCCGTCTCCTTTCCTCTTTTTATCCGGACTATCGCCCGGAAGGCAAGGCAACATTAAAAGTTGGTCCCAATAAAGGGACGGTTGTTCCCCAGGAGCTGGCTGACGTTCTCGAAGCCCGGAGTCGGCTGACGTCTCCCCGGAATCTTCCTGAGAATCCCGACCATGATGTTGATATCCTGATCCTTGGCGGAGGAGGGGCGGGGATTACTGCGGCTCTTTTTGCGGCAAAAGAGGGGCGCAGCGTCCTTCTCGCAACCAAGCTCCGGGTGGGTGACTCCAATACGGTGATGGCGGAGGGAGGCATTCAGACAGCGCTCGGAGAGGAGGACAGTCCGGTTGTCCACTTTCGGGATACCTTCCGGGGAGGCCATGGAGCGAATGACCCCTCCCTTCTCTCGGTTCTCGTTGCCGAAGGACCGGAGATGGTGGAGTGGCTGGTTTCAAGAGGGATTCTCTTCGACCGGGATCCCCAGGGGGGTCTTTCCCTGCGTAAGGGAGGCGGTACCTCCCGCCCGCGACTTATTTCCGCAAAAGACTATACCGGCCTTGAGCTGATCCGCGTCCTCAAGGAAGATGTCGTCAATGCTCCTGTCGAAATTCTCGAGTTTTCCCCTGCGGTTGAGCTTATTGCCGGTCCGGACGGAAGCTGTGCCGGAGCGGTTCTCTACGACCTGGACAGCCGACGGTACATTTACGTTAAAGCCAAGGCTGTCATCCTTGCCACCGGTGGAGCCGGGAGGCTTCATCTGGCAGGGTTCGCGACCTCAAACCACTTCGGGGCCACGGCGGATGGATTGACGATGGCCTATCGCATGGGAATTCCTCTGGTTCATCCGGAGAGCTTCCAGTTCCATCCCACCGGAGTGCTCTTTCCCTCTGAAATGGCGGGAATGCTTATCACGGAGGCGGTCAGGGGGGCGGGTGCTCGAATGTACAATCGTCTGGGGAAAAGATTTGTTAATGAGCTTGAAACCCGCGATGTCGTCGCATCGGCGATCATTCGCGAATGCGCTGAAGGCCGCGGGGTGAAGACCCCTCAGGGGACCTTCGGTGTCTATCTCGACCTTGTCTCGATTGACCGGGAGACCGGGGAGGGAACGGTAGAAAAACGTTTCCCGAATATCGTCAAACTGATGAAGCGCCATCATGTGGACCCGACGAAGAAGCCGATCCTTGTGTATCCGACACTCCACTATCAGAATGGGGGAGTCCGGATCGATGCCAAAACCCGGACCTCCGTCTCCCATCTTCTTGTGGCAGGAGAGGCCTCTGGAGGTCTCCATGGGACCAACCGCCTCATGGGAAATTCCCTGCTCGAGCTTTTTGTTTTCGGGCGGCGTGCTGGAATGGAAGCGGTCGAACTGGCCCTCCACCGCCCCGCCTTTTCCTGGAAGGAATCCAGCCTGTCGCATGTTGATCGATTCGAGAAGGATCTGACGGCTGCGTTCGCCGCAGAAGAGCGGCCCATGGCCCCGGTCCTCTTTCCCGATTACCGTCGCAAGGAATCCTGAAGGGAAGTCTCATTCACTTTAACGCCAGGAGCGTCGTTTGAATATCCATGAGTATCAGGCCAAGGAGCTTTTCAGGAGCTATGGCGTGGCTGTCCCCTCGGGGGTCGTTGTTGATTCTCCCGAAGAGGCGCGTC
>JAJZCZ010000117.1 GCA_021828805.1 Nitrospirota bacterium | reverse complement strand
CGGACTTCCACGCGAAATTGAAGGCCATATCCTGTGGGAAGATGGGCGATAAGGGCTGAGATTCCCCGATAGAGCTGGAGTGTTTCGTCGGTGTCCAGAGGAAAGATGTTGGCCCCCGAGAAAAAAATAAGCCGGGAAAGACGACCGCTGTGACCCACAAGAGTCTTCCCGGAGAGGCTTTCCAGATCGAAGAGACGATGAACGGCATCACCGGGAGGAGCTTTTTTACTCCACACGGTGAATCCTTTCCCGAATGGCGTAGGCAATCCACCCGCGAATGGTCCCCTCTCCTGATCTTCTCACCCAAAAGAGGGCGGTCATGGAGAGAACAAGAAGGAAGAGAAGAAAAATCAAATTGGCCCCGAGGATAAATCCCCCCAAAAGAAAAGAAAGAGGCAGGAAGAGATCCCAGGGAACCTCATAGCGTCCAAGAAGAGGCGTCTTCAGGATATGGCGATACGACTCCATCAGAGCCCTGCCCAGACCGTGAGCGTATCCCAGATCGCTTTGGACATGAGAACAAGCGCTCCTCCGGCCACCGTCATCACCCCTTGTCGTATCCCGTCGGCATCGTGACTCTTCATGGCAAACCCCGCCCGGGCCATCCCCAGAATGAAGAGAAAAGCTCCCAGTCCATAAACAACAAAATTAGCAACATTGTTGGCAAATTCAGTAATGAGGGGATTTTCTCCAAAATTGTCGACAAAAACATTTACGAGCACAGCATGCGGCATGGCAGGCCTCCTTTCGGAGTCTCCTCAAAGCAACAGGGATGCCAAACTGCAAATAATTGGTAACAAAAGAAAGACGATTCCGTGAAACGGGGAGATTGAGCGCTATCGGAGGGTAATTCCAGGAGGATTTAATCTAAGCACTTGTAAAAAATATAAAAAAGAGAGTGTCAAATATGAAAAAATGATTATGATAATCGATATCATATTAGAAGCACTTTTTCGGCTTGCCAACAGAAATATGTGCGTGTAGAATTCATGAAGTTGAAAATATGGAGCGTTTTTGCACAACAATAGAGCGATTACGCACTAAAAGAAGGGCCTTCGCTTTGTGCATTCCGGTTTTCAAATGGCCCGTTACTCCGTCTTTCCTGACAATGACGTCGGGGCTCCGAGGCGGTTTTTCGGGATCAAGAAGAGAAGCCTCTCGATCAACGGTGAGTCGACGGCTTTATCGCCTCCCTCCCCCAGATCACATGCGGAGCCCTCTTTAATGAAGGGTCGATGACAGATCAACGGATCAAGTGCTGTCGATTTTCAAAGACCTGACCACCACCTAATTCCATTCACCGAGGAGGGAATTCATGGCATCCTACCAGAAACTTACCCCGCCCAAAGACGGGCAAAAAATCACGATGCAGAACGGGAAGCTCGTTGTTCCCGACAACCCCACCATTCCGTTCATCGCTGGAGACGGCACCGGTCCCGACATCTGGAACGCCTCCGTTCGCGTCTTTGATGCCGCCGTCGCCAAAGCCTACAACGGGAAGAAAAAGGTTGTCTGGTTTGAAACCTATGCCGGAGAAAAGGCGAACGAGGTCTACGGAGCCAACACCTGGCTTCCGGAAGACACCCTGACCGCCTACAGGGAGTTTCTGGTGGGAATCAAGGGCCCCCTCACGACCCCGGTGGGCGGAGGCTTCCGCAGTATCAACGTGGCTCTTCGCCAGGAGCTTGATCTCTATGCCTGCGTCCGTCCCGTCGAGTGGTTCGGGTCCCCCTCCCCGGTCAAGCAGCCTGAAAAGGTGAACATGGTCATCTTCCGGGAGAATACCGAAGACATCTACGCTGGCATCGAGTGGGCCGCCGGGTCTCCCGTCATCGCCGAGTTCTATAAAATCTTCGAAAAGGAAGGGGTCATGAAGAAGATCCGCTTTCCGAAGACCGCCAGTATCGGCATCAAGCCGGTTTCCGAAGAGGGGACCAAGCGCCTGGTCCGTTCGGCCATCCGCTATGCCCTGGCCAATAACCGGCGGAGCGTGACCCTCGTCCACAAAGGGAACATCATGAAGTTCACCGAAGGCTACTTCCGCAAATGGGGATACGAAGTCGCCAAGGAAGAGTTCGGAGACAGGACTGTCAGCTGGGACGACTGCGGCGGGAATCCTCCGGCCGGAAAGCTCCTTATCCGTGACGAAATTGCCGATGCCTTCCTCCAGAAGATCCTGCTTCGCGCCGACGAGTATGACGTGATCGCCACCCTCAACCTCAACGGAGATTATCTCTCCGACGCCCTCGCGGCACAGGTTGGCGGAATCGGCATCGCCCCCGGCGCCAATATCAACTATGAAACCGGCTTTGCCGGCTTTGAGGCGACCCATGGAACCGCTCCCAAGTATGCGGGTCTGGACAAGGTGAATCCCGGAGCGGTAATCCTCTCCGGAGAAATGATGTTCCGCTATCTCGGATGGAAGGAAGCTGCCGACCTCGTTCTGAAGGGCGTAAAGAATGCCATCCAGAAAAAAAGAGTGACCTACGACTTTGCGCGCCAGCTTCCTGGAGCCGTTGAGGTCAAGTGTTCGGAGTTTGGCACCGAGATTATCAATAACATGTAAGACTGTTTCCTAATACGGACAGAAAAAGGGGAGCCCAAATGGCTCCCCTTTTTTTATGGCGTCCCTCCCGGATTGAGAAGTCTCCTCCCGCAATGCTAGGATTCAAGACAGAATATATTTCTTATTCCTTCACCTCTGGAGATCTCTTTGTCCCCTCTCCCCCCAAAACCTGTTGCTCCTGGTGCAAAAGTCGCATGGATCGGTCTGGGCGCCATGGGCATTCCGATGGCCACCCGCCTGTTTGCCGCCGGATATTCTATTGTGGCCTATAACAGAACACAGCATGACTCCTTTGCCTCTCTTCCCTTTCCTATGCTCTCCACACCGGCCGAAGTAATCCGGAACGTCGATCTTGTGATTCTCATGCTACGAGATGGTCAGGCGTCACAAAATGTGCTTGAAGGGAAAGAGGGGATCGTCAACTCCCTTGCTCCCGGTCAGATCGTGATCAACATGTCGACCATTGCGCCGGACGAAGCAAAGAATGAGGCGCGCAGGGTCATGGAGCGACACGCCTTCTACTTCGACATCCCGGTTTCGGGCTCGGTTGTCCCAGCCACACGGGGAGAACTTCTTCTTCTCGCCGGCGGAGACGAAGGCCTTCGCGGCATCATTGAAACTCCCTTGTCCATTCTGGGAAAAAGCCTCCACTGGTTTGGACCGGCGGGAAGCGGGATGGCCGCAAAGCTTGCGATCAACCTTCTTCTGGCAGCCCATATGGAATCCCTGGCCGAAACACTCCAGGCCGGATCCCATTTGGGTCTCGACAAGAGATCCCTGGCCGCCGCCATCCTCGACAGCCCCCTGGGAACCCCCTTTGCCAGAATCAAGTTCAGGAACCTTCTGGAAAAAGATTATACGAGGGCTTTTTCAGCATCCCTTATGAAAAAAGACCTCGATCTTCTGGAAAAATCCCTGGGATCCTCTGCTTCGGACCACCCCTCCCTTTCTGTACTGAGGGCCCTTTATCAGAAGATTCTTGATCGTGGACAGGGAGAGAGAGATCTCTCGATCGTCGCCGAAGCCCTCACTCAGGATCAGGGAACCGACTGATGGGGATCGCTCTTCGCGCGACGGCTCTCGGCAAGTCCTACGGACGATCGGAGGCGCCTGTCCAAAAGGTCCTCACCGACCTCTCCTTTGACATCAGGGAGGGGGAGTGGGTTGTGATCATGGGCGACTCCGGATCGGGCAAATCGACACTTCTGAATATTCTTGCCGGAATTGACCCTTTCGACAC
>JAJZCZ010000023.1 GCA_021828805.1 Nitrospirota bacterium | reverse complement strand
TTTGTCATAGGTGGGACGGCGATGATCCGTGCCATCATGGCCGCAAACAAGATCAACCCGAAATAAAATAAGGGCCGTTCGGCCCACTCCTTTCCCTCATGCGTTGAAAGCTACGCACGAGGGAGATGCCATGGGGGCAACAAGAGGGCCTCCCGATAAAGTTTCTCATATTCTAATGCCCGCCCTTCCCAACTGGAATCAACCTTCATGGCATTGACGCGCATCTCTTTCATCTTCCTGGGATTTGCATAGAGACCTGCCGCCTTCCGAAGCCCTTTGCAAATTCCCTCTTCCGACAGCTCGTCGAGCCAAAGCCCGGTTTTTCCCTCCACGACCGTATCTTTTAGTCCACCGGTCGGGTTGACGACAGGAAGGGTCCCGTAACGCATCGCGTACATCTGGGTCAATCCGCAGGGCTCGTAGGCTGAAGGAACCAAAAGAAAGTCGCAGGCCCCCATGATCTGATGGGACATCCCCTCATCAAATCCTATCTTTAAATGAACCCTCCGGGGATATCTTCGCGCCACCTCCCGCCAAAGGGCCTCAATCTCCGGGTCCCCGGACCCCAACACAACAAAGCTTCCGCTCTCCCGATTGTTAAAAATGCCGGAAAGGAGAGCCCGAGCCAGAAGATCCACCCCTTTTTGGGCGACCAGACGGGAGACAACCCCGAACAGCGGACCGGTCGCCTCCACTCCCCATACTCCGAGCATCGACTCCTTCAGCCTCTCCTTGCTGTCCAGACTCCCTCTTGAGTAGTGAACAGGCAGGGAGGGGTCTGTTTCCGGGTCCCACTCCTCCGTATCGATCCCGTTTAAAAGACCCACAAACCTGTCTCCACGATGACGGAGCGCCGGAGAAAGTCCAAACCCCATCGGTTCGTCCAGAACTTCGCTGCGGTAGGTAGGGCTGACGGTTGTCACCATATCGGCAAACTGCACGCCACCCTTGAGCAGGGAAAGCCGTCCGTGATATTCGAGGGCATCGAAATGATTGTAGGAGGGAGCAAGTCCGGTGAGCCTCCAGTCATCCAGCGGATAGACCCCCTGGTAAGCCATGTTGTGAACTGACAGGATCGTGCGGAGAACAGGGGTTACATCGTGAGGATCCATGTGCGGCAGGAGGGGAATAGCCAGGGCGCTCTGCCAGTCGTTGGCATGCACAATATGGGGAGTCCATCCCAAAAGGCGGGGAAGAGCCAGCAGTCCGTGAGTCCAGAGAGAAAACCGAAGAAAGTTGTCAGGATATTCACTGCCCCCTTCGCCGTAAAGGCCAGGGCGATCAAAAAGCCCTCCCGGGTCGAGCGCATAGACAGGCACTCGCTGCCTCCCTAACGCCCCCTGAAAAAGCCTGAAACTTTGAGGTCCTTCCGGAGTCTCTGCGACAAAGGTTTTCTGAAGGGAAAAGCCCGGAAGGGCGTCCACTCCCCGAAAAGCGACGGTCCCGATACGAACATCGATCCCCAGCTCCGCCAAGGCCAGGGGAAGCGCCCGGGAAACGTCTGCCAGCCCCCCGGTCTTGGCCACCGGCGAGACCTCAGAGGTCAGAAAGAAAACCCGGAGACCTTTCTCTGGTTTTTTCAAGGTTTCAGACAGAGGACGTCTCTTCCGCGACGGCTTGCCCCCCTGCTCCTTCGACGGCGGGAGAAACGGCATGCTGGAGACAAACGGTGTCCCCCGGAGCTCTGTCATCGCCTCTCGCGCGTTCCCAGAAGCGTATGAAAAAGGACCTCTTTCTGAAGAGTCCCATAGAGGGTGAGGATCTCGTCGCGAAGAAGGAGCATCTGCCCGGAGATGCTCCGGATGGACTCGAAGTCTCGCTCACGGATGGGATCGAGCAGGCTCCGGGAAAGGGAGTCGGCGTCCTTGTGGGCCGACTCCAGCTGAGTGAATGCCGGGATTGCCCGGTAAAGGGGATCTACTCCTCCTTCCCGCCAAAGATGCACAGGCGAACTCTGAAAAAGAACCTCCTCTTCGGAGGAAAGTGCCGCAAAGCAGGCCTTTTGAGCCAGGGAAAGAACGCCCTGAAGCCAGACAAAATACTCGACTTCGTTTGACAAAACAGAGATCTCCGGCACAGGGGAAAGGGGGCAGAAAGGCTCGGAAATCTTCTCCGAACGCCATTCTTTTTCCCATTTAAGGAAATCCTCTTCGGCCATGGGGCGGGCGATCGCATAACCCTGGGCAAAGTCACATCCGAGCTTTTGCAGCAGGGGGGTAAACTCCGGGCGTTCCATGCCTTCGGCGACAACGTCATGGCCAAAGATCCTGGCGAGGCTTGCAATGCTTTCAATAATGGCAAGATTCTCACGATTTTCGAGCATCCCGATGACAAAGCCCCGGTCAACCTTCAGCGTATCGACCGGAAGATTCTTCAGGTAGGAGAGCGAGGAATAGCCGGTTCCAAAATCGTCAATGGCCAGATGAACGCCCCGGTCGTGAATTTTCCGGAGAACCTCCGGAAACTCGTGAAAGCCTTCGGCCGTGGATGTCTCCAAAATTTCCAGCTCAAGCCGGTTGGGGGAAACCTCCGGATGGGCATCGAGGAGGGCAAAAAGACGGGAAACAAAATCTTCGCGGCGAAGCTGGAGAAGATCCACATTGATACTGACTTGAACGTCCAGGCCATCGGCAGACCATCGGGAGAGATGACGCATCGCCGCCTCCAGAACCCAGTCCCCCATGGAAACGACAAGTTCCGTTCCGGCGATGGAGGAAAGAAATTCTCCGGGCATGAGAAGCCCGCGCTCGGGGTGGTTCCAGCGCACCAGCGCCTCAACACCGGAGAGGGCACGGGAGCGAAGATTGATAATGGGCTGGAAGTGAAGCAGGAGCTGGTCGCCTTCGATAGCTTTGGAGAACTCTGCCATGAGGAGTTTTCTTCTGCGGATTACCTCGTCCATGCTGCTGTTGTAGAAGGTATAGGTGTAATCATGGCGATCGATGGCCTGATCGAGAGCCCTTGCCGCCTTCCGGACCATATCTTCCGCGGAGATTCCGTCGTCGGGATAGAGGCTGATCCCGATAACGAGGTCAAGGTCGATTTCGATGGCGTCGATAGTGTGGACCCGACAGAGACCCTCCCGGATTCTCCGGGCAAATCGGCCGACATCGTCTCCCTCGCCCGGAGACGGCAGAATAAATCCGAATTCGTCTCCTCCCATCCGGGCCAGGATCATGCCCGGTTCAAGAATGCCTGTCAGGATACGTGCCACCTGCACCAGAAGGCTGTCTCCCACCCCGTGGCCATAGGTGTCGTTGATCGCCTTGAACCGGGACAGGTCGAGGAGAAGGACGGCAAACTTCCCGCCCGCGGACTGACTTTTCCGGATCGCTTTTTCGAGTTCGGCGATTAGATACTTCCGATTGTGGAGACCGGTAAGGCTGTCGTGGTGAAGGCTGAACAGAAGCTGGTCCTCGAGGTCTTTTCTCTTGATCGCATAGAAGAGGGAGCGGGTCAGGAGAGGGCCGTTGATCATCCCCTTCACGAGAAAGTCCTGGGCCCCCGCCTGCAGGGAGGCAACAGCGAGCTCTTCGTCGATGACCGAAGAAAGGACGACAAGGGGAATTTGTGGTAAGTCGTTATGGATACGTTCGACCGCCGAGAGTCCGTCGGCATCGGGAAGGTTCAGGTCGAGGAGAATGACGTCGATTTCCCCCTCAGCCAGGCGGGTCCGGACCTCTCCCACCCGGTTCACGCAGGCGAGCTCGATGCGCTCCTCCTCGGCAGCGATCAGCATCTCGCGAACGAGATGGATATCTCCCGGGTTGTCTTCGACAAAAAGGATCCTGAGAGAGCGGTCGATCAACGGTCAGGCCTCCGGACTATCGGGAAGCGGAAGCTGCACGATGGTCAGCCAGAAGGTCTCAATTGACTGGACAACCTTGATAAACTGGTCAAGGTCGACCGGCTTGGTCACA
This sequence comes from Nitrospirota bacterium, assembly GCA_021828805.1. Classification (GTDB taxonomy): domain Bacteria; phylum Nitrospirota; class Leptospirillia; order Leptospirillales; family Leptospirillaceae; genus UBA4572. The sequence goes on along the minus strand of JAJZCZ010000023.1, from coordinate 19,024 downwards.
TAGCAGTTCACATGCAAGTCGTAGGTCCGGAGAATATCCTGCTCCGCCTCGGAGGAGGTGATAACGACCACGGGAATTCTCTTGAGCTTGGGGTCGGCCTTGATATGGGAAAGGAGCTCCCTCCCGTCCATCCGGGGAAGGTTTAAGTCGAGGAGAATGATGTCAGGGCGGGGGGCATTTTCATAGGGACTCTCCCGGTGAAGAAACGCCAGGGCACTGATACCATCCCCCAGAACGCTCAGATTATTCCGAACCTTGCTGTCCTTGAGTGCCTCCTGCGTCAGGCGAACATCGCCCGGATTGTCTTCCACAAGAAGAAACTCAACCGGACGTCCCACTTCTTCAACACGCACCACGAACAATCCTTTCTGTTGTGAGATCAGGCAGCGGGAGAGGGGGCGTGCGAACCATCGCCGACATCCCGGAGCGTAAAAGTAAATATTGCGCCATGTCCTGGAGTCGAGTCCACAGAAATCGTTCCTCCATGGCGTTCGACGATGCGCTTGCACATGGCCAGCCCGATTCCCGTCCCCGGATATTCCTCCCGGGTGTGCAGCCTCTGGAAGATGACAAAGATGCGTTCAAAAAACTGGGGATCGATTCCGATGCCGTTGTCAGAGACACTGACTCGCCAGAAATCACCCTCCTTTTCTGCCATAATTTTGACAACAGGAGGCGTGCCCTTCACACGGAACTTTAAGGCATTTCCTACAAGATTTTGAAGGAGCTGCATCAGCTGGACAGGATCTCCGACAACCCGTGGGAGATCTCCCCGGACAATAGAAACCCCTGACTCCTCCATCGTAAGCTTGAGGTTGTCGAGCGCATGGTCAAGCACGGAGTTCAGGTCGCACTGCACCATAGGCTTGCCCCGGGAATCAACACGGGAGTAGGCAAGAAGGGCGTTAATCAGGGCCTGCATACGAATAGCCCCGTCCACCGCAAAGTGGATGAATTCGTCAGCTTCGGAGGAGAGCTGTCCCTGATACCGGCGGGCAAGAAGCTGGGTATAACTTGTAACCATACGCAATGGTTCCTGGAGATCATGGGAGGCGACATAGGCGAACTGCTCAAGATCCCGGTTGGAGCGGACAAGATCCGACGTCTTGGAGATGAGGTCCTGCTCCGTTTTCTTCTCCGCCGTCCGGTCCCGAAACTCCAGGATGATCCCCTGCCCCTTCTCTTCCCCCAGAAGATTGACTGTCGCCCAGACCGTCACGCCAGACCCGTCACGGCAGCGGATAACAAGCTCCCCTTGCCAGTGGCCATCGCGCAACGCCGAGGATTCAAGCACGCTTAGCAGTGGCGGAGCCCCTTCCCCGGAGGGAAGAAGGAATTCTTCAAGCGGCCGATTGACGATCTCTTCGGGGGAAAATCCCGTGAGCTTCCGGGTCGTCCGGTTCGAGTGGCGGATATGGCCCTGAGCGTCAAGAATCCAGACAGCCTCTGCATTCGTGTCAAAGACCCGGGAGAGAACTTCGGCCTTCTCGCGCTCGGCCATGAAATAGGAGTCCATGACCAGGCCGGAATCGAAGAGTGTCAGCTTGGACAGGATTTCCATCAGATCAGGTTTTTTTGCAAAAGGAGAGGAGGGATCCTGGCGGGAGCACTGGACAGCCCATTCGAGAAAAAGACCGAAGGAGGCCTGGACCCACTCCGGCCCCAGTCCGATCTCCTGGTGGGTGATCCCCACGGCCAGACGGTTGAGGACATAGTCCATGTCATAACGGCCGGAAACCAGTTCAACGAAATATTCGGCATGGCGCACCTTGAGCCAGGCCTGGGAATGGGCATGGGAGAGGATGGCGGCAACATCGGGGAAAAGAAGGATTCGTTCATGAAGGCGATCAACAAAGACCGGAGCATGGTCCTGGACATAGACTTGAAGAATCGACAGGGCGCGCTCATCATCAGGGGTCACCCCCAGATAGGCCTTTCTCCGGTCGATTTCCTGAGGAGAGAGCAAGAGCTTCTCCGCCATGCGGCGGGCTTTCTCCTCATGCGACCTCATGGACTTCATCCGCTGCCCTCACTTCGCGACAAGCTACCAAAATTAATTTTGAACAATCATACGAGATATGATGGAAAATAACAACGAAAAACAGAGATAAAGCGAAGCAATTACCGATTCCCTCCCCACAAATAATCGGAACTTTATGACTAAAAACATGAAAAAATGGCACTTTCTCTCCACGTCAATCATCAAAATGCCCCACACATCATCCTTCATGCCCTCTCATAAATACTCGGACGCCACATTTTTTCCAGACAAAAACCGAGTCCTCCGGCAACCACTTCCCACCATCTTCCCGAAAACCGTCTTCAATAATTCCCAGAGGCCCTGATGCAAGGCATTCACAGCGCGCGGGACTCTTTTTACTCTCTTTGATAGAATCAAACCGGAGACGCACTGACCGAACCCCTGGAGGTCCCTCATGGCAAAAGAGCCCGACGAAAAAGAGATTGAATCTATCAACGGCTACTGGAGGGCCGCCAACTATCTCTCTCTCGGCATGCTCTATCTGCGGGACAACCCTCTCCTCGAGTCCCCCCTCGCTCCGGAGCACATCAAGCCCCGCCTCCTCGGCCACTGGGGGTCGGACCCCGGACAGAACTTTATCTGGGTCCATACCAATCGCCTCATCCGGCGGCATAGTCTGTCCGCCCTCTATGTCAGCGGACCCGGCCATGGGGCCCCCGCCTCCCTGGCCAACGCCTATCTCGAAGGGACCTACTCCGAGTACTACCCCGACCGGAGCCAGGACAGGGAGGGAATGAAAACACTCTTTCGTCTCTTCTCCCACCCGGGAGGTGTCGGAAGCCACTGCACCCCCGAAACCCCCGGCTCCATCAACGAGGGGGGAGAGCTGGGATACAGCCTCTCCCACGCCTATGGAGCGGCATTCGACAACCCCGATCTCCTCGTCGTGGCAGTGGTCGGGGATGGAGAGTCAGAAACCGGCCCCCTGGCAACCTCCTGGCATTCGAACAAGTTCCTGAATCCCCAAAAGGACGGGGCGGTTCTTCCTGTCCTTCATCTCAACGGATACAAGATCGCGAACCCTACCATCCTCTCCCGGATTTCCGAAGAGGAACTCAAGAACCTCTTCAAGGGCTATGGATACACCCCCCACTTCGTGGAGGGAAGTGATCCGATCGCCATGCACCGTCTGATGGCCCGAACCATGGAACAATGTCTCTCGGAAATTCGGGCAATCCAGAGAAAATCCCGCGAGTCCGGCCGTCCGGAGCGGGGCCGCTGGCCGATGATCATCCTCCGGACACCCAAGGGGTGGACCGCCCCCAAGGAGCTCGACGGCCACAAGGTTGAAGGCTCCTTCCGGGCCCACCAGGTCCCCATCACCGATGCCGCGACCAACCCGGTTCACCTCAGGATTCTGGAGGAATGGTTCCGGAGTTACCGGCCCCAGGAGCTCTTCGACCCAAACGGGACCCTCCGGCCCGAACTCCGGGAGCTTGCACCCAAGGGGGCACACCGGATGAGCGCCAACCCCGTCGCCAACGGAGGCCTTCTGCGGGCGCCGCTCCGCCTTCCCGACTTCAGAAACTACCAGACACCGGTCCCTCACCCCGGAGGAGTCGAGGATCAGAACACCTTCCGGATGGGGCAGTTTCTCCGGGATATCATGAAGGCCAACCCCGGAAACTTCCGGGTTTTCGGTCCGGACGAGACGGCCTCCAACCGCCTTCAATCCCTCTATGAGGCCACGGGGAAGGCCTGGATGGCCGAGACACTGCCCGAGGACACAGACGGAGCGCACCTCTCTCCCGATGGCCATGTGATGGAGATGCTGAGCGAACACACCCTCGAAGGGTGGCTCGAGGGATACCTTCTCACCGGCCGCCACGGCCTCATCAACACTTACGAGGCCTTCGCCCACATCATCGACTCCATGGTCAACCAGCATGCCAAATGGCTGGAAAAGTCCCGGGAAGATGTCTCCTGGCGCGCCCCGGTCTCCTCTCTGAATATCCTTCTCTCCTCCACTGTCTGGCGGCAGGACCACAACGGATTTACCCACCAGGATCCAGGATTTCTTGATGTTCTGACAAACAAGAGTCCCGGGGTCGTGCGCATCTACCTTCCTCCGGATGCCAACTGCCTCCTGAGCATCACCGACCATTGTCTCCGGAGCACCGACTACGTCAATGTCATCGTCGCCGACAAACAGCCCCACCTGCAGTTTCTCGACATGGAATCGGCCATCCGCCACTGCACCACAGGAATCGGTCTCTGGGAATGGGCCTCAAGCGATGCGGGAGAAGATCCTGACTTGGTCATGGCCTCGGCAGGCGATATCGTCACTATTGAATCCCTTGCCGCCACCGCCCTCCTCCGGGAGCTCTTCCCCGATATCCGGATCCGGTTCGTCAATGTCGTCGACCTCTTTCGTCTCGTCCCCCGAAGCGAACACCCCCACGGTATCTCCGATCGCGACTTCGACAGTCTCTTCACCGTCGATCGCCCGATCATCTTCAACTTCCACGGATATCCCTGGCTCATCCACAAGCTGGCCTACCGGCGCACAAACCACAAGAACCTTCATGTCCGGGGCTACAAGGAGCAGGGAAGCATCAACACTCCCCTGCAGCTGGCCATCGAAAACCAGATCGACCGTTTCTCCCTGGCCATCGACGCCATCGACCGGATCCCGCGGCTTCAGAGCAAGGGAGCCCATGCCAAGGAGTGGCTCAAGGGCCAGATCGTCGACCACCTGAGCCATGCCCGGGAGACCGGAACGGACCGTCCAGAAATCGAGGCCTTCCGCTGGCCTTTTGGACGATAACCCCCTCACCCTATGGAGAACCCCGTCCCTGACCTTCTCCTGAAGACTCCCCTTTCGCGAGACTTTTACGAACGTCCCACGGTGGAGGTGGCCCGGGACCTTCTGGGGAAGGTGCTTCTGCGTGAATACGATGACGGGCAGCTCCTGGCGGGCCGCATCGTGGAGGTCGAGGCCTATCTTGGAGTCCACGATCTCGCCTGCCACTCCGCCCGGGGGCGAACCGCACGGACAGCCGTGATGTTCGGTCCCGGAGGCCGGGCTTATGTCTACATGATCTACGGCATGTACCACTGTCTGAACGTCGTCACGGAGGCAGAAGGTTCCCCCTGCGCCGTCCTCATCCGGGCACTCGAACCCCTGGGAGATCTCCCGGGTTCGGTCTCCGGCCCGGGGCGCCTCTGCCGAACGCTCTCCATCGACCGGAGCCTGACCGGCCATGATCTGAGTCGCTCTCCCCTGACCCTCGTGGACATCCCCTCTCCGGCCCCTCCCTCTGCCATCGCCCGATCCCCACGGATCGGCGTCGGATACGCCGGAGAGTGGGCAGAGAAGCCCCTCCGCTTCTACATCGACGGCAACCCATGGGTATCCGGACAAAAAAACCCCCGAAAGCTCCGCAAATCCCGCCTCTGACAGGTCCCCGCTTCAGGACATCCCCGACAAAACAAAAAAGGGATCTCCCCGGCGCCGCGTCCGGAGAGATCCCTTCGGATCCAGGCCCTGAAAAAAACCTCAGTCCTGATCGCCCTTCGCAGGACGGACAAAGAGAAGGGCCAGGAAGGTGACGACGGCAGTGGCCGAGAGATAGAAGCCCACCGCCTTGAGTCCGTGGCTCTGGGCCAGGCGGGTGGCGATATAGGGGGCGGGAGAGGCCCCGACAACTCCCGCCAGGTTGAAGGCAAGGGACGCTCCGGTATAGCGGACTCGAGTGGAGAAGAGTTCGGCCAGAATCGTACCGGCGGGACCATAGGTCAGGCCGATGACGGAGAAACCGGCGACGAAGAAGGCCAGGAGGCGCCCCACATGGTGGGCCGCCATCATGGGGGCAAAGGCAAGGCCGAAGAAAAAGATCAGGACGGTGGCGATCATCATCGCTTCCCGGGCACTTCTCCGGTCAGCATAGTGTGCCGACACCGGAATGAAGAGGCCGAAGCAGACCACCCCCGCCATCTGTACCAACAGAAAGCTCTCCCGGGAGTATCCCAGATGGGTGGTTCCCCATCCCAAGGCAAAAACGGTCATCAGGTAAAACAGAACGAAGGTTGAAAAAAGAGAAAAAATCCCGGCAAGAAGCGCGCCCGGGTGGCGAACCAGCACCTTCGCAATGGGAAGACGAACCTCTTCTCCCCGGGAAAGAACCCGGGAGAACTCGGGGGTTTCCAGAATGCGAAGCCGGATCCAAAGCCCCAAAAAGACAAGGATTGAGGAGAGGATGAAAGGGATCCTCCAGCCAAAGGAGAGAAATTCCTCCCGGGTGATGAGCTTAGACAGAAGCAGAAAAATCCCCGTGGAGAGAATAAAGCCCACCGGAGCTCCCAGCTGGGGAAACATCCCGTACCAGCCACGCCGTCCGGCGGGGGCATTTTCTGTCGCCAGAAGAACCGCCCCGCCCCACTCGCCGCCCAGGCCAATTCCCTGTCCCAGCCGGCAAAGCGCCAGAAGAAGGGGTGCCAGGATCCCGGCCTTTTCATAGGTGGGAAGAAGACCGATCAGGACGGTGGAGACTCCCATGGTCAGAAGGGAGGCGACGAGGGTGGCCTTCCGGCCGACCCGGTCACCAAAGTGTCCGAAGAGAACCGCGCCAACGGGACGCGTCAGAAAAGCCAGGGCAAAGGTAGCCAGAGATTGAAGTGTGGCGGCGGAAGGATCCCCGGGAGGGAAAAAAAGCGCGGGAAAAACGAGAACCGACGCCGTGGCGAAAATATAGAAATCAAAAAACTCGATCGTGGTTCCGACAGCACTGGCCAGAAGGATCCGGCCCTTGGAAGAGGGGGGGGTCATCGAAGGGGCTTCCCTGGAAAAAGGTTGGAACAATATTCAACAATCACAGCATAATGAGTCTTATAGAAGACGGAGTTAAAATCAACACCTCCTCTTCGTCATTCCTCAATTTTTTCCCTTCAGACGGAACCCTTCAAGGCAACAGGAGTGAAGCCTGTCAATCAAACCAGGGTCCGGGCAGCTTTGCCAAGGCCCTCCGACGCCATGGGGTGTTGATCCGGAAAATTGGCAAGGTCCCGGGCGGTGAGACGGCCCGCCACAGCCAGACCAAGCTCTCCCACGAGAGCGGCCGCATCGATCCCGACGATCGTTCCACCCAAAACTCGAAGGCTCCCAGCCTCAAAAAGAAGAGAAATCCCGCCTCCGGTCTCCCCCATGATCTGCGCCCGGGAGTCTTCCGCAAAATCGTAGCGGGCCGCCACGAAGGGAACTCCCCGCCGACGGGCTTCGTCCGGAGTGAGCCCCACCCAGGCAGCCTCAGGAAGGGTAAAGACGGTGAAAGGAACAGCCAACGGATCGAAGGCATCGACGATCCGCCCTCTGGCCAGAATATTGTGGGCAGCAACCAGGGACTGGCGAACCGCGGCATGAAAAAGGGGCGCGATGCCGTTAACGTCCCCCGTGGCATAGATATGGGGAATCGATGTCTGGCAGGAAAGATCTGCCACAACCCCGCGGGAGGAGGTCTCTCCGCCGATCGCATGAAATCCTTCGGGAATGACGGGCCGTCGTCCCACAGCCACCATCCCCCGCTCGCCCCGGACAACCTCCGGAGGTCCCCCCCCGATCCGATAATGGAGCGCCAGCCCCGATTCCGTCTTTTCGGCCTTCAGGACGGTGGCATTCGCCAGAATCCGGATCCCCGGATCGAGCAGTCCGCACAGCTCCTGCACCATGGCCGTGTCCATGCCGGAGAGAACATGGGGGCCCCTTTCGATCAGGGTGACCTCTGTCCCAAGAGCCCTGAATATCGAGGCAGTTTCAAGGCCAATGTACCCTCCCCCCACAATGATCAGGGAGGCGGGACGCTCGATCAGAGTGGGTTTTAGGGCAAAAAAGTCCCGACTGTCGAGAAAAAGATCCGCCCCCGGAAAATCAGGCCGGACAATGTCAGAACCACTGGCCACGATGATGTTGCGTGCACGATATCGCTCCTCTCCCCGATCCCCTTCCACGACAACGGTATGGGAATCAAGGAATCGGGCCCTCCCGGCGACAAGGTGAAGAGCCGGGAGCTCCGACAATTCCCGGGCATGCTGGTTGTAGCGTTCGGTTTGAACGCGGTCCTTGTGGGCCACGATGGCCGGGTAGTCCACCGAGATCTTCCCGGGCAGGCCGCGGGAGGCAAATCCCCTTTGTCTGGCAAGCTGGGCCGCGACCTCGCGCACAGCCTTGGAGGGAACACACCCCTCGGCCAGACAGTTGCCACTTATGACGCCCTTCGGGTCAACCATAACGACCCTAAGGCCGGCCCGGGCCAGAAGAAAAGAGGCCGGATAGGCGGCACCACCCGCGCCGATGGTTAAAAGATCGACCTCATGAACAGAGGACATGGGCTCTCCGGAAGGATGGGCAAGAAAAATGCGGGACGCCTCTTTTAAGGAGGCATACCGGACAAAGAAAAAAGGGAGAAGGCCCCGGACCTTCTCCCCAAAAAGAACGTATGCTGGTTATCCTGAAAACGTAAGACAGGAAGAGCCCGCTAATGACGGGATGCGCGAAGAGCCTTCACAAGCTGGAGCCCGGTGAAGATCGCCTTCTGGTTCTCGGCATCTCCCAGAAGAGAGACCATCCCCATGATCCCCGAACCTGTCCGCCCCCCCTCATCGGAGACCCGGTTGAGCGCGGTGTAGAGCGTTTCCACTTCGGAGATCCAGTGTTCGAGCGTGACCATGAGGCGTTCTACAAACTGATCGTTGACGATCCTGGAAAGAGCCACCACCCCTGAAGCCATATCCGGCAGGGTCTCAAGAGCCCCCACCGCATCCATCTTGTGGACCGCCGCGCTCATCTTCTCAATGGGAAGGGTCTTCAGATGTTCGAGCATCTGGCTGGCCTGCTCCACCTGAGAAACCATGCGCTCAAGCAGCCCATCCGTCATCAACCGGTTGATCGCCGCCGCCGCGGTACCCACCTCAACGAGAATATCAAGCCCGCCGGAGTGTACCAGAGGGGCCAGCCGTTCAAGCGCCGGGATCACCCCCTCCACCTCGCGAAGCTTGTCGAGGACGGCAACGACCGCTGGATCGGAGGCCTTGTCGAGGAGCGTCACCGCCCGGTCTGCCGACTCGGCCACCCGTTCGACCAGCGAGTTTGAACTGATGTCGGTGAGGGCCTTCAGACCCGTCACCGTCTCGGTCAGCGTATCGAGGCGATCGAGGATCCGGAAAAGCAGATCCCTGGTCGCCGGTTCTTCAAGCCTTGCGACAAGGCTGTCTGTCCGTGCTTCTTCTCCCATCGTGCTCTCCTATAGAATGCCTCTCGACGTCAGCCAGTACATCTTGTTGTAGGAAATCTTCAGCCAGTGAACCATGGTGGTGGGAGTCGGAGGATTGGGGGGAGTCGTATAGTTGAAGGAGATGTAACTTGCCTGGTTGCGACCGGTCTCGATAAAGCAGAAGACCTTGCCGTCATACTTGTGAGAGGGCTTCTGTCCGGCCAGGACATCGACCACATTTTCCACCAGGACGTCGGCAGAGAAGTGAGCGGTGGAGCCGGCCTTCGAAACGGGCAGGTTGGTGGTATCGCCCACCACGAAGACGTTGTCCGATCCCTCCATCTGGAGTGTTTCCTTATTGGTGGGAATCCAGCCTCCCTCTCCGAGAGCTGAGTCAAGGATGACCTGGGCACCGCGATGCTGGGGAATGGAGATCAGAAGGTCAAAGGGCTGCTGGCTCCCTTCCATGCTGTGGACCACCTTATTCTTCGCATCGACTTCCTTCATGTTGAAGAAGGTCTCGTACTTGATTCCTCTTTCATCAAAAGCCTGGGCTCCCCACTTGGCCACGGCGGGAATGGTGTGGACCGCGCCCACGGGATAGGTGTAGGTAATCTCGCTCTTGTCCCGGATCCCGCGCTTTCTCAGATAGTCGTCGAGCATGAGCGTCACCTCCACGGGGGCCACCGGGCACTTGTGAGGAACTCCCATCGAGATGACAATCTTGCCTCCCGTGAAGCTCCTGAGGGCATCCCGGAGCTTGATCGACCCCTCTTCGGTATGGAACCAGTGGCCGGCTTCAACCAGACCGGGGGTGAGATCGGGACGTGGAACCGAACCGGTGGCGATCACAAGGATATCGTAGGAGTAGTCCTTCCCCTCCTTGGAGGTAAGCTTCTGGGCCTTGATGTCGATCTTCGCGATCGTATCCTGAACGAAGTTGATCGAAGGATCGAGGAGGGATCGCTGAGGCCTCTTCAAGTCTTCAGGCCGGGAAAGATCAAAGGGAATGTAGAGCCACCCAGGCTGGTAGGTGTGGGTGTCGGTGTTGCCGATTTGGGTGATCGACACCTCTCGAGAGCGCACTTCCCCCGTAATCTTTCTTGCGAGCTGGTTTGCAACGATTGTTCCGGCGACTCCTCCGCCCAAAATTACGATTTTCTTGGCCATTCTGTCCTCCACCCTGGCCTTCGGGAAAGGGAAGACCGTTCCCGTTTCCAAAGGCCGGATTCATCCTGGGGACCGGATGGATTTTTTCCGGCCCCCCTGCGCTCGGGATGCAAAAGGGAGGGAGCCTTGACGGGTCCGGCTCCGCTTTGCGTCCACCACGATTCTATATCCAACCCCGCCAAGACCGCAAGGGACATCTCCCCCGGAAAAATCTGTGAACGGCCGGATAAACGGGATTTCGGAAGAGCAGTCCACTCTTCGGAAAAAGACTGTTTTTCTAACTCATTTACTCTTCCCCCGGACCCGGGGAATTCGCCTTTTTCATTGACAAGAACGCGCTCCCCGTGATGAAATCAGAGCATCGTGTTTCCTCCGTCGCCCGGGATTTCTGACGGGCGGATTCTCCGCTCAGAAGGGTCTTCCGGGACGTCCCTCGGAGCAAGCCCCTCCTCCGATGAGAGTCGAGGGGGAAATTGTTCCTAAAAGAACCTTAAACGTAAGTTTTCACCAGGACCTGTCCTTCGCTTTTATAATGGGAGAGCAGCTTTTCCTGGTGATTCGCTCGAAATTTCGCGAGTGTCCTTCGTGAGACTCTTCCTTGTGGCCTCGTGGGCAACAGTAAGCGGCCGGCGCAGGGATGATGCTCTCCGGGACCTCACACAGATCGACTTAATCGGGGAGATCGCATATGAGACACGACTGGATCAAGGGGAGGACCGGAGTGGTCACCCAGATGCACTACGCTAAAAAGGGAGAGATCACTCCGGAGATGGCCTATGTCGCCTCCGTCGAAAAGGTCGACCCCGAATTTATCCGTTCGGAAATTGCCCGGGGACGCCTGATCATCCCGGCCAATATTCGCCACCCCGAACTTGTTCCCATGGGCATCGGCATCGGGCTCACGTGCAAGATCAACGCCAACATCGGAAACTCCTCCCTCGTCCCCGACATCGAAAACGAGACCAACAAGCTTTCCGTCTGTATCAAGCACGGGGCCGATACCGTCATGGATCTCTCCACCGGACCGAAGATCCCCGAGATCCGGGAGGCCATGCTTCGCAGAAGCCCCGTTCCCCTGGGCACGGTTCCGATCTATGAAGCCATCCACCAAGTCGGTGATCCTCTGGAGCTGACGACGGAGGATCTTCTGCGCGTCATTCGCTCCCAGGCGGAGCAGGGCGTTGATTATATGACGGTCCACTGTGGCCTTCTCCGGGACTTCATCCCCCTGACCGCCAACCGCATCACCGGGATCGTGAGCCGGGGCGGATCGCTCATGGCTCAGTGGATGCTCCGCCACGACAAGGAGAACCCTCTCTATACCGCCTTCGATCAGATCCTCGATATCTGCCGGGAGTTTGACGTCACCCTCTCTCTCGGGGACGGACTTCGCCCCGGATGTCTGGCCGATGCCTCCGATGCGGCTCAATTCGCCGAACTTGAAGTTCTCGGACGCCTCACGAAAAGAGCCTGGGAGGCCGATGTTCAGGTCATGATCGAAGGACCGGGACATGTTCCCTACGACCAGATCCCCATGAATGTCGAGAAGCAGCAGGATCTCTGCCACGAAGCCCCCTTCTATGTTCTCGGCCCCCTGGTTACCGACATCGCACCGGGATACGACCACATCACCTCGGCTATCGGCGCAACGGCGGCCGCGACCGCAGGGGCAGCCCTCCTCTGCTATGTCACCCCCAAGGAGCATTTGGGACTTCCGGACCTCGAAGATGTGCGAAACGGGATTATTGCTTACAAGATCGCCGCCCACGCCGCCGATATTGCACGCCATCGGCCAGGCGCCCGCGACCGGGACGACAGCCTCTCCCGGGCCCGCTACGCCTTCGACTGGAAGAGCCAGTTCGACCTCTCTCTCGATCCTGACCGGGCGCGCTCCATGCACGACGAGACCCTGCCGCAGGAGACATTCAAGCATGCAGAGTTCTGTTCGATGTGCGGTCCCAAGTTCTGTTCGATGCATATCAATCACCAGATCCGGGAGGAAGCGGAGAAGCTCATCTCTATCGACTCGCTCTCCCGCCAGCCTGTCTCCTGAGGCTCCTGGCCACGTACCCGTGAGGCGGGTTGCCGACGGCCCCGCCTCCATTCACGACCGGACCGGAATTCGGGACCGGGTCCGCGCTTCCGTCCTTGGAAGGAAACGCCGGGCCCGGTCCTTTTGTTGTTATTTTCCTTAACTTAAGGGCTCACTCGCGAAAGGATCCGATGCCAGCCATACGCCTGGGTCATCCCGTCTTTTTTCACAATATCCCCTTCGAAATCGAAGAGCGACAGATTCTCCGGGAGATGCGCATCCCGAAGAAGTCGCGCCTTGAGGACCTGGGCGAACCGGCGATGGAAAAAGCCATCGGTCAGGCCATCGAGGAGGGATACCGCATGATCGAGGGCCAGGGGGTTTACCGGACCCTGACGGTCACCGGGATCGGGGAGGACCGGGTCCTGACCCGGGAGAGCTCGACCCTCTTTGTGGGCCAGAAGATGATCAAGCTTCTGAAACATTGCGACTACGCCACCCTCATTGCGGCCACCATCGGACCCCGGATCGAAACGGAGGTCGATCGCCTCTCCGGACCAGAGCCCGCCCACGCCTATTTTCTTGAACGCGTGGGCGCATGGATGGCCGACTACATGGGCATCTGGCTCGACAATATGCTCGAGCGGGAGATTGTCCGGGCCGGCTACCAGAGGACATACCGATTCGGCGTGGGCTACGGCGACTGGCCACTCTCCTCCCAGACCGAGGTGATGGCCCTGACGGAAGCTCACAAGATCGGCATCGCACTCAATGAAGCTCACATTATGATTCCACGCCTGTCCGTCTCCGCCGTCATCGGCTGGCAGAAGCCCGGCACCGGAATTCAACCTCCCACCACAGATACGGAGAGCGACGCGTGACCCCTCTTCTCGAACGGCTCAAAAAGGACATCCTCATCCTCGACGGCTCCATGGGGGCCCTTCTCCAGGGACGGGGACTGCCCCCGGGCTATGCCCCCGACCTCTGGAATCTGGAACGGCCGAAGGATATCCAGGCCGTCCATGCCGAATATCGGGCCGCGGGCTCCGACATCCTCCTCACCAACACCTTCGGGGCCTCCCGACGACGTCTGGCCGAATACCAGGCCGAGGGACGCATCCGGGAGATCAACGTCGCCGGTGTTGAGCTGGCGCGCCGGGCAGCCGGCGGGAAGGCTTATATCGCCGGGGACATCGGCCCCTTCGGCTCCACCATCGCCCCCTTCGGAGACACGACCTTCGAAGAGGCGGTGGCGATCTTCCGGGAACAGGCCGCCCTCCTCGCAGAAGCCGGCGTCGACCTGATTGCCATCGAGACGATGTTTGACATTCAGGAGATGCGGGCGGCCCTCATCGGTGTCCGGGAAGGGGCCCCTGGCGTTCCGGTGATGGCCTTTATGACCTATAATGCGGACGGGATCACTGATTCGGGAAGCGATCCGGAGACTGTTGCGGCCGTCCTCGAAGGATTTTGCGTCGACATCATGGGGCTCAACTGCTCAGTGGGGCCCGAGGCCATGGTGCCCGTGCTCGAGCGCCTCGGGCGGGCTACGCATACCTATCTTGCGATTGAGCCCAATGCGGGACTCCCCCTCCACCGGGACGGCAAGACAGTCTACCCCTCCGGAGCCGAAGAGATGGCGACCTTCGCCCCGACATTCGTGGAAGCCGGAGCGAACATCATTGGAGGCTGCTGCGGAACGACTCCCGAGTATATCCGGCTCATCTCGAAAATGCTCAAGGGTCGGCCTCCCCGAGTCCGGACACCCTCTCTGCATACTAAAATCGCCTCCCGCACCCGGGTAATCCCCATCGGAGCGGGCGCTCCCTTTGTCCTGATCGGAGAGAAGATCAACCCGACGGGAAAAAAGCTCTTCTCCGAGGCAATTGCCGAGGGCCGAACGGACCTGATCGTCGCCGAAGCCCGGAAGGAAGCCGCCGCCGGAGCCCACGCCCTCGACGTCAATGTGGGGGTTCCCCTAGTCGACGAAGCCATGATGATGGAAAAGGCTGTCATCGCCATCGGTAACGTCGTTTCCACCCCCCTCGTTATCGACAGCTCCTTTGCCTCGGCACTGGAGTCCGGGCTCCGGATCTATCCCGGACGGGCCCTGGTGAACTCCGTCAACGCGGAGGACGAACGTCTCGAGGAGGTTCTTCCCCTCATCCGGCGCTACGGGGCCTCCGTGATCGCCCTGCTCTCGGGAGACGACATCCCCGAGAAGGCCATCGACCGGATAAAGAACGCGGAAAAGATCCTGAAGGCCGCCGAGCGATTCGGCCTTTCCCCCCGTGATATCGTCTTTGACACCCTGGCCCTCACCGTTTCGGCAGCGCAGGAAGCCGCCCGGCAGACACTCGAGACGATCCGTATTCTCAAGTCGGAGTGGAACGCCCACACCGTGGTGGGGCTCTCCAATGTCTCCTTCGGTCTCCCCATGCGCAAGACCGTTCACGACACCTTCCTTGCGATGGCAATCGGGGCCGGTCTCGACGGGGCCATCTGCGATCCCTATGATCCCCTTCTCCACCAGACGGTCGCCGCCGCCAGCCTCTTCTCCGGGCGCGATCCCGAATGCCGCATCTTTATCAACAAGGCGGAGACTTGGACACCGCTTGTCCCCCAGGCCGACAAGGGGGGCGGGGCTTCCCTTTCGACCGGGGCCAGCGCCTCAAACACAGACAAGCCTCTTACGACCCGTGAAAAGATCGATCGCGCCATCGTCGAAGGAGAGAGGGAGTCCATCACCGCCCTTGTGGAAACAGCTCTCGCCGAAGGGATGGGGCCCTTCGATATCTTCGTCGACGTCATGACCCCCGCGATCAGAAGGCTCGGAGACCTCTTCGGGGCCCGGCAGAAATTCATTCCCCATCTGATTGCCGGAGCCGACACCATGAAGAAGGGTGTGGAGGTTCTGCAACCCCTTCTCGAGGCCAAGGGTCCCACGGAACCGAAAGGAACAATCGTCTTTGCCACGGTCAAGGGCGATATCCATGATATTGGGAAGAATATCTGTATTCTCATGCTGAGGAACTTTGGCTATCGGGTCATCGACCTTGGTCGCAACGTCCCGCTTGAGACGATTCTCGAAACGGCGGAAAAAGAGAAGGCCCAGATTGTTGCTCTTTCGGCACTGATGACAACCACGATGATCCAGATGAAGGTGGCGGTTGATGCGATCCGGGAGAAGAATCTTCCCTTCAAGGTCATGGTGGGAGGCGCGGTGGTGACGCCTAAATTCAGCCTGGAGATTGGAGCGGACGGCTATGGAAAGGATGTCGGAGAGGTCGTCCCTCTGACGGAAAAGATCCTGGCGGCGTTGAAGGCGCCTTCGGCCTCCTAGAGGGAGATCCGAAGACCGTCGTAGGCCGGACGGATCCCCTGGGGAAGCTGGGACTCAAGAGTGGTGTGATCCATCCGGTGGGAGATGTGGGTGATATAGGCCGACTGAGGGGCCACCTCCCGGATTTCGTCGATGGCCTGCTCAAGCCCGAAGTGGGAGATATGGGGCTCGTAGCGTACCACGCCTACGATCATGCTCCTCGATCCCTTCATGACCTCCTTGCCCTCCGGCAGAACCGCATTACAGTCCGTCAGGTAAACGAGATCGCCCAGGCGAAGAGCTGTGTTTCTTGTGGGGCCGTGCTCCACAAGAAAGGGTTGAACCAGAAGCCCGAAGATCTCCATCGGCCCATCCAACGGATGCGGCACGAGGTCGGGTCGGGTCACTCCCTCCCTGTTGACCTCTGAAAAGGCGTAGGAAAACATGGCCTTGACCCGATCGAGCACCCGGGAGGGAGCATAGATGGGTATTTCATTTCCCTGAATAAAATTGAAGGTCCGAAGCTCGTCGAGCCCCAGGACATGGTCGGCATGGGCGTGGGTATAGATGACGGCATCGACCCGGTCAAGCCCATGTCTCAGGGCCTGGCTCCGCAGGTCGGGAGAGGTATCGACAAGGATGTTCTTTCCGTTCACCGTCACAAGAATGGAGGAGCGGGTCCGGTGATTTCGCTGGTCGGGGGAAAGACAGACGGCACAGCGGCACCCGATCATAGGCACCCCGACCGAACTCCCCGTTCCGAGAAACAGGACCTGCATGTGAGAAGGCCCGGTCATCGCCCGGATCTCCTCACGCGCGTGCAGGTGACGGCAAAAAGCTCAAGGGGCCACACGGACGATTTTGACATGAAGAATCGTGACGGGGGTAATGGGACGGTCATTCTTCCCGGTGGGGACAACAGAAATCTTGTCGGCCACATCCTGTCCGGAAACAACCTGCCCAAAAATTGAGTACGAGCCATCAAGCCAGGTCGTCGGGGCCACCGTGATAAAGAACTGGCTGCCATTGGTATCGGGTCCGGCATTGGCCATGGCCAGAACGCCCTTTTTGTCGAAGTGCAGGGAGGGGTCCACTTCGTTCTTGAACTGATAGCCGGGTCCGCCGGTTCCATTGCCCAACGGATCGCCACCCTGGATCATGAAATCCTTGATCACACGGTGGAAGACCAGTCCGTCAAAAAAGGGGCGAGTGACGGAGGTTCCGGTACGGGGGTCGATAAAGGACTTGGTCCCTTCGGCAAGCCCCACAAAGTTAGCCACCGTCTCGGGAGCCGAGGCGGGAAAGAGCTGGCAAACGATGGTTCCCATGGAGGTCTCGAGTTCTGCATATTCTCCAGGTGGAAGTGAGGCGGTTGCGTCGGCGGCTGCGGCAGTCATGGAATTTCCTCCAAATATGAGAGTGACAACAAGGGTCAAAAGAAGAACGGCCACCGGAGTGATCTTCGAAGCGGCAAGGTGACGCATGGGTGTCCGAATCATTTTTTCGAAGCCCTCCTTCTTTCCTGTTCGTTCAGGATGCGTTTTCTGATGCGGAGGGCCTCAGGAGTCACCTCCAGGATCTCATCGTCCTCCAAAAACTCCAGCGCCTGCTCCAGGGAAAGAACCTTGGGGGGGATGAGGGTGATGGCATCTTCGGCCGTGGAGGAGCGGATATTCGTCAGATGCTTCTTCTTGCAAGGGTTGACGGCCAGATCGGTAGGTCGCGAGTGGGCGCCGATAATCATCCCTTCATAGACCTTGATCCCGGGTCCCACAAAGAGAACACCGCGGTCCTGAACACCCTCCAGGGCGTACGCCACGCTCTCTCCGGTCTCCATCGAAATCAGGGCTCCGTTGATGCGGCCGGGGATCTCCCCCTTGTAGTCGCCATAGCCGTGAAAGGTGTGGTTTAAAAGGCCGGTTCCCTTGGTGTCGGACAGGAATTCGCTCCGGTAACCCAGAAGTCCCCGGGCCGGGATCAGATACTCGAGGCGAACATGGCCATCTTTCTGGGGGGCCATGTTGAGCATCTCCCCCTTTCGGGGTCCCAGCTTCTCGATGACAGCGCCCACATAATCCTCCTGGACATCAACAACGAGGTATTCGTAGGGCTCCTGACGCTGCGAGCCTTCCCCCTTGTAGAGGACATGAGGACGGGAGACCTGGAATTCAAAGCCTTCCCGGCGCATCGTCTCGATGAGAATCCCGATGTGGAGCTCTCCCCGTCCCGACACCTTGAACGAATCAGGGCTGGCCGTCTCCTCGACCCGCAGGGCAACGTTGGTGCGGATCTCCTTCATAAGCCGGTCACGGAGGTTACGGCTGGTGACAAACTTGCCTTCCTGACCGCAGAAGGGAGAGTTGTTCACCATGAACTCAAGCGAGATTGTCGGTTCCCCGATCTCGATGGGAGGAAGCGATCCCAGATCGGTCACGTCGGAGAGGATGTCTCCGATCCGGAGATCCTCGAAAACGGCGACCAGGATGATGTCTCCGGCCTTGGCGGCAGGGACCTCGACTCTCTTGAGTCCTTCAAAGGAGAGGATCTTCTTCACCTTGTTCTTTTCGACAAGGGCACCATTCACCACCCGGGCAATGGTCTCTCCGGCGGCGACCTTGCCGCGGACGATCTTGCCCAGAGCGATCTGTCCCACATAGGAGTCGTACTCGAAGCTCGTCACCTGCATGAGGAAGGGGCCGTTCTCGTCGACCTCTGGAGGCGGAACGTAGTTGATGATGGTATCGAAGAGGGCAATAAGATCCTTGCCTTCCACTTCGGCATCGAGGGAGGCAATTCCCTTCTTGGCCGAGGCGAAGACGACGGGGAACTCCATCTGGGCATCGGTGGCCCCGAGCTCGATAAAGAGGCTGAAGACCTCGTTCTGGACCTCGACCGGTCGGGCTCCCGGGCGGTCGATCTTGTTGATCACCACCACCGGGCGGAGGCCCATACGAAGCGCCTTGTTGAGAACGAACCGGGTCTGGGGCATCGGACCGTCGAAGGCATCGACCACGAGGAGGACGCCGTCCACCAGGGTAAGCGTCCGCTCCACCTCTCCGGAGAAGTCGGCGTGTCCGGGGGTGTCGACGATATTGATCCGGTAGTCCTGGTAGAAGATGCAGGTATTTTTGGCGAGAATGGTAATTCCCCGCTCCTTTTCCAGGGCGTTGGAGTCCATGACACGCTCCTCCACCACCTCGTTATCCCGAAAAACATGTCCCTGCTGCAACATCTTGTCGACGAGGGTCGTCTTC
>JAJZCZ010000116.1 GCA_021828805.1 Nitrospirota bacterium | reverse complement strand
CGATCTGCAAGAGTTCTCGACAGACTGTAATGAGGTGGAAATCAGTATAACGGTGAGAATCAGAAATTGAAAGTCTGCCGGTGATTTTCATGAAATTCGGCCCCTCTTCCGGTCCGAGCGAGCGCACAGGATAAAACCATCATGACGTTTAACAGACTGTACCAGCCATGCCTCCAGAAACTCCTGAGGACTTTCCAGCTCATCAGTATTATGTCTTTAACTATGACCCTGTCGACTGGCTTCCTGGTTTTTATCCCGCCGGCATCTTCCCGGGCCGATGAAATTCTTGATACAGTCCACTCCCACTATAAGGATCAGGTGCAAAGGATCCATGACGCCCTTGAAAGCGGGAAGAAAGAAGCGGAGCAAAAAGAAACCCTCTCGGATGCCCGAAGAACAGTTCGATGGATCTTTGAGGAGCCCCATGCCTCCGAAAATGAAGGGCGTCTCCTCAACGCAAGGATTTCGAAGGAATTTCATGAGCTCGGAATTCCCGTCATTATCCGGCCCGTTCCGGTGCGCCCTTTTATTTTTCAACGATTTACCGACCACTCCATCAGCATCACAGACTTTGAAAACAACACGATTCTGGTCAAAACAACGCTGCCGTTCCTTCAAGACGGAAAAATGAAGAGGGCAAGAACGGAGGCCATTCTCCTGGCCGCCCTTCTCCTGAGAGACCAGATTCTCTCCCTTCCCGTCAGAGAACACCTTGCCCTCAAAAAAGATCTCCCTGCTGAGGCCCTTCTCCTGCATGGTCCTCTCGCACTGACCATCCTCAACCGCGCGATCACGCCTCAGGGATTTCTTGTCCGGATCCTGCCACTGGCTGCAGGAGGAGGCATTGTTCAGGTTCGCATGCAAATCCCGATCCCTCTCCATCTTGGGAAAAAGACATCCCCGATCTCCGCCTTTCGCGCATCGCCACCCACTCCTCCTTACAAGAACCTGGGGCAACACCCTCTTCCCACAGGACTTATTCTCGATGCACGACAACTCAGGCTCTCCCCATTCCGGGATATCATGATCGCCTCTGCCAAGGGGGAGATGCTGGTGAAGCCTGATGATGGAAGAGATTCCGGATCCCTTCCCTTCGGCTGGGCCGCCTTCACCGATACCCCCTCGCCAGACCTCCTGAACGCGAGAGTAGGAGTCCATCCTCTGACCATCCGCCCGGAAGCGCTGATCCACCACCAGGTTTTTCTTCTCTCAAGAAAAGACGCACGCAAGGTCACCGCCCTCTTTCAGGGCACACCGCTCCTCAAAACCGGCCACATCCTGATCCGGCTCGCCGCCAGCCCCTACACTGTCTCTCAAGACTCATCCCCATCACTTCGGAGGCCCCAGTGAAAATGAGGAAGGCGATCCTTCTCTCCCTGTTCTTCATTTTCCTGACAGGGGGATGCGCGTCTCCAGAAGTTGTTCTGCAAGACGTGATCAAGCCTCCCATCAGTCTGGGCCCCATCCATCGGATCGGGGTTGCCGTCTGGCCCATGAACAATCCGGAACAAAAGCTCTTCCACAGCACACTCCTCAGGAACCTCTCCGAGGTTCCCAAGCTTCATCCCGTCGCCATCCCGGTACAGGGGGAGCTGGACAATCTTGCGCTTGCCGTTCCTGGCATGGCCCATATTTCAGGAGCCAATGATATTCTTGTGGTCCATATTCTCTCCCACCAGACCCACGACCGGAGAATTATCTCGGGAGACTGCGAGGCTCCCCCCTGCCAGTCCATGAACATGCCCATGACACTTCGGACAAACTCCATGCGGCTTCATATCACCTTTCTCCGTGCCTTTCCCTTCCGCATAGAGCTCGACCGCACCGTCACCGTGCGCAATACAGATAAAAAGGTCCCATTCTCCATCTTTCAGCGACATTTTACGCCACAGGAAACTCTCAACCTCCGCCTCTACGCCAAAGCCTCCCAACACATCCGCTACCTCTTCAGCACCCTGGTCGTCTCCGTCCACCGGCCATTTTTCCCTTACGATACCCGGGGGAAGAATGCCTACAAAAGCCTGCAGGCCAACAAGCCGGTCCTTGCGCTCTTTTTTCTAAACTCAGATTACAACCAGCTTGTCAAAAAGAAAAAGCCGATCCCCCCAGAGCTCTATGCCGACATGGGGGTTACCTACGAGGCGCTCGGAGTTTATTCCCTGGCCGACTACTACTACAAGAAAGCCGCCTCTCTGGGAAAGAAACGATCCCTCCGGGCCTTCGACCGGCAACTGAGGTCAATGCTGGTCTACTTTATCGGCATCAATTTCTTTGAAAAGGGGGTCAACAGTGCTCAACATGCACCTTGAAGACCAGGCCGGAGATGTTCTCAAAAAATTCCGGTACGGACGAAGACTTTCTTTGCGGGTGACAGCGGAAGCGGCAACACTCTCCCCCGACCAGCTGCGATCCTTCGAATCGGGGGAGACCGCCCCCCTCACCGATGATCTCGTCCGCCTCGGCAAGGTTCTGGGCTTTGACGGAGAGGCAATGGCCTCCCTCCACCTTCACCCTGACCCTCCTCCTTCTCTTTCGCTGTCTCCCCGGGTCCTGCCTCTCCCGATGAGCTACGGGGGCTACGCTGTCCGGTGCAGTCTGTTACGGCATCCCAATGACCCGAAACGCGCCCTTCTCGTGGATACCGGCGGAGGAGAGGGCCTGGAGAAACGACTGGCGGAAAAAGGCGTCATCCTGGAGGGAATTCTTCTGACGCATGGACACGATGACCACGGCGGAGGCTGGGATCACCTTCGCAAAGGGCCGGCTAAAGGAGAAAAGGTCCCGGTGCTCCTCGCCCGGGGAGACCGGTCGCTGCTGCAGGGCGGAGGAGAGGGAGCGGACGCATTGATGGATCCGGAAGAAGGGTGTCACCTTCTCGGGAAGCAGGGATGGGATATCAAGGTCACTCCCGCTCCCGGACACACACGGGGGTCGGTGGCTTATCTTTCTGAAGGAGCCCTTTTTGTGGGGGATACTCTTTTCTGTGGATCGGCGGGGCGGGCGGCAACTCCGGAGGATTTCCCGGAACAGCTGGCTTCCATTCAAAAAATTCTCTCAGGACTGTCCGATGCCATTGTTCTCATTCCGGGGCATGGCCCCCTGTCAACGGTCGGATATGAAAAGACGATAAACCCGTTTATCCGAACAACGGCTCCGTCTTCTTCCTAAACAGAATAGCGGACGAAAACTGCCCGGAAAGAAAGACAGGGGGCTTCGGCAGACGAGCCCCCTGGTGATTCTAAGGGACAGAAATAACAACCTCGTCCCCGCTTACTTCCCGGACATCAAAACAGCGGACTTCCTCTCCCGGACGAGTCGAGCAGGCCCCCGTCGCCAGATCAAAGCCCCATCCGTGAAGCGGGCAAAGGACCTGACCTTCCCGGATAACACCGTCGGCAAGATATCCCCCCCGATGGGGACAGCGATTCTCGATGGCATGATAGCGCCCGTTAATCCGGAAGAGGGCAATTTCCTGTCCGTCCGACAACACAAGCTGTCCCTCATTATTTTTAGCGGAGTACCGGACTGTAATATCGCTCATACAACCTCCGTGTTGAAAATATGGTTGACCAGAATATTCTTCTCTCACTTCTCTACCGAAATAGTGCGCCTGTCCTTTCAATCATAACCCTCCGCCGGACTCAGGTAAACAAAGAATTGGAGCGTCACTCTCCAAGGGAGGGGGAGAGCTCTCCCGACCGCTTTTCATCCCCGCCTGTCCAATGGTATGATCAACACAACACTTCGATTCAGATCAGGGATCTCGCCTCCCTTCCCGGGAGCCAGGATCGCCCTTCCGGGAGACATTCTGACACCTGAAGGCAAAAATCGCCC
>JAJZCZ010000115.1 GCA_021828805.1 Nitrospirota bacterium | reverse complement strand
GGCTCCGTCGAAGCGAAAGGAGTTCCCGTAATCGTAGGTTCCCATGAAATCGGACAGGGGCATGGGTCCGTTCCCGAAGGGAACGATCCCGGCAATGTCGGTCTGCAGGGCAAAGGGCCGGAGATAGCGGGAGGAGAGGTCGCCCAGCCCCTTGTTGAAGACCAGATAGGAGTAGAGGGTGAAGGGGTTGCCCTGTCCCACCGCGGAGCCGCCGACCGGAGTGATCCCCCGCATGATGAAGGTCGTGAAGATCTCGTGGGGATCGTTCTCGTAAAGGAGCAGCTTTCCCTGAAGACCCGCATACTGGAGTCCCTCGTACGTCTTTCCGGGGGTCCAGAGGGCAATGTAATGGGTATCGACCCGCAGGCTGAAGTGGTGGGTCAGCCGCTTTTCCAGCATCACCGGCGTGGTCAAGGCACTGCTCTGCCCCGGCATGCCCCCGTAGGCCGGCATCAGGGTGAGTTGGTTGTCGATGTCTCCGTCCTTGACGATGATCGGCTCAAGAAAAATCCTGTTTCCGGCATGGGCCAGACCGCTGGCCAGCATCCCGGTGGTCGTGCCGGGACTGCCGCCGGGCGAGAGGGCTCCGGGGTGGTCGACCAGCCCTCCCGACGAAGATGTCGAAGAAGCCGGAGGCGGAGATTGGGGAGCGGCGGCGGAAGCGGGGGGGCTTGGGTTTCCCTGGGAGAGCTGATCGGCCAAGGCCGCCACTCTCCCCCCCGGGACGAGAAGAACGGCCGCGAGAAGGACGGCCGCCACGACCTGTCTCCGGTTGAGTTGAGTTGGAATGGGGTTGGACATGCGAGAATGCTCCCTGAACGGATAGAGGTTCCTGTCGAAAAACAGACCCTCCATCCTAACAGCCACTCTCACTCCTGTGCAATCAAGAAACGTTGACCGTCATTGATTCTCGCTCTTGCATCTGGGCATCGCCCTTCCTCTTTTTTCTTTCCGGACTGTTTCTCTCTTCATCCCCGGGGCCCAGGAGTGGAAAAGCCTCGACAGATGACTCGGTCTTCCCCCCAACACCAGGATCCGGCGCCCCCTTCCATAATCTGAATTTCGTGATTGCTCTCAAGACAACACGACTACGTTATTCAAAATGCTGATCGACGAGTTTCGATCGGTGTCTTCGTCAGTGGTCGATTCGACCACAAAGTCAGAGTTGGCGCCTGTCCGGTTGGTCACTATGTCCGACCAGCCGCTCGAGAAGCGGGCACGCCTCCCCGTGGTTGGGAAGAAGACAATCGGCCACCAGGCTTTCCAGCGCCTCCTCCATTCGTTGAAGATCCCGGATCTTGGCCCGGACAAGGTCGAGCTTCTCCCGGGCCAGGGTCAGAACCGAGGCGCAGGGACTTCCCGGCTCCGTCCGTAGATCCAGAAGCTCCCGGATCTCCTCTAGGGAAAATCCCGTCTCCTTGGCCCGGCGAATGAACTGGAGCCGGCGTACGGTCTCCGGGCCGTAGTCGCGATAGCCCGACTCCGTTCGCCGAACGGGCGGGATCAGCCCTTCCCTTTCGTAAAAACGGACCGCATCGACGCTCACTCCCGCGGCGCGTGCCACCTTGCCGATCGAAAGCCCCACTTGTCCGCCTCCTTCCCCGTATAAAAAGACTTCCCTACCCCGCGCAGCAGGAGAGGCGTCCCACATCCTTGCTGAATGACTGGGCACAGAGCTTGAGGCTCTCCACCATGGTGAGATACGGAAAAAACATCCGGCCGATCTCCTGAACGGTCAGCCCTGAGGCCAGGGCCATGGCCGCCGACATGACGACCTCCCCCCCTTCGGGAGCCAGCACGGTGCAGCCCAGAAGCTTTCCGGTATTTTCGTCCGCCACCATCCGGACCCACCCCCGGGGATCGAAGTTGACCAGCGCCCGGGGGACCTTGTCGAAGGGAAGCGTCCTGACTACCGGAGAATACCCCCTCTCCCGGGCCTCGTCTTCGGTGAGCCCTACCCGGGCCACCTGCGGGTCGGTGAAGATGACCTCGGGCAAAACCGCAAGATCCAGAGGATCCTCTCCCGCCCCCATCATGTGGGTGGCCGCCCGGGTTCCCGACGCCGCCGCCACATAGACGAACTTCGGGAGCGTCGTGCAGTCTCCCGCGGCAAAGATCCCGGGGACGCTGGTCTCAAGACGGCTGTCGACCACGATCTCTCCTGCCGCATTGGTCCTGACGCCCACGCTGTCGAGGCCAAGCCCATGCGTATTGGGATGCCTCCCCGTGGCCACAAGAAGGGCATCTCCTGCCAGCACTCGGCCGTTGGACAGCGTCACGGAAAACATCCCGTCCCGATGGTCCACCCGGGTGGGGGTCACACGAGAGACGATCTTCACTCCCTCCCCTTCCAGAGAATCCCCCAGATCCCGTCCCAGATCCTCCTCCATTTTCGAGAGGATCCGCTCTCCCCGGATCACAAGGGTCACCTCGGCCCCCAGCCGTCGCCAGGCCTGACCGATCTCCAGGGCCACAAAGCCTCCTCCGAAGACGATCAGATGTCGGGGAAGCTCTTTGGCAAAGAGCGCCTCGGTCGAGCTCCAGAAGGGGGTCTCGGCCAGAACGGGGCTATCCGGAACATGAGGCTGTGAGCCCGTGGCGATCAGGATCCCGTCGGCCGTCAGCCTTCTCTCTCCCCCCCCGCCCTCCTTTACGACCACCGTCCGGGCCCCCTCAAGCCTCGCCTCTCCGCTCAGGAGCTCGACCCCCGGTGTCTCCCGGAGGATCCGGGAGTATTTCTCCTCCCGAAGCTCGAGAACCCTCCGGGTTCGCTCGTCGGCAAGGAGACCTGGATTGATCGTGGGAGAGTGCGGCGCGATCCCCGAAAAGGGAGGGTTCTTGACCGTGTGCGCCTGATGGCCCTGGCGCACCAGGATCTTCGAGGGGACGCACCCCACATTGACGCAGGTCCCCCCCAGGGTTCCCCGCTCAACCAGAGTCACGCGGGCGCCGAGATCGGTGGCCCGGAGAGCGGCGGCGACGGCCCCGGAGCCCGCCCCGATGATCACGAGGTGACGGGGAGAGGATCCCCCTTCTCCGGATCGGGGGTCGATCTGTCCAACTTGGGCCCCTTGGACCGGACCGTCCCCTTTGGGCCGAAGGTCGTACCCGGACTGGCGCACCGCCTTCTGCATCGCCTCGTAGTCCGTTCCGGTCTCCGCCTTGACCTCACCCGACTTGGCCTCATAGTCCACCTCGGCCGAGATAACCCCGGGAACCCCCCGAAGAGCCTTCTCCACGCTTCGGGCGCAGTGGTCGCAGGTCATTCCCTCGACAAAAAAATTCACGGTCTCCATTGTCTTCCTCCTTCTCGATTCTCCTTGGCCGACACGACCTTCCCTCCCACGACTTTCCTGCAACCCTTAAAGGGACTCCCTCTTGCACGAGGCCCCGGAGCGGGCTGAGACCATCCGCCGCCAAAGATCCTCTCCGGTCAGCAGGAGCAGCCCCGCAAGTCCGGCATCCATGGCCGGATGGAAGAACTTCATCCCGAGGGGAAGGGCCAGTGCCGAAGCAAGATAGGCCACCAAAATGGGGACGCTCCGCCGTCGGCGATAACTCACATAGGCCCCCCAGCCCCCCAGAAGGAGGGATCCCACCATCAGGGGAAAGAGAAGATGCTTTTTGACGAGGACCCCCAGCCCCAGCGCCCCCATGAAGGAGAGCATCGAGGGGATCCCCAGACAGCAAAGAACCGCCACAAGGGAGACGATGCTTGCCGCCACCGTTGTCCCCAGAGCAAGAGGCTCTTTCCCGCCGCGTTCCGTCTTGTTTTTTTCCATTTGCTCCCTCCCGGGTCACCTGTGGGTCTTCGAGGAATCGGAGGCCGACTTCGATCCTGTT
>JAJZCZ010000114.1 GCA_021828805.1 Nitrospirota bacterium | reverse complement strand
GGAGCAGGCGATGCGCATGATCAAGGTGATGATGAAGATCTCCGGAGGGTTCCGCACCTTCGAGGGCGCCCAACTCTTTCTTCGGATCCGAGGCTATACCGACACGCTCAGAAAGAATTCGAGAAACGTCTTTGTCGGTCTGACCGCCGCCTTGCGGGGTGAGCCCATTCTCCCCTCCTGCTTCTCCGGATAGTCGCCCTCTCGCTTCCTCCCACACAGCGCCAGGCTCCACATCCCCAGTCACCCGACCGCTCCGTCTGGTCCCCCCCCCCAATTGCCCTCATTTTTTACCCGGCTGAGTTGTTACTGCAAAACTAGGCCGAGGGGAAGATCTTCCATCCCGGTCTTCGCGGCGAGGCTCCTTTCCCCTAGATCCGATCCCTCCCGCTCTGGAGCGTTGAAAGATATTTTTGGTAGGTTGCATCCTCGCCGGGCCGAACCTTCAGAAGGCTTTTTCTGGAGCGGGCAGCAAAGAAGGTCGATCCGGCGAGGTCGGCGGACCCAGCTCCCCGAAGAAAAAAAGCGACAGCTTCGTCGATGGAGCCTCCGGAGGCGAGAAGCCCCTCCCCTACGATGCGAAAGAGCTCGGGATCGAAGGCCCGGGCGCCGGTTTTTTTCGATTCTTCCAGACCCCGCAAGGCCGACGAGAGGGCGCTCTCAGGCTCGTTAGCCCTGAGAGCGGTCATGGCTTCGATCAGGGTAAAGAGCGGGGCCAGTCCGGGAAGAACGGTTCCGATGGCAAGGACAGCCGACCGGGACGCCGCAAGGCTCTTCTTGTCCCCCTGGGCATAGGCCTCCGCCACCTGTCCCACCACTTCCCACTGAAAATATCCGTACTGCTCCGCCAGCTCCCGGGATCGTCTTGCCACTTCTCCCGCTCCCTTCGGATCTCCCAGAATCATCTTCAGATAGCAGTCGAAGGCCAGGGCATATCCCAGTGAGTTGGGATGTCCGATGGCTTCCGCCCGACGGATGGCACGCCGGGCCTCTCGAAGCCCTTCCTCGGGATCACCCGAAATTCCCGTCACCCAACACAGATAGGCCCGGCTTCCCATCTCCGGATCCTCGGCAAAGGCGTCGAGCTCGCTCTCCCGCCCTCCCTTCGAATCCTTGGCATTGGCATAGCGCAATGCCGAGAGAAGATGCTCTCTGGCGAGGAGCAGCTCTCCTGTCCAAAAGAGGGTCCCGCCCAGGGCATATTCCGCTCTGAGAGAGAGTTCCCGATCATTGAGCCCTTGGGCGCAGCGGAGAAGGTCTTCTCCCAAAGGGCGTGCGGCGTCCGGTCCCACTCTGGTGAAGGCCGTGGTCCAAAGGCCGAAGCGAAGGGGGAAGGGGTGTTCGGTGTCAGGGAGATCGTTGGCGAGCGCTGCGGCTCGGGTGTAGATCCCGGCCACCGTTTCCGAGCCGTGTCCATGGAGGGAGACTGCCAGGGGACCGGCCTCAAGAAGGATCGAAAGCTCCGTTCCTCCCGGAAAACGCGCGGGATCCGACCGCACCAGGGAGAGGGCCTTGTCCAGGTGCAGAGAGGCGTCGGAGGTGGCTCCCTTTGCCGAGGCGCGTTTGGCGGCAAGTCGGTATGCGGGGACGGCCTCTTCGGTCCGGCCGGCTTTTTCGAGATGAAAGGCCAGATCTTCCGGAGGAATCTCGGTTTCCAGGGAAGCGAAGAGGTTGGCGATTCGGCTGTGGATAGTTCGACGTGCCGGAGCCGAAAGTGAGGCGAGAACCGCCTCCCTCAGGAGTGCGTGGTGGAAGGAGTAGGTTGTCGGAAGTTTGTTTTTCTTCTCCAGAAGTCCCGCCTGACAGAGATTTTCGAGATCCCTCTCGAGCGTCGAGGGTTCGAGGACGAGAGGACGAAGCAGGGATTCCTGAAAGGTGATTCCCAGGGCCGCGGCCGGAGGGAGAATCTGCCGGAGGCGGAGAGACAGCGTGTCGGTTCGGGAGGCAAAGAGGGCATTGAGTGTCGGCGGAAGCGGGACATCTTCGTCTCTGGCCAGCAGGGCCAGCTCCCGAAGGTAAAGGGGAACACCCTCTCCCATGTCGAGAATGCGACGAAGGTTCGCGGCGGAGAGAGTTCGTCCGGCGGCCCGGGAGACGAGGTGGCGGCCGCTCTGACGATCGAGTCGGCTCAAAGTGATCATCGTGTCGGGGAGGGGCAGGTCGAGGACCTCGAGAGAGCGGCGGTCGCGACAGGAGAGGACCATCGTCATGGAGACAGGTCCCATGCGCTCGAAGGACTTTTTCAAAAGGGCCAGGGTCGCCTGGTCGGCCCAATGGACGTCTTCCATCACGAGAAAAAGGGGGGCCGATCGGGACAGGTGTGAGATCACCCCCAGGAGAAATGTCTCCAGGGTCTCCCGAAGGCGGTCGGGGGAGAGTCGCTGGAGAAGCTCGGAAAGAGTTCCTTTTTCTCCCAGAAGGTGTCGAAGGAGGGGGAGATCCTTTTCGACCGGGCGTTCTCTTTCCAGCAGATAGCGTTCGAGGCGGTATGTCCGCTCGGAGAGGGACAACGATGGCTCATCGATCCCTGTCTGCCGACGGATGGAGTGAATGATCGGAGCCCAGGGCGTTCCCTGGTGTTCGGGAAGACAGAAGTATTCCCGAACATTGTGGGGCGCACCGGAAGAGATCACTTCCTTGACGAAGGAGGAAAGAAGAGCCGACTTGCCGATTCCCGCCTCTCCCTCGAGCCATATCGTCTGCCTCTTTCCGTGTCGGGTTTCCTCCCAGGATCGTCGGAGAAGGGAGAGCTCGAAGTCGCGGCCGAAGATGCCTGTAGCGAGGGCGGCGGTCCTGTCGGGCGCCGAGAGTTCTTCCTCCACGAGAAACAGTGGGGGGGCAATAACGGGAACCGGGGAGAGTCGAAAGTGGCTTTTAAGCAGAAGAGCGGAGGATTCCGTGACGACAAGGGAGAATGGTTGAACGAGCTCCGTGGCAGTGCGGGCGATTTCGGAGAGGCGGCCGAACGGGTCCGGAATGGACCGACCGGGATCGCAGGGCGCCAGTCCGGAATGCATGCCAATGGTCAGTGTAAAGGAGGGATCGGAGAGGTGGTGTGCGAGCAGCTTCCGGGCACAGTCGGCGGCGAATCGTCCCTCGTTTTCCCGACATCGGGGAAATCCGAAGTAGGCGGTCACCGTGTCCGGCGACGAAGGCACGACAAACCCCCCTCGAGTGCGAATGAGCTCTTCGGCGGAGAGACGGACAGGCTCGAGGCTGTCAAGGAGTTCGTCGTCCGGAAGGGGATCGGTAGGGACAAGCCGGAGCACGAGGGCGGTCAATGGTCGCAATTCCACCATTCTGTCATCCTCTGCATTTGCCGACGGCGGATGGTGGGCATGGGCGATCTCCCGCTCGGTCAGTGCCTTCATCTCGGCAAGGGCCCGCTGAATGTTTTCCACCCATTGGAAAAGAGGAGTGTCCTTTGGGATCCGAATATTCTGGAGAAACGGACGGGAGAGCTGCTCGAGACGGGATAAGGCCATGTTTCGGCAGGAATCGCAAAGATGGGCAGGGTGAATCCTTGCGCATCCGTCGGGCGGAGAAGGAAAGAGAACCTCTCGAATGTCGGCCGAGGAGGGAGGGAGATTCCAATGGAGGCTCGTCCGGTTTTTCTGGGGGAAGAAATCTGTTCCGAGTCTCGTGGAGAGGGTGTAGAGAGCGGTGGAAAGGCTGGCCCGGGCGCGAGTTTTTTGAACGCCCGGCCAGAGGATGTCGCACGCCGCTTCGCGAGAAAGGGTGTCTTTCGTTGCGGCCAGGAGAAAAAGAAGAAAATAGGGTTTGTCCGGTTCGTGGATAAATGATTCCCGATCTCCCCGGCGAAGCACGGGAAGTCCGAGGAGCTCAAGCCGAAAGTCGGGGAGGAGATCGTCT
>JAJZCZ010000022.1 GCA_021828805.1 Nitrospirota bacterium | reverse complement strand
AATGGCTCCGGTAACAGGCACAAGCTGGGCAAGTGAGAGCTGCGCATCGCCGGTTCCGGGGGGCATGTCAACGACCAGATAGTCCAGCTCTCCCCATTCCACGTCCCGGATGAACTGGGTAATGATTCCGTGGAGCATGGGGCCACGCCAGATGAGGGGGGCGCCAGGAGGGGCCATGAAGGCCATGGACATCACCGGGATGTCGTGCATCTTGGGTGGGAACCAGCGGTTGTTGACCTGCTTGGGAAGGGTTGTCACCCCAAGCATCATGGGGATATTGGGGCCGTAGACATCGGAGTCGAGGATCCCCACCCGGGCACCAAGACGCGCGAGAGCGATGGAGAGGTTTACCGCGGTGGTGGACTTTCCGACACCGCCTTTTCCGCTGGATACCGCGATGACATTCTTGACACCCTCAATGGCTGCCTTGCCTTCCCGGGCGCCTCCTCCTGTGGTCCGGGCTGTCATGTGAATGTCCACAGAGGTGATACCGGGAACGGATGACAGGGCGGAGAGGCAGGCGCTCTTGATTTCTTCCTTCAGAGGACAGGCCGGGGTGGTCAGAATGACCGTAAAGACGACATTCCCGTCCTTGACGGAGAGTTCCTCGATCATGCCCAGGGTTACGAGATCCTTTTTGAAGTCAGGTTCGATCACGCGCCCCAGGGCCTTCATGACGCCTTCGGCAATCGTCTTGTCATTGGACTGGCTCATTGTGTCTCCTTATCGTGATATCAGTCGAGTGTCTGGGTGTGAGCTTTTCCGGTCTGCAAGCGAGAATCCGGACAAGCCGGGGTCTCCTCCACCGGAAAAAAGAAGAGGTCGAACTCTCCCTGTGTGGTGGTTCCTGTTGTTCCATCCTCGCGGACGAGGTCGATCCGGCTCCGGGAAATCCGGAGGATCTGATACAGATGGCCCTCTCTGTCCCTGAACTGGGGACGAAAGGGATGGTCCCTGAGAGAAAAGAGCGGATCGGGAGAGGTCTCCTGACAGAGGCGGTCGAATGTTGCCCTGTCGATCGCTCCTTCATCGCGTAAGGCGCCTTCCTCTGGGGTTCGTGCCGCCTGCCGTGCCGCCTGATAGTCCTCAAAAGATGGCCGGCGTCCGGAGGAGGAAAAGGCCCAGAGAAGACGGGCAACAAGTCCTCTCGGAGAGAGCGCCCTGCTGGGGATCCTCTCACGGATGAGGACGGTGGTCTGTGCCCTTCCAGACTGGAGAACTACTGGTTGTCCTTCCATTCCTCGAGCCAGGCCATCTGGATGGCCTCAAGAATTTTTTCATTCGAGGCCTTGGGATCTCCCGAAAAGCCTGGAAGTGCGATAATCCAGCCATGCATGTCGGTGAACCGGACCGTCAGGGGATCGGTCTCGGGGTGGTGCTCGTAGAGCTGGTAGCCGATTTCGTAGGGGTCGTTCCAGTTCATCAACCGGTCTCCGTCAGTGTTCGTGAGAACCCCGGGTGCAGGGGGGGATGCGCACGGCGATGTCGCCGTTGATCCGGGCCTGACATCCGAGGCGGGACTTGAGGGTCAAGCCCTCCGCCCTGTCGAGCTCGTCCTCTTCATCTTCTTCCATCACGGACAGTCTGTCGAATCCGTCTTCGACGATCACGTGGCAGGTAGAGCAGGCACAGACGCCCCCGCAGTTGTGCTCAAGGGGCACGCCAGCGGCTTTGGCCGCTTCAAGGATCGAGGCGTTGTCCGCCACAGTGACGGTTGTCGGTGTAAAGGGCTCGGTAAGGTGAGGATCAGGGGTAAAGGAGACTTTAGGCATGGGCCGATCCTCCTTCTTTTGGAAGCTCCGGAAGTGCCTTTCCCGAGAGGGCGTCATTAAGGGACTGGTTCACAAGACGTTCCGCCAGGGGCTGTGTGAGGCGGTCGAGAGTCCGGATCTCGTCGCGAACTTTTTTGCCGTCGCTGCCTTCCATGGCGGCGCGCAGCATTGTCACCTGCTCCTTGATTGCCGCGCGTTCCCCGGGGCTTAAGATGTCGTCTCCGACTGTTCCCAGAGCGCGCTCGGTGGCTCCGAGAACTGTCTGGGCCTCCGTCCGGCTGTCGATGAGGAGACGGAGAGCAAAGTCCTCCTTCGCGTGGGCGAAGGCGTCCCGAAGGAGCTCCCTGACATCATCTTTAGCCAGGCCGTACGAGGGATGGATCACCACGTTCGCCTTCTGGCCTGTGGTCTGTTCCCGGGCGGTGACCTCAAGGATGCCGTTGGCGTCGATCTGGAAGGTGACCTCGATTCTTGGGGCCCCGGCTGGAAGAGGGGGGATCCCGGAGAGGGTGAAGCGTCCGAGGCTCCGGTTGTCCACCGCCATTTCCCGCTCACCCTGGAGGACATGAATGTCCACGTTGACCTGTCCGTCCACATAGGTGGTGAACAGCTCCTTGGCCTGGGCCGGGATGGTCGTGTTCCGGGGGATGAGGGTGCTCATGACCCCGCCGATGGTTTCAATGCCCAGCGAGAGGGGGGTGACATCAAGCAGGAGGAGATCCTTCCGGCGCCCGGAGAGGATATCGGCCTGGACCGCCGCTCCTTCGGCGACCACCAGATCGGGGTCGACCGAGTCGTAGAGGGTCGTTCCAAAGTAGTCGCTGACCGCCTCCCGAAAACGAAGAAGGCGTGTTGATCCTCCCACGAGAATCACTCCGTCCACCGACTTGGGGTCGACACCGGAATCTCTCATGGCGGTGCGCACGGAGACGAAGGCCCGCTCCACAAAGGGCTCGACGAGGGCGTTGAGACGATCCCGGGTCAGTGTTGTGGAAAGATTGAGCGAGGGGATGCTCACGGTGACGGAGGTCTCCCTGGACAAGGCGACCTTGGCCCGCTCGGCCTCTTTCCGGAGAATGTCCCGCACCTCGGAACGGCCGGCCAGCTCCTTGAGTTGGGGCCTCTCTTTAAACCAGAAGTCCATGATCGCCCGGTCGAAGTCCTCTCCCCCCAGATGGGTGTCGCCATTGGTCGCGCGAACCTCAAAGATCCCCTTGCGGATTTCCAGGAGGGAAAAGTCGAAGGTTCCTCCCCCCAGGTCAAAAATGGCAAAAAGGCCATCTTTTTTCTCTCCCAGGCCATAGGCCAGGGCCGCGGCCGTGGGTTCGTTGACGATACGGAGAACATTAAGTCCTGCGAGGGCTCCCGCATCCTTTGTCGCCTGGCGCTGACCGTCGTTAAAGTAGGCCGGGACGGTGATCACGGCCTCGGTCACCTCGCAGCCCAGAGCCTCTTCCGCACGCGACCGAAGATTGGCAAGAATGAGGGATCCGATCTCCGGCGGGGTGAGGGTACGATTTCGCGCCGGGTCTGGAATCGCCGGAGTACCCCCCCTGTCCGTGACAGGGTAGGCCAGATGGAGCCGCTCGGCCGCCGTCTCCTCGAAGGATCGTCCCATGAGCCGCTTGGCGGCATAGACGACGGTGGTCTTCGGGTCATTGATGAGTTCCCGGGCAGTCCATCCCACCCGAACGCCGTCGGGGGAAAGGGCGACAACAGAGGGGAGAAGGGCGCGTCCTTCACGGTCTCGTATGACTTCGACCGCTCCATCTTCCTTCCTGTAGGCGACCAGGGAATGGGTTGTTCCCAGGTCGATGCCAATAACATGTTTCAACGGGGGGTCTCCTTGAGTTCAGCCAGAAGATTCTGGATGTAGGCTCGTTTTTCGAGCCGTTCAGCCAGACGGTCAATCTCGGGGTCCGGGGAGGCTTTTTCTCCCTCCAGGGTGTCAACCCTGTCAAAGGCGTGGTAAATCTCCTGCTCCAGAGGGTCAAGAATTCTTCGGACATGAGCCTCGGCCTCGGACCGCTGTCCCTGGGCGTTGAGGGACTGGACCTCCTCCCGGAGGTCCATAACCTCCATCAGTACCTCAGGGGGCAGGCTGGTCTTCTTGGGGCGTCCGTCCTCCCCGCGCTTTCTTGAAATATAATAGCGAGCCCGCAAAAATGGATCCCGCAGGGTCCTGAAGGCCAGGTTGACCAGGGATGCGTTGGCAAGGGCGATTCCCTGCTCTTTGTCTGTGTCCCCGACATGGTGGTCGGGATGGAAGAGGCGGCTCTTTTCGTGATAGGCAGCGATCAGGAGCCGGGGATCGAGCGCCAGCTTCTCCGGAACGTCGAGGATCCGGAAGTAGTTGCGTTCTTCTCCAAAGGGCTGGACACGGACGCAGGACGGGCAAACGTCCACATCTTCGATTGTTTTTTCGCAATTCCAACAGACAGACCGTCCGGACTGCTCCATCCTGTCGTGATGAGGATGCAGGGTAGGAGCGCCGGTTCGAGACGTCGCGGATTCTTTCATATCAGACCTCCGGGACACGAACGGGAGGGAGAGGACGTTCGTCTCCCGTCCGGTTTTTTGGACTTACTTTAGACTTACGCAGAGAAGGACGATCCGCATCCACAGCTGTGGGCAGCGTTGGGATTCTCGAACTTGAACCCTCCTCCCATGAGGCCCCCTCCGACAAAGTCGAGGGTGGATCCATCAAGGTAGACCTTGCTCTTTGGGTCAAGGACGATGCGAACATTCCGGGAGGTATCGGCATCGATAACCTCGTCAAATTCCCCGGGATTCTCTTCAAGCTTGATGAGATAGGAGAGCCCTGAACATCCTCCTCCCTCGATCCCCAGACGGAGAAAGTGGGATTCCTTGCTCTGGACTCTCTTGAGACGATTCACTTCATTGATGGCAGATTCTGTGAGGGTGATCATGGATTCCTCCTTCTATCGTGTGTGACAGGTGACGAAATCAGGCCTTCTGGCGCTTTTTCTGGTAGTCCTCGATTGCTCCCTTGATGGCGTCCTCCGCAAGAACGGAGCAGTGAAGCTTGACCGGGGGAAGGTTCAGCTCCTTGGCAATCTCGGTGTTCTTGATCTTGAGAGCGTCGTCGAGAGTCTTGCCCTTGACCCATTCGGTGGCCAGAGAACTCGAGGCGATGGCCGATCCGCATCCGAAGGTCTTGAAGCGGGCCTCTTCGATCACGCCGTCATCGCTGATCTTGAGCTGGAGCTTCATGACGTCGCCGCATTCCGGGGCCCCCACAATGCCGGTTCCGACGTTATCTTCTGATTTATCAAAGGAGCCCACGTTCCGGGGGTTGTTATAGTGGTCAATCACCTTATCGCTGTATGCCATGATATTCTCCGTTTTGTCTTAAGTCTGTCGAGTCCGGGCGGGATGCCCGGGTTGCTGTTTCGCACCGGTGTACCCTGAGATCAGTGAGGACTCCACTGGACACTCTTCAGGTCGATTCCCTCCTTGGCCATTTCATAGAGCGGGGACATCTCCCGGAGCTTCTCCACGGCCTGTTTGACCCGTTGGATCACTGCCTCTATTTCCTCCACCGTATTGAAACGACCCACCGAGAAGCGGATTGAGGAGTGGGCAAGGTCGGTGCCGACTCCCAGGGCCTTCAGGATATAGGAAGGTTCGAGGGTGGCCGAGGTACAGGCTGAACCAGAGGAGAGCGCAATCCCCCGAAGACCCATGAGCAGGGCTTCACCCTCTACAAAGGAGAAGGAGAGGTTGCTGACAGCCGGGCTTCTTTGCTCTTTGTCCCCGTTGATCTCCACGTAGTCCATGGCGTCGAGAATTCCTGATTCAAGACGATCGCGGAGGGCCTTGCGGTGGGAGATTTCTCCTGCGAGGTTCTCCCGGATAATGCGGGCAGCCGCTCCAAATCCGACAATGCCGGTGGTGTTCAGTGTTCCCGAACGGAAACCTCTTTCAAGACCGCCGCCTTCGATCTGGGGAGCGAGCCGGACGCGGGGCTTCCTGCGGACATAGAGAGCTCCGACGCCTTTGGGTCCATGGATCAGGTGAGCATTGAGGGAGAGAAGGTCGACATTCATCTCCGTCACGTCGAGCTTCATCACCCCGGCCGCGTAGGCCGCGTTTGTATGAAAGAGGACCCCTTTCTCCCGGGTGATGGCTCCAATTTTGGCGATCGGCTGGATGGTGCCGATTTCATGGTTGACCGTCATCACCGAGACAAGGATGGTGTCGGGGCGAATGGATGCCCGGACGACTTCGGGGTCGACAATTCCTCCGGGGCCCACAGGAAGGACCGTCACGGTAAATCCCTGGGTTTCGAGTGTCCGGATGGGGTCGAGAACGGACCGTCCTTCGGTCTCCACTGTGATGATATGGGAGCCCTTTTCCCGGTACATTGCTGCCACACCCTTGATGGCCAGATTGTCGGACTCTGTCATGCCGGCGGTGAAGATGATCTCCTTCGAGTCGGCTCCGATGAGAGCGGCCACCTCTTCCCGGGCTTTTTCGGTGAGCTCTTCCGCCTGCCAGCCAAAGGCGTGGTTGCGGGAGCCGGGGTTGCCGTAAACGGTCGTAAAAGTCGGAAGCATCGCCTCGACCACACGGGGGTCAACTTTTGTGGTGGAGTGGTTGTCCAAATAGACTGGATCCATCTGTAACTCCTTTCATTGCGGAAGGTTCCTGGGCCAGTTCGCGGATCGAGAGGGCTTCGAGAAACCAGAGAATGTTGTTTTGCAGCCGCTCGAGGGGCGAGCGGATATCGCATTGATCTCTCTGTTGACAGTCTTTGTCGGATCCGTCAGAACAGCTGACGATGCCGACGGGTCCTTCAACGGCGATGAGAACCTTGAGAACCGAGATGTTCTCCGCCGGGATCTTGAGGGAGTATCCGCCTTTGGGGGCATTGTGGCTTTGTATGAGACCGGCCTTGGAAAGCTTCTGCATGACCTTGGCCAGGATCTCCGGGGGAATCCGGTAAAGAGCCGCGATTTCCCGGACGTTCGATGTGTCCCCTTCACGGGACTGGGCCATGAGGTTTAAGGCCAGAAGCGCGTAATCAACTTTTTTTGTCAGCTTGAGCATCGGATTCTCCGACTTGTTTTATCGCAGACCATTTTGGTCTGTAATTACTTTATCAAGGGGGACACTCTCTGTCAAGGGTGAGGACGTGGCCGGGTTGAAGGAGATGGTTCTTCTTTTGCTACCTATTGTTTCTGCACAGGAATGACCCGTAGAAAAGGGAGGAGCAAAAAGATCGATGGATCCGGATAAGTCAGGATTTTCAAGGATTCCTGGCCCTGGTGGAGGAGAAGGTCCCGGGGCTATGGGCTTTAGTGGTGAGTGGGAGCCGCCTCGATCCAGAGGGCATCAAAGGTCTTCTGCCACGAGCGGATGGTTCCGATGGCGAGAAGGTTGGCGACCATTCTCATCTGATGGCCCCCTGAGGAGGTGAAGGAGCCCCATCCCCCTGACCCGTGCAGGAAGAGACGGTGGTCAATGATGGCCTGCGGACGGAGAAAGGAGGGAATGGGCTCCGGGAGGATCCTGACGGGAATCTGATCGGCACGGATGGCGTCAAGTTCCCTGGAATAGTGGTCGGCGGCGAGTCTGGAGACAAGGATTCTCAGATGAATGCCCCGCTTCTTAGCCGTATGGAGGGCATTCTCAAGTCGATAAGGCTTGGGAAGGCCGAAAAGGACGAGGTCGACCTGAGCCCGGGCACCGGTGATCTTGTCGGCAAGAAAGGCCCGGGCGAAGGGCCCCCGACCAATAATCCGGTGTCCCTGGGATCCCATACCGATCCCGACGCCCAGAATCGCTCCCACCAGGATCACGATAAGAAGGGCATGGCGGTCAAAGGGGCTATGAATGTATGTTGTCCGACGGGAGGGGGGAGGGGGAATCTCCAGCGCGGTGATCCCGAAGAAGAAAAGAAAGACAAACAGC
The DNA here is from genome assembly GCA_021828805.1 of Nitrospirota bacterium. GTDB lineage: Bacteria > Nitrospirota > Leptospirillia > Leptospirillales > Leptospirillaceae > UBA4572. The sequence continues at coordinate 15,621 of JAJZCZ010000022.1, read as the reverse complement.
AGTCCGGCCGGGTAGCCCAGAACGGCCCAGTCGGTCAGGGAAAAGGTGGCGTATTCCCACAAAACACCCATGAGGCCCGCCGGAGCAAGAAATGCCAGGGCCGTTCTGACGGCCTCTTTGGGGGGCGACCCTGTCCAGCGCCGGAGGAGGGCGAGGTGAAGGAGTCCGAAGACGAGGAAGAGGCCCATGCCCAGACCGATATAGTGAAGCCCTGACATAATGTCGGACATGATTCCACCCACAAACCCCATAAAAAGGGCCACCAGGCCGAATATTTGTCCGGCGGTCGTTCCCATGAGGACGGTGGCAAGCTTTTCGTTTCTGTCTTCGACCTCGGGGTCGATGAGGTTCAGGGAGGGGTCGTCAATCATGATCGGGGAGTTCCTTTAAGAGGAGAGGGCGGATGACGGTCGGGGGCCAGGCCGGTCAGTGACACAGGAATCATGTGGTACTGACCACGATAACGTTCTCCCATAAAGAGGGAGAGGGTGACGGGGAAGGAGGCAGGCACTCCCGGAAAGCTGATCAGGGTACGGTAGGTTTCCCCGCCGCTGAAGTGCTGGTCGGCAGGGAAGTCGACCTGGCCCAGGAGGAGACCGCCGGCTTTATCGACCAGGGCGGGGGGCTCATAGCTTCCCACCTGGTAGAAGGCGTATTCCTTGTGGCGATGAAAATGAAGGGCAATCATGACGGTGGTTGTTCCTCCCGAAACCCCGATCCGCTCGACCTGGATGCCGATAATCCCGTTGTCTGACAAAGGGCTGAAAACATCGGAATAAGCCAGGGGAGCCTGGGTGGCATTCTGGGGGCCGGGGGCGATGTCCGGGGGGGGGACCTGGCGGCTTGCGATGCCGCGGAAGAGGTCGGAGACAAAAAATCCGCCAGCCAGACCCACAACGACCATCAGTCCGATGGGAGAGAAAATCATCCGGGTGAGGGAGGGGCCTGAGCTCTTTTTCATGGGATTGAGTCTCCTTGGGGCTTGGGCGCAGTGTCGGAGGAGGATTTTTCGGAGGGGGCCGAGGTGTCGGAAGGATTCGGGCGAGGTGCCGCGTCAAGAAAGTCGATCCGGACTCTTGAAACTCGCTGGCGGTCCACCTCCACCACTGTGATTTTCATATTCTTTGCGAAAAAGAACTCTCCCCCACGGGGAATGCTCTGCAGCTGGGAGAGGACAAAGCCGGCCAGGGTTTCGTAGTCTTCTCCCTCGGGGATGGGGATCCTGTAGTCTTCGGAAAGGTCCCGGATCGACAGCGAGGCGTCAACGAGGCAGGAGCCATCGCGGAGACGTTCAACCGGCTTGGAGACCTCGTCGGACTCGTCCTCGATTTCTCCAACGATCTCCTCGAGAAGGTCTTCCATTGTGACAAGGCCATCCAGCGCTCCATACTCGTCGAGGACGAGGGCCATCTGGGTCCGCCGTTTCTGCATTTCCTTGAGTACGTGAGGAACCTTCATGGATTCCGGAACAAAATAGGGAGTGTGAAGAATCTGGTCGATCCGGAGATTCCGGGGAGAGGAGTTGAGAAGCTCCACGAGGTCCTTGTAATAGAGAATGCCCGCGACCTCCTCTCCTTCCTCCCGGAGAACGGGGTAGCGGGAGTATCTGTTTTCGGAGAAGATGGCGATGATCTCAGAAAGGCTCATGCCGGTCCGGAGGGTGACCATGCGGACGCTTGGCACCATCACCTCCCGGACCGAGATATCGGTGAACTTGAAGACGCTCTGGATCAGATCCTGCTCCGTACGGTTGATGATTCCATGCTCTCCCCCTTCCTTTAAGAGGAGCTCGAGCTCTTCGGGGGTGATGGGGTAGGAGGCCGTGGTCGGGGTCACCCTGAGAAGGCGTACGACGAAGAGGCTGGTGGCTGTGACCACCCGAACCGGCAGGACCAGAAGTTCGGAGAGGAGGAGGACCGGTCGGGAGAGTCGGAGAGCGATGCGCTCGTTGTTCCGGATGGCAATCGTCTTGGGGACGATTTCTCCCAGGACAAGCATGCCGAAGACCTGAAGAAGGATGACTCCGAAGACGCTCAGGGGAAGAAAGATATGGTGGCCGGCAATGCCAGGGATCTCCGCCAGGATCGGCTTGAATTTTTCGTAGGACACCGTTCCCGTGGCGGCCGAAGCCAGACCGGTGGAGAGTGTCATCAGGACCTGGACTGTCGCCACAAAACGTTCGGGGTCTTTCCGGAGCTTGAGAAGGGCACGGCTGTCGGGGGTTCCGTCTCCGGAGAGTTGCTGGACTCTGGAAAGACGGAGCGAGATGACCGAGAGCTCGGCGGCGGCGAGAAAGGCATTAAAGAGGATCAGAAGGAGAATGGCGAGGGTATCAGCCCACAGTGGAGTCATAGCTCCCGTCCATGATTGACATCTTGGGCGGGGGGAGGGGGTGTTCCTCCCGGAGCCATGTCGGCCGGAGCCATGCAAGAAAGGCCGTTCGGGATATCGGGGGTACTAATACATCTCTCCTGAGTTTTTCCCTGATCAGGCATCCTGGGGGCCATTTCCGGTCAGAAGAGCCGGGGAACCTCAAGAGCCTCCGGACGCTCCCTCGCCGATTTTCTGATTGTCTCGCACAAGTCGGCGCGAGGTTTCGAGAGGCTGACGGAGGGTCGGGGGAGGGGAACGGGATGGTCTTGACAATTAGACCGTTGCCGCCTATATTGGGTAGGCATCGACGTTCTCATCATAAACTATTTTCCTTGAACTGAGCAAGGGGGGCCAACATGTACGATGCTCACAAGCTGATCGGAACTAATCCGAGCTTCATGGGGTGGATGGGCTTCTTGGCAATCGTTGCCATCATCTTCGCCTGGGGATACGCCACCTCGGTCAAGCAGTAAGAAACGTCATTTCCTGATTACCAGCCGTTGGCTGGCAGCAGCCAGCTCCCCTCCACTGATCATGGAGACGAGATGGCCATGCAGGGACAAGGCTTTTAAACCCGGAGCGAAAATTTTTCGTTCCGGGTTTTTTATTTGATCTTTTTTTTAGTTCACTTCTTCATTCTTATCTCCTTATTTTTCTCTCTTGCTTATCTGCTCCACTTCTTCGTCTCTTCCACAGGGTCTCCGACTCCTCTTTCCTTTGATTCCTGTTGCACGCACCCCTCCAATGCTCTCTCTTTCAATGTCCCGGGGAATTTGAGCACTCTTGTGCGGCAAAAAAAAGACAGGTTATGGTCGGGCAACCGTATCGGGGGAGGGGCTTGACAAGTGCTTTATGATCATGTATGTTATTTTATTAGTAATGTATTAAATTAAAAAACGGAGGCCTTCATGTCCACCTCGAACACGTTCGCAAGCTACGAAACCGATCTCCTGATTATTGGTGGTGGAACGGCCGGTTGCTATGCGGCCATTATTGCCCGTCGTGAAAACCCTCACCTGAATGTCCTGGTGGTCGACAAGGCCCATATCGACCGCTCCGGGTGTCTCGCGGGGGGGATGAACGCGATCAATGCCTATATCAATCCAGGGGAGACGGTCGATAGCTTTGTCGAGTATGTTCGGGAAGATTCCATGGGGATCCTCAGGGAAGATCTGGTGAGGACTCAGGCGGCGCTCTTTGCCGAAGTTGTTTCAACGGTTGAGGCGATGGGACTTCCGATCGTGAAGGACCCTGATGGAAAGTACTCTCCCCGGGGCCGCTGGAATATTAAAATTCACGGTGAGTCCCTGAAGCCGATCCTGGCTCGTGAGGTCCGGAAAAGCGGCGCCAAGGTTCTCGACCGGGTTGTGATTACCGATCTGGTTGTCGTGGAGGGAGCGGTGTATGGGGCGGTGGGCTTTTCCTTAAAAGATGGACGCCCTGTCATGGTCTCCTCCAAAAAGACCCTTGTGGCCACCGGGGGGGCCTCGGGGCTCTATCGGCCGAACAACGAAGGGCTCTCCCGCCACAAGATGTGGTATTCCCCCTTTAATACGGGCGCAGGATACGCCATCGGAATTCGTGCGGGGGCCGAGATGACGAGCTTCGAACACCGTTTCATCGCCCTCCGGACCAAGGATACGATCGCCCCCACCGGAACCTTGGCTCTGGGCTTTCGCGCTCCCCAGGTCAACTCCAAGGGAGAGGAGTTCATGAAGCTTCGCTGGGCGGACAAGGGAGGAGAGGGAGCGCCAACCCCGCTCCGCCTTGAGGCCCCGCTTCAGGAAATCGCGGCCGGCAATGGTCCCTGCTTCATGGATACCCGCCATCTGAGCCCCGCCGATCTGAAAAGACTGTATGAGGCCTACCTCGATATGTATCCCAATACCGTCCTCTACTGGGCGGCGAACAATATCGATCTGACGCAGACTCCTGTGGAAATATGCGGAACGGAGCCCTACCTCGTCGGAGGCCATTGCCAGGCGGGCTATTGGGTGGACGTGAACCGGCGGACCACTCTCCCCAACCTCTTTGCCGCAGGAGATGTGGCCGGGGGGGCCCCCTACAAATTCGTCAGCGGGTGCTTCGCCGAGGGGGCCATCGCGGCGCGCGCCGCCTCCCGCGAAATCCGGGAAGAGCGCCAGGGACATGTCCTTCCGAAAAAGGCGCAGGAAGAGGCTCTTCTGAAGAGGACACTCTCATTTTTTGCAACGGGAGAGGCTATGGAGTCAGGATCGATCCGTCCAGAAGAGGCCGAAAGCCGTCTCCAGAAAGTCATGGATGAATATGCCGGAGGACTCCGAACCTCCTATCGGATGAACGAGGCGGGTCTTCGCATGGCCCAGGAAAAGCTTGTCTTCCTGCGCCAGGACCTGGACCGGATTCGGGCCGTCGATTCCTTTGCCCTGATGGGGGCCCATGAGGTGGCCGACCGGCTCGATGTTGCCCAGGTGCTCGTTGAGCATCTTCTGGCCCGCCGGGAAACCCGGTGGCCAGGCTTCCAGAGCCGCCAGGATTGTCCGGAGACCGATCGCCGCTATGAGCACTTTATTAATTCAGTTCGGGGAGAGGACGGAACGATCCGTGTGATTCACCGGAGCCTTCACGGGGAGATCCTTCCCTGGGATGATGAGGTCGCTCCCGAGTCTCTTCGGGAAGAGACGCTGGCCGGATCTGCGAAAACAGCTGCCAAACCCTGACGAATACGCGAACATCAAGAAGGAGAATATCATGGGGATCGCCATATCGGAGACACTGTGCCATGGATGCAAAAAGTTGCCGGAGGCCCGATGCGTTGTTGCTTGTCCGGGCAACCTCATCCGGATGGATGAGAGCCGGGATCTGGCCGTGATGCGGGAGCAGGCCGACTGCTGGGATTGCTATGCCTGCGTCAAGATGTGTCCTGTGGGGGCTGTGGATGTGGTTCTCCCTTACGAGCTGGCCGGTCGCGAAGCCCGTCTCTTTCCCCGCCTCCGGCGGGAGTCGATTCGCTGGACCCTGCAAGTGGAAGGCAAGGAAGACCAGACTTTTGAGCTTGCGACACGGGTTCCCGAGGAGCTTCTTGAAAGCTGAGATATGACCAAGGCTGTGATAATAGAGTGATCCCGTCACGGAGGGGCCCGCATGGACCGTCCCGGCTCCGATCACAGGCTGATGCGTACCTGACCCTCTCACAAGGAGTTTTCTGTGTTCCTCTCTGTCCCCCATGGTGGCCGGTTGATTACGGCCCTTACCCCCGCTTCCGCCCGTCCCGAGATGATCCGGGCCTATGCCAGCCGTCCGTCCATCCGGCTCTCCCCCCGGGAGATCTCGGATCTTGGCCTCATTGCCATCGGCGCGGTCAGTCCTCTCGACGGCTTTATGGACGAGAAGACCTATCTCTCGGTGGTAGAACGCATGAGACTTCCTGATGGTCTGGTATTTCCATTTCCGATTGTCCTTCCCGTTCGGGAAGACGAGGCCCGGGGATTTAGAATCGGAGAGGTCGTCCGCCTGCTGGACACGAATGAGCGCCTTCTCGGGCTTATTACCATCTCGGATATCTTTCGGCGCAACCTTGAGTGGGAGGCCAAAGAGGTTTTTAGAACCGATGACCCGGCCCATCCGGGGGTAGCGGCTCTCGGTCGTCTCCCGGGACCCTATGCCGTGGCGGGGAAGGTCACGGTCTTCGATGACTGGTCGGACGGACCCTTTTCCTCTCTGGCGCTGACCCCGACCGAATCCCGGGCGCGCTTTGAGTCCCTGGGATGGCAGACGGTGGTCGGATTCCAGACAAGAAACCCCATTCATCGCGCCCACGAGTATATTCAGAAGTGTTCCCTGGAGGTTGTCGACGGCCTCTTCCTCCATCCCCTTGTGGGAGAGACCAAGGAGGACGATGTGCCGGCCAGCGTGCGCATGGAGTGCTACAACGTTCTTCTGGAGCGCTACTATCCCCGGACACGGGTCGTTCTCGGCGTCTTTCCGGGAGCGATGCGCTACGCCGGCCCCCGTGAAGCCCTCTTCCACGCGCTGGTCCGGAAGAACTACGGCTGCACCCATTTTATCGTGGGCCGTGATCATGCCGGTGTCGGGAACTACTATGGTCCCTTCGAGGCCCATGCCCTTCTTCGCCAGTTTTCCTTCGACGAGCTCGGGATCATTCCGATCTTCTTCGATACCGCCTATTACTGCCGGACCTGCGAAGGAATGGTCTCTCACAAGACCTGCGGCCATGACGAAAGTTCCCATGTGCTCCTGTCCGGGACAAAGGTCCGCCAGATGCTTCGTGATGGCCTTCCTCCCCCCCCGGAGATGACCCGGCCCGAGGTGGCGGCGGTGCTGATTGGCCACTACAGAAAGCGCGACGAGAGTGTACCGGCGGTGGCGTCTCCCTAAAGGAGGCCTCGTTTTCGAGCCTTGTCTGGATGGAACCTGGGGAGGGTGAGATCAGGAAATGGAGCGGGACGCGAGGAGCCGGGCGAGCTGACGGAGTGCGCGTTTCGATGGACTGTCGAGATTTCCGATAAAGAGCAGCTCGACCGAGCTGCTGTAGGGGGGCGAGGATTCTGCGGCGCCTCCCTCGGGTCCCCCGGTGAGAATGTAGTCGACGGTTACCTCCGACAGGGAGGCCAGGGCCAGGAGAAGTTCGATGGACGGGGGTCGGATTCCCCGCTCAATCCGGGAGATATCCACCTGCTGGACTCCCAGTTTCCGGGCAAACTCCTGTTGGGAAAGAGGCCCACGAATGGCCCGAATCCGTTGCCCGGTGGCCTTGGCGTCCCAGTTGATCTTTAGTCCCTTTTGGTTTATAGTCAACCTGTAAATGCCTTTTTGGTATAAAAAATGACTTTTCGATCAACAAAAAACCCTTTCGCGGATTATAGTTTTTGAATAAGGACACGGTCAAGGAAGTGCGAATCGCGCTGATTCGGCGTGAGTGGACCCAGGGCGATCTGGCGTGCAAACTTGGGGTTTCTGCGGCCTATTTGAGTCTTGTGTTGAAGGGGCGCAGAAGCGTTCCTGCCCTTGAAGACCGTATTCTCAGGGAGTTGGGGGTGCCGGGAACGGGCGTCGGGATGGAGACATCCGGGGAGAAGCAACCCGTCCCTGTACCATCGGCGGGTTGATATTAGCGGACGGATCCCGAGAGAAGAAGCCGGTGGCGGGGGCGGGTACAGGCAACATAGAGCCCCCGGAGAAAGGTCCGGTCATCCCGGAAATAGGTCATGTCGCGCCAGTCGACGATGACTGAGTCGAAGGTACTCCCCTGCGCCTTGAAGACCGTTGTTGCATAGCTGTGGCGAAGCGGAGCAAAGGCCCGCTTGAGCTTCCATGCCGCCCGTGACATCGTGGTGGAGTCTTGTTTTGCCGTGATGCCTCTCTCCTCCCGAATTTTCCTGATTTCCCGAAACATCCTGTCAACCTCTGCCTGATGGGCGGAGGCATCCTCCGGAACCAGAAACGAAAAGGTCTCCCCCGAGTCATCTTCGAGATAGACGCGAAACGCCGGGATATCCGGATAGTCCGGATGGCGTTCAGGGAAGATCTCGAGCACCGTCACCTCTTCCCCCGCCGCCACAAGCCCTGTAAGATCCCCCCCTTCCCCTCTGATTCCTGTTGTTTCATTCACCAGCACCCGTTCGTCGGGCGCAAAGGGGGTCGGGCAGTGTCCGTAGTGGCTGCGGAAAAGGAGGCGGTTATAGCGTTCGACCTGACGATTCGTGTAGGCAAGGATCCGGATATTGTCACCATGAGACTCGAGGCGTCGGGACCAGAGGAGGATCTCCGCATCCCCGCCTCCAATCCGGAACAACGACTCCCGGGGGAGAAGCTCCGGGTCGGGGGCCCAGGAGGAATCATCGCCCTCGTCGAAGAGATCTCCGAGAGAAGGGCGTCCCCGTTCCAGATCCCAGTCGAGAATGCGGCGGGTCAGGCTGTGCAGAGGGTGAGTCTTGTCCTGGCGGTGGATACGGCTCAGCATGATTTGGGGGAGGGGGAGAGCAAAGACCGGAGGAATATCGAGAGCGGTGGAGCTTACCGGGGGAAGCTGGTGGGGGTCTCCCACGAAGAGAATGCGGGATTTCTTCCGGAGGCGTTCAAGGGTGGAGAGAAGTTCAGGTCCGACGAGGGAGCATTCGTCGACAACGATCCAGTCGAAGAACGAGAGGTTGGGAGAGGATCCTGGAGCGAGATCGTAGGTGCCGTCCTCCTTTTCACTCAGACGAAGGCCCAGAAGGGAGTGAAGGGTGGCAAAGGTGGCCCCGGTTCCGGCGGAGCGAAGGCTCTCCCGAAGGACACGAAGGGCCTTGTGGGTGGGGGCCGTCACGGCGACCTTGCCACCCCGGACCATAAGCTCCACGAGAAATCCGGCGGTGAGCGTGGTCTTTCCCGAGCCGGCCGGGCCCGAGAGGATCACCGAAGGGACCTCCGGGTGGTTGAGAAGCTCCCGGAGGGAGCGCTCGGGGTCCGAGGGATCGGGTTGCCAGGCAGTATGATCCCGCCGTGGACCTCCAAAGAGGGTCATGAGCGCGCGTCCGGGATGGATGCATTATAGAGTCCGTCTGGAGAAAAGAGCGATTTCACCGACGGATCGGCTTGTAGCGGATGCGGTGGGGGCGAGCGCCTTCTGCCCCCAGGCGTTTTTTCTTGTCAGCTTCGTACTCCTGATAGTTTCCGGAGAAAAAGGTGGCCTGGGACTCGCCTTCGAAGGCGAGGATATGGGTGGCGATCCGGTCGAGAAACCAGCGGTCATGGGAGATAACCAGGACCGAGCCGGCAAACTCGAGCAGTGCGTCTTCCAGGGCGCGCAGGGTCTCCACATCAAGATCGTTGGAGGGCTCGTCGAGAAGAAGAACATTGCCCCCGGAGACCAGGGTCTTTGCCAGGTGAAGGCGTCCCCGCTCTCCCCCCGACAGTGTTCCCACCATCTTCTGCTGATCCTGCCCCTTGAAATTGAATCGTCCCAGATAGGCCCGGGAAGGGGTCTCAAAGCGTCCTACGGTCAGGACCTCGGATCCTCCTGCAATTTCATCGAAGACCGTCTTGTTTCCAGAAAGGGAGTCCCTCGACTGGTCTACATAGGAGAGCTTTACCGACTGTCCGATCTTGACCTGCCCTGAGTCGGGAGACTCCTTGCCGGTGATCATACGAAACAGTGTCGACTTTCCTGCTCCGTTTGGTCCGATAATCCCCACGATGGCGCCGGGCGGTACGATGAAGGAGAGGTTTTCCATCAGCAGTCGGTCGCCGTATCCCTTGGAGACCCCGGAAAACTCGATCACGCTGTCCCCCAGACGGTCGGCCACGGGAATGAAGATCTCCTGGGTCTCGTTCCTCTTCTGGTATTCCTGGGAGGAAAGCTCGTCGAATCTGGCCATACGGGCCTTTGACTTTGCCTGGCGACCCTTGGGGTTTTGACGGACCCATTCGAGCTCCTGCTTCATCGTCTTGATCCGGGCTGACTCCTGACGGGACTCGAGCTCAAGTCTGGCCTCTTTCTGTTCAAGCCAGGAGCTGTAGTTGCCCTTCCACGGAATCCCCGATCCCCGGTCGAGCTCAAGGATCCATTCCGCTGCGTTGTCGAGAAAGTAGCGGTCGTGCGTGACCGCCACCACCGTTCCGGGGAAGCTCTGGAGAAACTGTTCGAGCCATTCGACCGATTCGGCGTCGAGATGGTTGGTCGGTTCGTCCAGGAGAAGCATGTCGGGGTTTGAGAGAAGAAGACGGCACAGGGCCACACGCCGCTTCTCTCCTCCAGAGAGAGTTTTGACCACGGCGTCCCATGCGGGCAGCCGGAGGGCGTCGGCTGCGATCTCCATCTGTTGCCCGGTATTGTGGCCGTCCTGAGTGGCGATGATCGCTTCAAGACGCGCCTGCTCCTTGGCCAGGGCATCGAAGTCCGCATCGGGCTCCGCATAGGCGGCATAGACGGCGTCGAGTTTCTTCTGGGCCTCAAAGACCTCTCCGAGCCCCTCCTCGACGCAGGCGCGGACGGTGGCAGAAGGGTCGAGCTGGGGTTCCTGGGGAAGGTGCCCGATCCGGATGCCCGGCATGGGAATAGCATCCCCGAGGATGTCGGTGTCGATTCCGGCCATGATCCGCAGGAGTGTCGACTTCCCGGAGCCATTCAAGCCGAGAACCCCGATCTTCGCTCCAGGGAGGAAGGAGAGGGAGATGTCTTTCAGGATCTGTTTTTTGGGAGGAACGATCTTCCCGACGCGGTTCATGGTGAAAACATACTGTGCCATGGGGCTCCTGTGAGTTTATGGTGAGAGGGGGTGCATGCGAAAATGGTGGTCTGAGGTCCGTTGATGTACGGATGACGCTGCTCCGGGGTCGGTTTCCGGACAAAAGGGAGGACAATATCGAGAAGATGATGAAATCTTAAGGCAGTGCTTCCGGCGAAGGTTCGTAGAGAGTGGCTCAAATGAGCAGAGTGTTCTTCGGGGGGTGGAAGAAGACATCGATGGATCCCTTGGCCGGTCTTTATATCGGAGTGATTGGGTCATGACGGGCTCTGATCGAGGACCGTAGCTCGACTTTTTTTAAATCATAGGAAGTGTTCCTCTTCTTTTCAAGGACCCCTGCCTTGTATGTCGTACTGTGCAGGAAAAAGTAAGGGTCAATGGTGGGAGAGAATGGCGTTGCCGAGAACGACCAGAAGTGCTGTTACGATAAAGATGATGGCGACGATGGAAACGAGGATAATCGCGGCCCCGAGGGTGGGATATTTTTCGAGAAAGCGTTTCATACGTGTTTATTTCCTTCCTGCATCTTCATGTAATAAGTCGCCGCGAACCCTAAAATGGCGAAGTCGTCAAACAAGCCAAGGAAGGGAATGTTGTCCGGAATAAAATCGATGGGCGTCAGGAGATAAAAAAGAGCTCCGTAAGCAATAAACTTGTCGGTCAGGCTCATCTTGCGGGACTTGATCACCGACAGGAGTGTCGTGATTCGCTCGGCCCATTCCGACCCCATGTTTTTAAAACTCAAAATCTTGGTCGGATTCTTTTCGACTTCGGACTGTTTTTTTTCCTGGGCGCCGATCATCACAAGGCTTGTCAGGATACGGTCTTCCGACATGGAGGGGTTGCTCTCGAAGTCGGCAGGAAGTCCCAGGTTAACGATCGCGGCGTGGTGTTCTCCCGTTGCGAGGCCGGAGAAAAGGATCTCCTTTATTTCCGGGGCTTCGGGATCAAGGACCCCTTCAGAGACAAGACGGTAGCAGGTGTCCCGGATCGCAGGGAGGTAGACGGGGGGGAGGGGAAAGCCCGCCGGTTTTTTAATCCATCGACGGAGCGTCATTCCCGATAACCCGATCAGGCGCCCGAGCTCCTCCGGGGAGTACGCTGTTGTCTGAAGTATTTTTAACAAGTGTGAATTTGTCATGTTTAAATGTTATTTCCCGGGAGGGGATTGTGTCAAGAAATCACAGGAAAACTCTCAGGAAGTGTGTTTGGCAATGGTCTCCGCCATGAGACAGACGGGATTTACAGGCACTATTTGCCGGGGAATCGGGGGTCAGTCAGGTGTTGGAGCAGTCAGGCTGCTGAAAAAAGAAACGATGTCAGGTGGGGGAAGGCTGATACTTACTGGTTTGGATAATGGTTGCGGGGACAGGATTTGAACCTGTGACCTTCGGGTTATGAGCCCGACGAGCTACCGAGCTGCTCCACCCCGCACGATCATCTTAGGGGACGGAGGCGAGATTTGTCAACAGGTTTGGGTGAGAGATACGTAAATGAGTAATGATTTATGAACAAAAATTGAGAGTGAGGGGCGGGGGAGTCTTTCGGGAGTGTCCGATTTATGGTATTATTTTGTGTATACTTCATGAATTCTCCCTCTCTTTCATTGTGGGGCCATATAAATTGCTTATTGAAAAAGACGAAGAGTGGGATCTTGTTGTGCTCGGTGCCGGATCAGCGGGGTATGTCGGAGCTGTCCGGGCGTCTGAACTTGGGATGAAGGTTCTCGTTCTTGATCCGGGAGAGCTGGGGGGGACATGTCTTCATCAGGGCTGCATTCCAACGAAGGTTCTCCTTGAGGTCGGAGGCCGTCTGCGGGTCTGTGACGAGGGATCGGACACAGGGGTTTCATACGCCCGCCCCGTCCTCGACGCCGGTCGTTTAAATGCCTTCAGGAAGAGCACGGTGGACCGGCTTTCCCGAGGGATTGCCCTTCTTTTTAAAAACCATGGGGTGACCTACAGAAAAGCCAAAGGCCGGCTTGATGGTCCGGGAATCGTATTGCAGGAAGGTGAGGGGCCGGTTCGCCTTCGGGCAAGGAATATTCTCCTGGCAACAGGTTCTATGCCTCGACTCCTTCCCGCGATTCCGTTTGACGGGTCTCTTGTTTTGTCGAGCACGGACCTTCTGCGCCGGGAGAGCTTTGCGGGCCGCTTTGCTATTGTCGGTGGAGGGGCGATCGGCTGTGAGTTTGCCGAAATCCTTTCAGCGTTCGGTTGTGAGACTCATCTTTTTGAACGGGAGCCCCGTCTCCTGCCCACAGAAGATCCCGAACTCGGTGCGGCGCTGGAAAAAGAATTGTCGCAAAAATCCGTATCGATCAAGACCGGAGTGGGGCGTCTTCTCTTTGAACGCAAAAAACAGGATGGACAAGAGACGGCTTTTCTGTCCGGACAGACTGACAACGGGGAGTTTTCTCTGACCGTTGATTGTGTGCTTGTCGCTGTTGGTAGGTCGCCCGTGACGGAGAGCCTGGGTCTTGAGACAGTGGGCCTTTTTCCCGGAACGGGCGGGTTTCTTTCCGTGAGTCCCTGCGGGGAGACGGCGGTTCCGGGGGTCTATGCGGCCGGCGATCTCGCAGGAGGACTTCTCCTGGCTCACAAGGCGAGCCGTCAGGCCGTGATTGCGGTGGAGTCCATGGCGGGACGCTCTCCTTCCCCCTATGATCCCACGCGGATACCTCGTGTGGTGTATACCCACCCGGAGGTTGTCTCGATCGGTCTCACCCGGGAAGAGGCCGAGAGGGAAGGCCGGTCCGTTCGGGAGGGACGCTTCCCGCTCCTGGCCAACGGACGCTCTCTGACGATGGGCCAGAGACGGGGCTTTATCAAGAATGTCATTGAAGAAGGCACGGAAAGGGTTCTTGGTATGCACGGGATTGGACCGCACCTTTCGGAGATGATGGGAGGAATGGCTCTTGCCATGGGCCTCTCTGACGGACTCTCCCGCCTTGCAGAAACAGTCTTTCCTCATCCGACGGTCAGCGAGGCCCTTCACGAGGCGATTCTTGATGGAATGGCAGCTGGAGAGAAGCCTTCTTCCCCAGGGAAGAGAGGCTGACCATGGGATTTGTCTCCCTGATCACGCCTATCCGTGATCTTTCCCCTTGGAAAAAGATTCTCGACTATGGGGTCAACTCCAATGTTGTGACGAGTTTCGCAACGGATGCCATGGGCAAGATTGTTCTTTTCGATGATGGTCTGGTCCATCTGACCAAACTTCCAGCGAGGAGCTTGTCCCGGATGCCTGTACGCAAGTTGAGGGAACACCTTGTCAGCCGGGGTGGGCCCAAGAATACGGCGGAAGGAGAAGAGGAGGATCTCTTTAGGAGAAAAAACTATCGGGGCACCAACGACCAGGGCACATTGATCTGGTGGGGATTCCCGATCGGAACGCTTCCTCCTCCTGCCGGACTCTACTTTCTGGCCTTTTTTGACCGGATGCCCCCGGAAAAACAAATCGAAACCATCGAATATCCCGAGATTCTGAAGGTCAGAGATAAGATATTAACGCCGGTTGCCCGACATCTTCTGGACGAGAGTGATCAGAATGTTTTGATGGCAGAGATTCCCCGGCTGATGGAGTGGGAAGAGCCGATCTTTAAGCACCATCGGGTTTTTCTCGTTGACGGGGTGACTCTCGACGACGGTCCCCGCCCTATTTTTCTCCAGTTCGATGGACCCGAAGAGAAGCTCCGCATGTTCCAGGAGAATGTCTCCATGGGAGATATTCAATTTTTTAAGCGGATCTCGGAGGCGGGGCCCCGTCCGGCTCTGATCGAGCACACCGAAAAGAGCTATCTCTATGAGATCATGCTCCCTCTCACCTGGTATATTCATATCATCGGATGGATCGGGATCCCCCTCCCCACGCTTGAAACATGGATGAAGCCTGTCCGCCTCAACTTCGAGGAAATCGTGCGCAATATTGGCGATGCCCTGGGAGAGGAGAGGATGTCGCTCGGACTTCTTCCCCACTACGATGTCCACCGGGGACTCTTTGAAGAAGAGAGCTTCATGACGCTCATGGAAGAGATGATCACCCGGCATCCCCCCCGCCCCTTCGTTCTTCTGGAGGTCTGCATGGACCCCGACCACCGGAGCCTTCTTCAGGGGGTCCTTGATCGCGCCAAACGGCCTTCGGATATCCTGGCCCAGGTTGGAGAGAATCTGATCATTCTCTTCCCCGACCAGGATGTGGGGCGGGCCAAGTCAGTGGAAAATCGTTACCGGGAGGTGCTGGGGCGATTTGTTGCGACCCGGCCCGATGTCACTCTTACAATCCGTGTCTTCTGGTTTCCCTCCCAGGCGTGGTCCGGGCGGGAGCTTATTGCGGCTCTCGAGGAGAGGCCCAAAATACAAATCGTACCAGTTCAAGGGGGCCATGCGTCCTCTCAGGGGTTTGACGACTGGTTTAAACGCTTTCTTGTTCTCAAGGACTGGGAGTGATGTTGTTTAAGGATTGCCACGTGAAGGGGCTTCTGCCATTGGTTAGAAGGGGGTGTGCCCCTCTCCTGGGGACCGCTTGCTTTCTTTTCCTGATCAGCGGATTGACGCCTCAGATCCTTTCCGCGGCTTCGCTCCCTCCCGCTGACCATGTCATTGTCCTTGTCATGGAGAACAAAAGCCTCGGAGAGGTTGCCGGAAATCCTGTACTTCCCTTTTTTAACAGTCTTCCGGGAACGAGGTTTTTAAACTATTGGAGCGTTGCCCATCCCAGTCTTCCCAATTATCTGGCCCTTCTGGGGGCACCTCCTCCTCTCCCCGGCTCGGATAATCCCCGGATTCGCGTTCCGGGAGACAGTCTTCCCGAGGAGATGGTCCGGCATGGAATGTCTGTTGCCGCCTATATGCAGGGTCTTCCGGGAGATGGATTCGGAGGGGCGAGCTATCCAAGGGTCTTCAGTCGCTATGTCGAAAAACATGACCCTTTCCTTCTTTTCTCCCGTCTCCGGAAAGGTCCGGAAAGAAAGAATGTCCACCCTCTTTCCCGCCTGAAGGAGGCGCTGGAGACCGACAGT
>JAJZCZ010000113.1 GCA_021828805.1 Nitrospirota bacterium | reverse complement strand
CACTGGAAGGCCGCCCCCCCCGGCCCCGGCCGAAACCTCCTTACTACCCGACCGAAATGGGCCTGTATCACAAGCCAACCGTCGTCAATAATGTCGAGACCTACGCGCACGTCTCCAGAATTTTGGGCGATGGTCCCGCAAAATTTCGGGGGAGAGGAACACCGAAGAGCCCTGGAACGATGATCTTCTCAGTCTCCGGGTCTGTGAGGCGTCCTGTCGTTGTTGAACTTCCCCTGGGTTTTTCGCTGGAGCGACTTCTTTACGACTATGCCGGCGGACCTCTGCCGGGAGAGACCTTTCAGTGCTTCTTTACCGGAGGTCCTTCCTTTGGAATCCTTCCGGCCCGGGAAATCGACACTCCCCTCGAATACGATGCTCTTCGCGCCAAAGGAACCGGACTTGGCTCGGCAGGAATCATTGTTCTTGGATCCAACGATTCCATTCTCGCCACCACTGCGGCTTTTGCGGAATTTTACGAAAAAGGCTCCTGTGGCCAGTGTCCACCCTGCCGTCTGGGAACCGAATCTCTCCACCAGATTCTGGAGGGTCTCTTAAGCGGCCAGAAGGCGGAAGAAGGATTTGACCGGCTTCAGAAGATTGCAAAAATGATCAAGGGACGGGGAAACTGCGGACTTATCACCGCTTCAGCCTTTATGGTCGAATCCCTTCTTGAACATTTCACCACATTTCTCCGGGAGGATCTCTCCTCTGGCCGGCCGGCCGGCCCCCGACGCATTCCGGCCTGGCAGTATGAGCACTTCATCGACCTCTCACAGGATAAAGGACTCCCGACACATGGATAAGACAAAAACCTCCGGCAAGGGACACATTCCTTGCTGAACAAAACTCCAATCCGCCATCATATGCTCTTCTGCACAGGAAACAAATGCCTTGGCAAGGGGGGGGAAGAGATGAAAATACAAGCTCAAACCATCGTGGACAATACCCCGGAGCTTTCCTCTCTTCTCGTCTCGAAAATCGGATGTCTTAATATGTGCGAGAGCGGACCGATGGTCCTTCTCTATCCCAAAGGCTACTGGTTTTCCGATATGACAGAACGGCGGACACGCACCCTCCTCGAATCTCTTCGGGACAACAAAGAGAACCCGCTTCCCGCCAATGTCGCCTATGTTCTTGAGGCCCCATAAACGGCAATGTGGCATAACACGACAAATCAAGAAACTCTGAAAGGAAGATGATGGCCTACCGCATAAGAAAAAAGAACTCTCAGGACAACGGTTCTTCTCCTTCCGCCCCTCCCCCCGGGACACCGCCTGTCCCCTCCGGAGTTGACACCCTGGCCGGCAAGTTCTCGGGCATCACCCCTTCAAAAAACGCCTGGGGATTTGCGGGAACAATCATCTTCATTCTTCTTGTGGGCGTGGGAATTGTCTATCACATCCACTCGAAAAAGGTGGCCAGGGAGTCAGCGGCGGCAGCTCTTGAAACCAAGGCCGAACAGCTCTACTCGCGGGGGCAGCAAACGAATGGCCCCGAGCTTGTTTCCGCAAAGAAGCTTCTGGAACAGGTCGTGAAAGACTACCCGGATACCCCGTCGGCCAGGGTCGCTCCCCTTTTCCTGGCCTCCATCATCAATATCCAGACTCCCCAGGATTCCACAAAGGCTCTGGAGTGGCTCCACAGGGGCCTGGACATGAATGCCGGCAACATGAAGCTTCTTCCGTTCTACTACGAGAGCATGGGGCTGACCATGATGTCGTCGCACCAGTATGACCAGGCGATTGCCATGTTCCAGAAGGTCACGGAGTTCCCGGAAAAAACACTGGCCGATGCCGCTCTCTACAATATCGGCAAGACCTACGAGACGCTCAACCAGCCGGCCCTGGCCATTATCAACTATAAAAAGCTCGTCAAGGACTTCCCCACCTCCCCATGGGCGGCAGAATCAGAGCCATTCTTGATGAAAAACGGAGTGACACCTCCAGCCACCACCCAGCCACTCCCGCTTTCTCCCCAAAAATAACCCTCGTCCGGAACCTTTTCCGGATCCGGACAACTCTTGAGGACGACATGGTCGAAGCCATCTGGACAACCACGGAAAAAGACGGAAGAACGGTCGTTCACCTGATCGACCAGAGAGAGCTTCCGACCCGCGAGATTGAAGTTCCCTGCCGAACCCACAAGGAGATGGCAGAGGCTATCCGTGCGATGGTCGTTCGCGGGGCTCCCGCGATCGGGATATCCGCCGCCTTCGGCATTGCTCTTGGGGCCCAGGAAGACTCAGCACCCTCTGAGGGACTCTCCTTTTCCACTTACATGGAGCAGGTCGCGCTTACCATTGGACAGACCCGTCCCACCGCGGTCAATCTCTTCTGGGCCATCGAGCGGATGCGCCCGATCTGGCAAAAAAACGCCAGCCTCCCCCCGCGTGACCGCTCTCGCATTCTCTTTGACGAAGCCCAGGCGATCAAAGACGACGACATTCTGAGAAATAAAAAAATCGGCGCCCACGGCCAGTCCCTTCTCCCGCAAAAAGCAACGGTTCTGACCCACTGCAATGCCGGCGCACTGGCCACGGGAGGATACGGTACCGCCCTCGGTGTCATTCGTGGAGCCGTGGAAGCCGGCAAAACCATCAACGTCTTTGCCGACGAGACCCGACCCTACCTCCAGGGAGCCCGGCTGACGGCGTATGAACTGGCCGCCGACGGGATTCCCACAACTCTGATCACCGACTCCATGGCGGCAATGGTCATGTCCCAGGGCCGGGTCGATGCAGTTATTGTCGGCGCCGACAGAATCGCCGCCAACGGTGACACAGCCAACAAGGTGGGAACCTACGGCCTTTCAGTTCTTGCGCGTGAACACGGCATTCCTTTTTATATTGCCGCTCCCTTTTCCACGATTGATCCTAAAACCCCCAACGGCAAGGCAATCCCCATCGAGGAACGCTCCGCCCGGGAAATCACACACGCGGGAGAACGCCGCATGGCCCCTGACGGCATCTCGGTGTACAACCCGGCCTTTGACGTTACCCCCGCCCGCAACATTACCGCCATCATTACAGAACGCGGCGTCTATCGCCCTGAAGAACTCTCTGAGTATCTCTCGTCCCACTCCGGCCGGGAGTCGGTCCCCCAAGCATGAGGTCCTGTCCGTGACATCCGATCATCTTCCCTCTCCTTCCAGCGCTCCGCTTGAACAAAGCGAACACGAACGGGTTCGCCGGACCAAGCGCGACCAGATTCTTGCCCGTGGAATCGATCCTTACGGAGCCCCCTTCCCCCGGAGAGAGACCATCGCAAGACTTCGTGAAAGAACCTCCTCCCTGACGCCCGAGACTCTCTCTGAACCGCCTCCTCAGGCACGGATCGCCGGAAGGGTTGTCCTCATGCGCAAGTTTGGAAAGGCCTTCTTCGCCACCCTGCAAGATGAAGGAGAGCGTTTTCAGATTTATGCGAAGGCCGACGCGCTCGGAGAAGACTACGCGACCTGGGCTGAGCTTCTTGACCTGGGAGACATTATCGGTGTTGAGGGATCCTTTTTCTTCACGAAGACCGGCGAACCCACTCTCCAGGCCTCCTCGCTGACCCTTCTCTCAAAATCTGTACGCCCCCTTCCCGACAAGTGGCACGGCCTGTCCGATACCGAAGCCCGCTATCGCCAGAGATATGTTGATCTCATCGTGACCCCAGAGGCCCATCGGGTCTTTGTCACCCGATCGCTGATCGTCCGCTTCATTCGACGCTTTATGGATGGCGAAGGCTTTATCGAAGTGGAAACCCCGATGATGCAGCCGACACCTGGCGGCGCCCTCGCCCGCCCCTTTTCGACCCATCACAACGCTCTCGACCTCGAACTTTTTCTCCGGATTGCCCCCGAGCTCTACCTTAAACGGCTTATCGTGGGCGGCATGACCCGGGTCTACGAAATCAACCGGAACTTCCGCAACGA
>JAJZCZ010000112.1 GCA_021828805.1 Nitrospirota bacterium | reverse complement strand
CCGAATGAGACGAGGATGGGATTGACCTGGAGTTTGAGCTCTTCCGGGAGACTTTTGTCGAGCGCCCAATAGGTCTCATCGGCACCTTTGGTCTTGATGACCCCCCACCGATTGACGATTCGGTGAACATGGACATCGACGGTGATGATGCTTTTTCCGAATCCCGCTCCCAGAACAAGGCTGGCGGTTTTCAGTCCGACTCCGGGGAGGGAGAGAAGTGCCGCGATCTCGGAGGGAAGAGTTCCGTTCCATTTCTCAAGAACAATTTTGGCAATTTGCTTGATTGTTTTAGCCTTTGTTCTGTAAAATCCCACCGGATAAATAATCCTCTCCAATTCTTCTTCCTCAAGCAGGGTGATCGACTCAAGGTCGGGTGCCCGGGAGAAGAGGCGGAGTGAGGCGGCCTCCATGACTGGATCCCGTGTTCTGAGAGAGAGGATGGTCGAGAGAAGAACCCGGATAGGGTCTCCGACAATCCCCAGCGCCTGGATGCCGGGAGGCGGAATCCCTTTTTTCTTGAGAAGGGTTTCTACCTCCCGGAGGTTTTTCTCCATCCGGCTGTTGTCTGGCGGGCGTCTGGCCATGGAATCACTCCATCAAGAAAGGGTGTGGATGAAAGAATCGAAGGCAGCGGCGAACGACAAGAGCGTCCGGTACCAACGGCTGTACAGTCTTCTCTCTGAGAAAAAGGCTGCGATTGAGAAGGATATTCGTACCCATCTCGTCCGGCAGATCGGGCCCGACAATGCCAATCGCGTTGACTCGGTTCTGGATCAGGGAGACCTCTCTGCTATCGATATGGGGGAGGGGGTGGACCTCGCCCTTCTCGAAATGCGTAATCGAATGAAGCGCTCTGTCGATCAAGCCTTGCTTCGCCTTGATGAAGGAAGCTACGGCAACTGTGAAGACTGCGGCGGTGAAATCGAGGAAAAACGTCTCATGGCCATGCCTTTTGCCCAGCTTTGCATCAAGTGTCAGCGTAAGAAGGAAGAGCTGGAAAAGATTGAACGGGAAGAACCTCTTCGCGATGCTGAAGAAGCCTGATTTGCCTGTTTTGAGCTTTCCGGTCGGTATTTTTTTTCGGGTCACTTTCCCATGATCGCCTATCCTCACATTGATCCCGTCCTGGTGAGTCTCGGGCCTCTTAAGCTTCGCTGGTACGGCCTGATGTACGTCCTGGCCTTTGTCGGCGCTTATTATATCCTGAAGCAGGAGTCGCGTCGAAGAGAGGCCCCTTTGTCCCGGGACCAGGTCTACGATCTTCTCTCCTATGCGGCCCTGGGGGTGATTCTCGGAGGACGGCTGGGGTATGTCCTCGTTTATAATCTGCCCTATTACCTGGCCCATCCGATGGAGATCATTGCTGTCTGGAAAGGGGGAATGTCCTTTCACGGAGGCTTTCTGGGTGTCGTGGTGGCCGGGTGGTGGTATTGCCGGAAAAACAACCTTCCCTTCTGGAAGCTGGCCGACTTTTCCGTCCTTCCGGTGCCTCTTGGTTTGTTTATGGGACGTATGGGCAACTTCATCAATGGAGAACTTTTCGGTCGGGAGACCGATGTTCCCTGGTGCATGGTCTTTCCCATGGGAGGCCCTATTTGCCGCCATCCTTCCGAGCTCTATGAAGGGTTCATGGAGGGCATCCTTCTCTTTCTCATCCTCTATCTCCTGAGTCGCAAGCTCCGTCCTGAAGGAGCGATCTTCTGGAGCTTTGTCGGCTTTTACGGGGTGTTCCGATTCATCGGGGAGTTTTTCCGGGAGCCTGATCCTCAGCTTGGCTTCATTCTCGGCCCCTTCTCCATGGGACAGCTCCTTTCCCTTCCCATGGCTCTTTTTGGTTTTTTCATGGTCTACCATTCTTATCGAAAGGCCCGGACAGGAGCATCCCTCCCGCTCCCACCCCGGTCCTAGAACGGGGCGCATTTCGTGTCGGAAAGACGACTTCTCCTCTCTCCCGAACACCCCCCTCCGGCAAGCTTTCCGGGGACGGATTCGCTGCGTCTTGATTCCCCTGTCTCTCCTGAGAAGATGGCTCCTGTTCCCTGGCATCGCAAGGTTACAACGCGCTTTTTTTTCTGGCTGTTTCTGGCACTTTCTCTGGGATTTTTTGTGTTGGGATACCAGATCGACCGGGCAGAGGAGCGGATGGCCATCAAGGACCTTTCCTCCCGCCTTCATTCGGAGTCAACCCTCCTTCTTTCGGCGCTGGTCCGCCTCTTGGAAAAAGGTGATCTTCCCGGTGCCCGGACGCTCTTTCATTCTCTTTCCGGGGCAGGTGGCGACCAGGCGGTCCTCTTCTCTCCTGACGGACGGACGGTGCTTTTTTCCTCCCGACACGTTCCCGACTTTCTTCTCAAAGGGCAGGCGGGGCTGCCTGCAGGTTTCGTGCAGGCACGGGATGAGCGGGGGCGGAAGGTATTTCTTGACAGATTCCCGCTCACAAGCCAGGTGTCCTGCCAGGGCTGTTCTCCCGCGACCCGCCTTGGTACTCTTGTCTTTTATTCCGACGGCAAAGATTTCGCCTCCCGCCTGAACAAGGGGCGCTGGGCGAGATTCTGGATGTTTTCCGGGATTCTTGAAACCCTTATTCTTGTTGTCATCCTCCTGATCCGCCGCTCTCTGGTCCGCCCTCTCGACGGCCTCTCCCAGGCGATTGCCCGGGTGACTCCCGACGATCCTGATCTTCGTCTCTCCTTTCCGCGAACGAAAGATGACGAACTGGGGAGGCTTGTTTTCTTTTTGAACCGCTTTGTGGATCTTTTCCGGGGATGGATGGGGGAGGTCTCTGACCGGGTGCGCTGGGTGGAGGCCCATGCCGATCTTCTGGGGCGGGACCACGAGAGACGCTACCGGAAGGAAGAAGAGGTCCGTCTCTCTCTTAACGAGCTGCGCCTCCGGGTGCGAGACCTGATCAATGGCAAGCCCCGTGTCAGTCAGGGAGAGATGGCCGGAAACCTCTCCTACTTTGCTGAGAAATCGAAGAAAATCCGCCAGGTCAGCGAATCTGTTCATGACTCGGTCAAAGAGGCTCAGAAGGTGTCAAAGGGGCTAACACTAGACGGAGAATCCCTGGCCCGCATGCGACGAAACCTCACCGAGGCGTTTAACGGGGTAGGGGAGATTTCCCGGGAGCTCCACCTTACAGGGATCAATGCTGCGATCGAGGCCTCCCACGCCGGAATTCACGGACGCACTTTCCGGATTGTGGCGGATACCGTGGCGGATATCTCCCGTAAGACGGAAGGGGCCGTGAACACGATCGGCACTGAGCTTTCAACTCTGACGTCCCAGCTTGAGAGGGTCGTGGCCACCCTCGACTCTGGAGGAGAGGAGATCGACACGGCGGGCCTTCGTCTTGTGAAGCTTGAAGAACACTGGAAACTCTTCTTCGAGGCGCTTGCTCGCCTTGAAATCCAGTGGGAAGGTCTTGCCGAGCGTATTTCCTCAGAAACAGAAGCCCTGATCAAGATTCAGGCCATTCTGGATTCTCTTTCCGAGGATTTCCGTGAGCAGCTTGGACAAAAACCTCTTGAAGAACGCCATTTGGGAGAGATCCGGAAGGTCGTCGGGGAACTCAATACCGAGATCGAACGATTTCGTCTCTAGAATCCGGAAAGGAGTTGCCCAAGGATGTTCTGCAAGTTATCTCAAAGAGTCGACTATGGGATCCGGGCGATGGTGGAGATCGCCGTGGCGGGCGATCAGGGAATGACCGGAGCAAAGGTGGCCGAGAGATCGAGGATTCCCAAGCCTTTTCTCAAGCAGATCATGGCGACTCTGGTCAAAAGCGGATTTGTGGAGTCCAGTCGGGGGCCTCAGGGAAAATACCGGCTTCTGAGGAACCCTTTGGACATCCGACTCTCAGCCATCGTGCTTGCCCTTGAGGGAGCTGTTTCCCTCTATGATCCGGCCTTACCTCCGGGGCCTGCCCTT
>JAJZCZ010000111.1 GCA_021828805.1 Nitrospirota bacterium | reverse complement strand
GCGGGATCGGTGACGACAATCCTGGCGCTGATCCGGGAGATGGCTGTTTACGATCCGGCAAAGGTTCATGGACAGAAGCTGACGCTGGGGGAGGTCGACACTCTCTTCAAGAGGCTCCGGGCCGTGTCCTCCCGGGAGAGGCTGTCCTTTCCGGGGCTTGAGCGGGGGAGGGAGGACATCATTCTCTCCGGAACCTTCATTCTTCTTGCTCTGCTGGATTTCCTCCGGCAGTCGGAGCTGCTCGTCTCCTCCCATGGCCTGCGGGAAGGCGTGGTCCTCGATCTCGCCGGAGGATCGGAAAGTTTTGAGGCCGCTAGGTGATGAGGCGGCGCCAGCGCTCCGGATCAAGGGTGCGGTAAAGGGCAAAGAGGGTGGGATCCCGGGGATGGGCGCTCATGCCCGCCTCGAGAATCTGACGGGCCCTCTCCTTGTCGGGAGAGCGGGAGGCCACCTGAAAGAGGACCCGGTAGAAGCCGGGGCGGGGTCCGTATATGGCTGAGAATTGTTTTTCCAGAGAAAGCAGATCGGTGGAGGCATCGAGGTTGTGACGGTTTTCTGCCACCCTGTGGAGGAGTGTAACCGGCTCCCGGGAGGCGGAAAGGATCCGGTCGTACCACCCCAGGGCCCTGCGAAAGTCGTGGCGGTCTTCGTCGATCATTGCCAGCACCCAGTAGGGAACCTCGCTTAAGGGGTCCACCGTCACGGCCTGCTCAAGAAGAGAATAGGCCTCTGCCCGGTCCTCCGGGGGGAGAAAGGCCCGGGCCAGTCCGAGGGTGGCGAGCCGGTGGGCATCGTCTGCGGGAAGCCCCTCTGCCTTGATCCGGTCGGCAACCTGTCGAAGGAGGCGCCCGGGAAGAGAGGTTTCGGGGAAGAGAATGCGGGTGAA
Organism: Nitrospirota bacterium; assembly: GCA_021828805.1. Lineage (GTDB taxonomy): Bacteria > Nitrospirota > Leptospirillia > Leptospirillales > Leptospirillaceae > UBA4572. Next base: position 3,243 of record JAJZCZ010000111.1, on the reverse strand, counting down.
CGCCAGGGTTTCAAGGAATGTGAAGCTGTCCTCAAAGCGGGCCAGGAGCTTCAGAAGCTCCTGAATATAATACGGGTCGGGACGAAGTCCAAATCCACGCAGGTAGGCGACGGCCGCTTTTTCCGGGCGTTTTTTTCTGATCCAGAGATCACCCAGCTGATAGTGGGCGGCAGAGGAGTCAATGTCAGAAAGAGCCTCGCTGGCTTTTTCCGGATCTCCGATGTCGACATGGAGAAGCCCGAGAAGGAGCTGGCCCTCCGGACTGTCGGGGGCGAGGGCGAGGGCCCGGCGGGCAAAGGGAAGCGCCGCCAGCGGCTTTCCCGCCATCTTGTGTGTTTCGGCCATGAGCAGGCAGAGCTCGGCGGTTTCGCCTTCCTCCTCAAGAAGCAGGCGGTAGGTGTCAAGCGACCGGCCAAACTCGTTCACATTCGTGGCAAGCCGGGCGACATGGCGCATCAGCCGGATATTCCGGGGGGACTTCCGGAGGAGCTTTCTGAAGAACTTGAGGGCTTGCGCTGTCTTTTCTATCCGCTCAAGACTTCTTCCGTACCAGTCCTGGATGTCGGGATTGTCCGGGTTGCTGGAGACGAGGTCTTCGAGGCTTCTGGCGGCTGTGGCGAAGAGTTCGATGATCTCAAGCGTATCGACGGTTGAGGCCAGGGCCAGGATGTTTTCCGGAGACCTGGGCGCGCGGTGATAGGCATCGAGGATCATGGGAAGGGCCCGGGGCCATCGCCCTTCGAGTCCGTTGAGGATGCCGGCCTCCCGCTTGAGATCGGGATCCTCCGGAAAAAGACGGAGACCTTCCTCGAGAACCCAGAGAGCCTTCTGGCGCTCGTCTGTGCGGTCCTTGAGAAGACCAAGAAGAAGAAACGGGAGGGCGCTCCTGTTTTTTTCCACCGCGACAGCTTTCCAGTAGGACTCTTCTGCCTGGGAAAGACGGCCCTCGCCCTCCTGGGCCATCCCCCGCAGAGTTTCGATGGCGCTGTCCTGGCCTCTGTCCGGGGCCTCCCGTTCGAGCCGGTCGAGGGCTTCGGAGTAAAGGCGTTGTCGGATCAGATTCCCGATGGCGTCGGTGTCGGGGAGGGAGGTCATGGGGTCCTTCCTGAATCGGTCACAGTGGTCGTATTGGCCTGATGCTTGTGGGCCTATGGTAGCACAACCGGCTCGAGGACGGGGCAGAGGGGGGGAGAGATCTGGTGGAAGATGGACGGCCGGTTACTGTTTCGGCGGGACCGCGATGGCAAAAAATCCTTGAAAGGATGACTCCGCCGGCGGGGGGGAGATTCTATGCCGTTGGCGGATGGAGCCGGGATCGCCTTCTTTCAGACAGGGAGGGGAGACCGGCACCGGGGGAGGAGCGCGAGATGGATCTCGTGGCCGACCGTGACTTTTTCCCCTGGGCGGAGTCGGTCTTTCGCGCCGTTGCCCCCTGGACTGCCGGGGTTCCCCATATAGAGAGGAATTTCCTGACGGCCCGGGTGGAAATCCGGCAGGACTCGGAACTCCTTCGACTGGATCTGGCGGGTTTTCGTGGGGAGTCGTATCCCGTTCCCGGAGCCCTTCCCCGGGTGTGTCCAGGCTCCTTCGAAGACGATGCGAAGAGACGGGATTTTCCTGTCAATGCCCTCTATCTTGAGTGGAACCCCCAAAAAAAGATTTTCTCTCGCCTTCTCGACCCCTTTGGCGGGGAAGCGGACCTCGCCCGCCGCCAGTTTTCCCTGATACGTCCGGAGGCCTTCCGTGAGGACCCCACCCGGATCTTTCGATGGGCGAGGCTGGCCGGACGTCTTGGCTTCTCCTCCTCTCCCGCCCTTAGGGCGTCGCTCCGGGGGGCGCTGGGGGAGCCCTCTCTCTGGCGCGAGGTGGGAAGGGCACGAGTGGCGGCCGAGATGGACCGCCTCCAGCGGGAGTCCCATCCTCTGGACGCGACCCGTCTGCTCTTTTCGTCGGGTGTTTTTTCTTCTCTGACTGAAAAGGCTCTCTCCCGGCTTTCGCCGGGGCGCTTTTTACGGCTTCGGCGGTGGGTCGCCCTCCGGGATCTCTTGGACACGATTGGTCAGGAGGAGCGCGCATGGGCCGGGGCGAGCCGGGAGATGTTCTTCCTGGCCCTTCTTTCCGGTCTCAGGCGCCCTGTGCTCGAGCGGGCGGCAGAATCTTTGGGAGTGGGTTCCCGGCTTCGGCATACCCTCCTGGAGGCGCTCTTTCATCCTGCTTCCTGGCCCGGAGGCCGCTCCTACGAGGGATTGATTGAGTGTGCCGGGGGAGACAAGGGGAGGTTGATGGGGTTTGCCGACCGGATGTCGACGGAAAAGGTCCTCTATTCTCTTTTGCGGTGTACAGAGGAGGAGCTCGATCTCTGGCGGGAATATCTGTGTGAGGGGAGAAATCTTCCCCCCCTGATCGGGGGGGAGGTGCTTTTGCACTATCCGGCGATCGCCCCGGATAAGCGGAAATCTCTTCTGGCAGAGATCCGTTTCCGCCAGCGGACCGGAGAGCTCAGAAGCCGGTCCGAGGCCGTTGACTGGATAGAGGCCTCAGCTTCCAATCCGGGGGCAACGGATGACCCCGGATTGGCTAATGTAAAACTTCCTTGACCATGCGGTTCAGTGAGTAGTAGTTCGCATCTCCGGGAATGACATGGCGGATAAGGCCTTCCCCGTCGATCACCGCGACCCAGGGTTCTCCGTGGACACGCCACTCGCGGACCGTCGCCTGCTCGGAGTCCTCGTAGTCATCGATATGAATGAAGGCCATATCCTGACGGTACGTTCCCTGGAGGCCCTGGACAACCCTGTCTTCGTGAACGCAGGGGGTGCAGTGGATCGGCGCTCCGAAAAAGACAAGGATGGGACGATGGTGGTAGATGGCATGGGAGAAGCTCTCACGGTGCAAATGATCCGGGACATTCATCGTGCAGATGTCTCCAAAGCGCTCCCCCACGGCCAGAACAGGATTGTGGGTGGTCGGAGCCCGCGTTCCTTCTTTGGGAAAGGAGAGGAACCAGTCGCATCCTGTGAGGGTGCTGAAGGAGACAAGCAGCAGGAGAAGAAACAGGGGGCGCAGGAAGGTTTGGGAGAGTGGAACGCCGGGAGATAAATGAGACAGGCGAGCCATCCATTTGCTGCGGGGTGCGGCCATGATTGCTCCAGAAAAACAGTCTGCAGGCCAGAGAAGCCAACCTTCAGACCGGAAAATCAATCTTCAGACCAGAAAATCAATCTTCAGAATGGTTCGTTTGAT
>JAJZCZ010000110.1 GCA_021828805.1 Nitrospirota bacterium | reverse complement strand
TTTTTCACCAGCCGGGTGATCGCGGCGGTCAGGCCATCAGGATTCAGGTTGACCGCAGCCAGCGCCTCGTCGCGGTTGAAGTGCGCACGACCATGGAGAAGCCAGTCATCAACGAATTGGTCAAGGGTCGTGAGGGAAGGTTTTATTGACCCGGAAGAGGGGCTCCTCGTCATGAATGCGCCGGCGGGGCCTTCAGGCGGAAAACACCTTGGAGAGGGGGATCGATAGCCCGGGCAGGAGCGGGGAGTCCAGTGTTTCTCCCTTGCGAATGTCCAGAGGGATCCCGTAGCGTCCGTCGGAAAGCCGGAAGACCTGGATGGTTTCCGCCTCCGGGTCCACGATCCAGTATTCGGGAACCCCGTACCGTTCGTAGAGAGACAGTTTCACCCGACGGTCGGTCGAAGCCGTTCCCGGGGACAGGATCTCGACCAGCAGATCCGGAACCCCCTGGATGTTCTTCTCGGTGACGAGGGAGGCCTTGGCCTTCGAGACGAAAATCAGGTCCGGCTCCGCCACCTGGAGGGGATCTTTGGAAAAAACCACGTCGCAGGGAGCGGGAAAGAGTTTTCCGGTCGGATTGTTCAAAAGATAGATTCCAAACAAAACCGAAAGATTGAAAAGAATTGTCTGATGGCGAGGCGTGGGTGAAGGGGTCATGCACAGTTCTCCATCGATGATCTCGTAGCGATAGGGCCCCCCTTCCGGGAGCGTCATGAATTCTTCGTAGGTCCATTCCTTGAGAGGAGCTGTCTTCATCGGAACCTCCTTGATCGGATCGGGTGCGTCTTCCTCATGATACCCCAAAAAGATACTTGCAAACCATGGCATTATACGAAAACGGGGAGTGCCGGTCCGGAACAGTGGCGAAAAACATGGGGAAATCCCTCGGCCAGTTGTCTCAAGTGCGAGACTCCTTGATTGAAAAAGGTATAGTTTACAGCCCAAAATTTGGTTTCGTGGCCTTCACCGTGCCGCAATTCGAAGAATTCATAAGGAGAAATCTTCCCACAGAACGGGAGGCCGAAACGGGCCGTAAAATACGTCGTCGCCGAGGAGACAACCCGGGCAATCGACCCAGGCCTTAAATGGGTCAAGTCGAGCATCCCCTGATCAGTGCCATCGGGTTCGGTGATCTTTCCCTTGCCCAAGGATAAGCACTCCCCCATCCTTCCACCAACGGGTTACACTGGGGATACAGTGGCTTGAGTCCCTTTCTCACTTTGCGCCAGATTAAGTTCGTGGGAAACGTTTCGCAGGTGGTTTTGCTTAACGACAGGACTTACCCGATGAAGCTCCAATACTACTCGGACCTGCATCTCGAAACGCAGCCCCAGAGGGTGATTCGCCCGATGCATATCAAACCCGACACGGATGTGATCGTCTTTGCCGGGGAATCGTGGACGGCCACGAGTTCTTCGGCCACGAGTTCACCCAGTCCATCGACAAATACTGTGGGATTTCTCTAGTCTGCCCCCCCCCGATTTCACGAAGCTGACCCCCTAAAAGGTCCTTGAAAGTGGACCCCGGATCCGGTCTTCTAAAAGGGGCTCAGTCCCGTCGACGGCCGTGTGGAGAACGCGGTCCGGACGGCCCGGACGCAATGTCCGGCAGGAGTCTGGTCTCGACTGCTCAATCCTGCCCGGAGGGGGACGCTTTCTTCTCTGCAGGAGCACAAGGCGGCGAGACGGGGAGGCCGCAGGAACGAGGAACCGGCCGGACAAGTCCCTGCAATGGTTGGCCCGGTCCCGACGAATGCTGGGTCATTGCGGGAGAACCGCCAAGGCGACTAAACCATGTCCCGATCCTCGTCGGCCGCATCGAAGCGTCCTCCTCGCGAAGTGTTCCCGGAGTTCCGAGACGATTCAACAAAGCCATCGCCCGTTCCGGCGTCGTGCGGGATCCCCGTGCTTTGAAATACGCTCGGCCTCCGATTGGGCCCCGACGCGCACAGCCACCGCCGTGGCCACAAACAAATTCATGCTGACGCCCGATTCGGAAGCCAGGCCGCAGGACCGCGTCCTTACATGTTTCCGGTAACCGGAGCTGGATTTTTCCCTTGCTCATCTCCGCATCCTTATCAAGAAGGGGACCAGGCCGCTGGGCATGAATCCCAAAACGCCGGCCGGCGTCCCTCATGTCTTTTAGATTGAATGTTGCCTGTACATCGGCATTCCCGCAGATCGCCGTTTCGATCACCAATTTCATCATCGGGAGGGGATCCAGTGGGCCGCCAGAGCGGGAGGCCGAGCGAATGACGCTTTAGGCCGAAGTTCCCTACTTATTCGTCACCGCTTGGGAGCTGACCGACTCCCAGCCCCCGCCCAGAAACCGGAAGAGGGTGAACTGCCGCGAGACGGTACCGGGAGGGCCCCAGGAGATGGAGCCTGACAGCCCGCTGTAGGACTTTTTGGCCAAGGCGGTCACGCCCATATGATAGCGCGTGGTAAAGCCTTCGGAGAAAAGGGACGAGAGAAAGGCCCCGCAGTCGTAGCTCTCGAGCATCAGAAGGTCGAGGGATTTGCCGGAAAGGGTCCGGAGCCTGGCAAGAGTCCGGCTGGCCTCATGGGTCTTTCCGTGGCCGCCCGCAATCTTGTAGAGGTTAACCGGGGAAACGCTATAGAGGGGATTGTGGATATCCGAGACCATATCCCAGTGGCGGCGGGCCATCATGAATGTCTCGTTGCCAACGACGTCGACGTTCTGGATCTCCTTGTAGACCAGCTCGTCCATCACCTTGAAGGGGTGGGCGGAGTCGTTGGGGAAGGCCACCACGTCGAAGTCCGGAAGGAAGAAGTACGGAGGGGGGAAGGTGGGGGAATGGCTCCCGTCCCGGACAGGAGGGGGATGGATCAGAAAGTAGGACTTGCCGCCATAGGAGACGAAGTCCCCCGAGCGCTCCGTCACCCCCGAAGGCAAGGGGCCCCGGGGAGGGACCTGGATTTCCTTACCCATATTTCGAAGTCGGGCCACCGCCTGTTCGCGATGGCGCCCGCCTGAGGTTATTCCGACAGGAGAGTCGAGTGTTCCTCCGCCTGACTCAACAAGAGGAGCAAAGGCCGCAAGAAAGGTGCGGCCATAGAGATCCCGGGGATAGAGCGCAGCCACCCGGGCCTTGGGAACCAGAGAAAGGGAGAAGGCGGCCATGGCGCGTGCCGTCATCTCCGGAAGCACGGCCAGGCTGAGCATGAAGCGGTTTTTTGGATCTGGCGCCACCGAAGGAGTGACGACGAGGATCTGGTCGGCGATGATTTTCTTCCGGACCGCCTGATAGTCCCGGGAAAGAAAGGGACCCAGCAGCGCCCCCACATGCTCCCGGGAGACCAGGTCGTCGTACCAGCGAAGATAGTGCTGGTGGGGGAGAACAAAGCGCACCAGCAGAGGAATGGACGAAGTCGTGCCAGATTCCCATCCCGCCACAGCACCCGTCAGAATCGACCGCATGTAGGGTTTGAGGGGGCCGCCCGACATGTCTGGAAGAATGAGTCCCACTCTGGGAGAGAGACCGTCAAGGGAGATGCGGTTGGCCAGCTGCTCGGCCTCGGAGACAAACAGGGAGTCGGGGTAGTCGAGGAGCATACCCAGAACCCGGGCTTCGGAAAGATGGGGATGGTGGGCCCGGAAGGAAAGAAGCGACAGGCGATAGGCGGCGTAGTCTCCGGGGAAGTCGTGAGGGAAGGTTTTATTGACCCGGAAGAGGGGCTCCTCGTCGTGGAGGGAGTTGAAAACGAGATCGATGGTCCGGGTCACGACCGTCTTCTGGTCCGCAGGCGTCAGTCGTCCCAAGGACTTTCCCATAAGAAGAACTCCGCCCAGAGGATCACTGCTCTTCCAGAAGGGAAGAAGGATCCCGCTGGCGATCCGGATATGGTCCGATCTCTTCAGAGAAGAGAAGAAGGGAAGAATCTGGCGGATGGCCGCCGGATCGTTCCCTTTGTCTCGATCGGCCAACGCCAGCTGGTAGCGGATCCGTCGGATCAGGTCGGGAGAGAGTGTGGAGCGCTTTCGAGGGGCGAGCATGGGCAACAAAAGAGAGATGGTCTTCCCGGAAAATCCCAGGTGCCGATCGGAGGAGGCCAGGCGAACCATGACCTCGGGAGGAAGACCGGCCGTCCCGGCTCCGAGCAGAGCCTCCTCGAGAAGATCATGGGCCTTTCGGTAG
>JAJZCZ010000109.1 GCA_021828805.1 Nitrospirota bacterium | reverse complement strand
CCGGAACATCCACCACCAGAGTCCGGTCCATCTCCCGGTCAATGCCCCGTTCAAAGAGAAGCGGAACCTCATAAACCACCAGGGGCGCCTCCCCAAAGCGTTCCTTCTCCCGGGAAAAAGCTGCCCGGACTCGAGGATGGATGATCGACTCAAGCAATGCCCGCTTTTCAGGGTCGCTGAAAACGATCCTGCCCAAGGCTGGCCGATCGATTTCTTTACCTTTGATCACCTGGGGAAAAGCCCGGGCGACCTCGAAAAAACCCTCCGTTCCCGGCCGGACAGCCTCACGGGCCAGGACGTCGGCATCGATAACAGGGATGCCACGCCGGGCGATCATACGCCCCACAAAGGACTTTCCGGCGGCAATGCCTCCGGTGAGCCCAAGAAGGATCACCGGGCCGCCCCCGGGACCCCTTCCCGCGACCGGCGAAGCTTTTCAAAGTAGCGGCGAGCCGCCTGCCCCTCAATTCCGACCATCATCGCCGCAAAGACAAGCCCCCCCACTTCAAAGAGATGGGGCTTGAGCAACGGGTCGTTTTCCGGATTCGACAGAACGAGGAGAAGTCGAAGAGCACCTCCCCCTCCCATCATAACAGCCGCGGCAAAGAGAGCCAGGGCTCCTTTCTCGGTCAGCTTCCGCGCGGTCACACTCCAGGCCACAAGAAGAACAAGAAGCACGAGCATCGGGATCTCCACCAAGAGGAGCGACCCGTGGCGCAAGGCAGCCGGCAGATCAAGGAAGCGGTTTCCGAGCCAGTATTCATCCACCAGCCCCGGAATGGCAAACATCAGAAGGGTGATCCTCGTTCTAGCCGGCATTGGGTTGCCCCTTTCCGGAGGGCGTCTGGTCAAGGCCCGTTCCTGGAGCCGCCGGAGAAAGGTGCGGCCTCCCCAGGGACCCGGGCTTGATCAGACCGGCCCTTTCCTTTTTTGCCCGGTCGACGATCTCCTGGAAGAAGACCCTCTGGGGAGCCTTGGGATCGATCGTCAGCCCCTTCTCGAAATAAGACTCGGCATCCATGGCGGTTCCCCGGGTCCAGAGGATCGATCCCAGAGCAAAATAGGCCGGTGCCAGGTTCGGGTCGAGACGGATGGCCTCCTTGAGTTCGGCAATCGATCCGTCGACCTGCTTCACAACCCGCAACAGCATCCCCAGCTTGTAATGGGCCATTCCGAGGTTGGGATAGGCCACAATGACCTTCTTGTAGTCCTCCAGGGCGGACTTGTAGTCGCCCGAGGCCAGCGCTTTGTCCCCTGCGGAGAACGGATAGGCAATGACCTGAGGCTGGGCCTTCTTGTAAAAGTACCCCATGTAGACCACGGCATAGACCCCGAAGGCAATCCATCCCGCCTTGGCCCAGAGCCGGATCCGCGACTCCTGGAGCGTCCCCTTTGACTTTCGGAGAACATAGGCCGTCCCCAGAAGGGCAAAGACAAACGCCAGCAGGATTGCCACGAGAGCCATCCCCAGAAGGGGGACGTTCATGTTGTCGAGAATGGGACGGGTATTCATGGAAAATCTCCTTGAATGACACTCATGACGGATGGGCCTCAACCCAGTCCGATCCCATACCGATTGAAACCGGCAGGGGAACCGAAAGAGGGATCGCACCTTCCATTGTTTTTCTGACCAGGGAGGACACCGTGTCCAGCTGATCGTTGGCCACCTCGAGAAGCAGTTCATCGTGGACCTGGAGAAGAAGTCTGGCAGAAAGACCTGCCGAATCGATTTCGCGAACAATGTCGACCATGGCCTTCTTGACCAGATCGGCCGCCGAACCCTGCAGGACCGAGTTGACCGCCATTCTCTCGCCGTACTCCCGAACGTTCCGGTTCTCCGCCCGGATCTCAGGGATGGGACGGATTCTCCCCAACAGGGTCCGAATGCGGCCTGTCCGCCGGGCCTCCTCCCGGATTCCCGCGAAGTAGGGGCCCACTCCGGCCACCACCTCAAAGTAGCGGTCGATAATCTCCTGGGCCTGGCCCGGCTCAACCCCCAGATCCTGGGAGAGGCTATAGGCAGACATCCCGTAAAGGATGCCGAAATTGATCGTCTTGGCCCGGCGGCGGGATTCCGGTGTCACCGGCTCTCCGAAGAGGAGGGCCGCGGTCCGGGCATGGATATCCTCCCCCCGGGAAAACGCTTCCCGGAGAAAGGGGTCTCCCGAAAAGTGGGCCAGGAGCCGGAGCTCAATCTGGGAGTAGTCTGCCGACAGAAGCGAGCCGCCCGGGGGGGCCACAAAACATCGCCTCACCAGAAGACCCAGGTCGGTTCGCGCCGGGATATTCTGAAGGTTGGGACGCGAGGAGGAGAGTCGGCCCGTCGCCGCCACTGTCTGGTTGAACTGCCCGTGCAAGCGTCCATCGGCCTCCCGTCCCTCCTCCATGGGAAGAAGATAGGTCGAAAGAAACTTGCGAAGCTGCCGGAATGAAAGGATGAGCCGGGGAAGAGGGTGAAGGGAGGCCAGCCCTTCGAGGGCCTCTTCATCGGTGGAGGGCGCCCCTGTCCCCTTTCCCGTCTTCCTGGGGGGAGGAAGGCCCAGTCTTCCGTAGAGAATCTCTCCCACCTGCTTGGGGGAAAGAATAGAGAAGGTCTCACCAGCTTCCCGGTAGATCTCCGCCTCAAGCGTCCCGATCTTACCCTCGATCGTCTTCCGGGCGGCGATGATCCGGTCGAGATCGACGGGGATCCCGGCCTTTTCCATCCCCACAAGGATCCGGGCGACCGGGATCTCCACCGAACGCAGAAGGCTTCCAAGCTGCAGTGTGTCAATCTCGGACTCCAGGCGGTCGAGAAGAAGGGCCACGCCCGGGAGAGCCGCCTCCCCCTTCCCGAAGGGAGCCGCCAGAAAAAACTGCTCCCGCAGATCGGAGAGCCGGTAATTGCGCCGTCCCGGATCGACCAGGTAGGCCGCAAGCTCCAGATCAAAGGAGGGAAGGTCTATCGCCGGGAGGGACCGTTCAGAACAAAGGCGCAACAGGGATGTCAGGCTTGTCGTCCAGGAGAAGGCGGCCACTCCTTCCGCTCCGATGATCTCCCGACAGGGGTCTGCCTCCGGAAGGTCCTGGTAGCGCTCGCCGTCCCAGCGGCCCGTACCGGCCTCAGGATCGCAGAGAAAACCCGGGCGCAAGGAGAGCGGAGAGGATCTTTGACGCTGAGGAGCGGGGGCCTCTCCCTCTGGCGAGCCTCCCGCAAGGCTCTCGATCCGGGACAGGAGGGTTGCCGACTCAAGGCGGGCGGTCAGGGTGCGAAGGTCCTCCATGTGTGGAGCTCCCAGCGCGAGCGCCTCCGGGCGGGCATCGACGCCGATCCCGTCATGAAGGATGGTAAGGCTCTTGTTCCGGAGAATAAGATCCCGGTACTCGAGGATCTTGGGGCGAAGCTTTTCCGGCCGGACCGATTCGATCCGGGTCACCAGATCTTCCACATGAAGTCCCCCCGAAAGGAGGGTTGCCGCCGTCTTGGGCCCCACCCCCGGAACGCCGCCGATATTGTCCACCCCGTCCCCGGTCAGGGCCAGAAGATCCGGGATCTGACCGGGATCAACCCCCCACTTTTCCCGAACCTCGGCGGGACCAAAGAGCTTCTGGGTCATCGGGTCATAGACGCCAACCCGGTCGGAGACAAGCGACAAAAGATCCTTGTCCGCCGACATGACGAGAACCCGGGCGGAAGGATCCTGGTCAATCCATGCGCGGGACAGGGCGGCAATCGTATCGTCGGCCTCATACCCGTCAGTCGACAGAAGGGGAATGCCAAGGCCCTGAATGAGGCCTTCGATAAGAGGGATCTGACGGGTCAGCTCTTCGGGAGGGGCCGTCCGGTTGGCCTTGATTTCCGGAAGGATTTCGGCGCGGACATTCCCGGTCCGGCTCTCGAAGACAACCGCCAGGTACCGGGGATGAAAGGTGCCGAGGAGGGAAAGAAGCATGTTCCCGAAGACGGTGAAGGCCCCTGTCGGCATTCCGTCGCGGGTCATGAAACTGACCTTGCTGTAATAGGCACGAAAGATGTAGCCGAACCCGTCCATGAGGAAGAGCGTGCGCTGCGGAAGGGCACCCGCCCAGTCAGGAGGGGACGGCTTGCCTTTGGTCTTTTTTATGGCAGCCGTGGCGGAAGTCCTTTCGATGAGATCCCAGGAGATTCCAGAAAGAAGGCCGTCCCTCCCTG
>JAJZCZ010000021.1 GCA_021828805.1 Nitrospirota bacterium | reverse complement strand
ATCTCCTTCAAGGATCGAGCGGTCCATGAAGGCTCCGGGATCTCCCTCGTCGGCATTGCAAACGACATATTTCTCTTCACCCGGCGACTGACGGGTCAGCTTCCACTTGAGACCAGTGTGGAAGCCACCCCCCCCCCGTCCGCGGAGGCCCGATTTTGTCATCTCATCGATAACCATTTCGGGAGTCATTTCCGTCAGCATCTTGCGCAAAGCCCGGTAGCCATCGGTGGCAATATAGTCATCAATGCTTGAAGGATCAATCAAGCCACCGCGGCTTGAGACAATCTTCACTTGGCCTTTGAAAAACCCGGTTTCTGCCATCAGAGGAAGACCCTCGTACGCCTTGCTTCCAGCTACGGGAATCTGGCAGACAGCAGACTTTTTCGCAAACTCTCCCTTGACGAAATGGGCCTCAAATATTTGAGGAATAATCGAGGCTTTCACGTTCCGGTAGGAGACGCGATACATCCCCGGCATGGTGATGTCCACAAGAGGTTCGTTGTGGCACATCCCGATACACCCCGTGGGAATGATTCGAGCTTCAATTCCCCTTTTCTCAATCTCTTTTATGACCAGTTCCTCGATGGAGCGAGCCCCAGCGGCAAGACCGCACGTTGCCATCCCGATGTGAATAGTCGGGACTGCTACATCGTGAAAGAGACCGGCCGTCATTTCTTCAACCGTCTGCGTTGCCATCAGATAGACTCCTCGGAGCCGTGGGGGCGATAAGCCCCGACGACTCGCCTATAAGAAAACAGCATGAGAATCCATGCCGTATATTGGAATATCATTCAATGTTTAACAGAAGCTAAAACACAGGAAAACTGTGCAGAAGTCCTTGCAACCATATCATTACCAGAAGGACAGATCTTCTCTACACAGGAAAAGAACAGGGTGCTTCAAGAGGCTGGTGCAGCCTCTGTCTCCTCGGCTCCCGTGGCCTCTTCCCTGAATTGATTGAGAAGATCAACCATCTTCTCGCCAGAGAGCTTCCCGTAGGTATTTCCATTGACCATGGCCATGGGGGCCAGAGCGCAGGAACCAAGGCAGGAAACGGGTTCGAGGGTAAACATCATGTCCTCTGTATTCTCGCCCTCCTCGATATGCAGGTTTTCCTTGACCTTGTCGACAAGCAAACCAGCACCACGAACATGACATGCCGTTCCAACGCAGACCTTGAGAATAAATTTTCCTCTTGGCTCACGGTAGAACTGAGAATAAAACGTGAGAACCCCAAACATCTTGCTCTGCGGGATTCCCAGATCCTCTCCGACACGCTCGAGAACCTCGGCGGGAACATAGCCGTACTTTTCCTGGATTGTCTGAAGTATCTGGACAACCGCACCTTCCCGGTTTCCAAACTCTTCACAAATATGATCTATCTCTTCATCGGTGATATGTATTGTCGCAGCGTTGTCAGTGTGTGCCATTCCGCTATCTCCGAAGAATTTCAGTTTGGGTTGAAGTAATGCTCTGACCTGTAAGGAAGAACTAGCCTTGGCTCAGAGCACCCTGATACCACAGGGCTCACCTGCGGCATTCCGGGGAGCGTTATCGACCTTTGTTTCAGCGGTCACACTCTCCCATAACAATATCATAGGTTCCGAATATGGTAACGATATCCGCAATCATGTAGCCTCGTGCCATATGGTCAAAGGCTCCCATACTTACAAATGACGGGGCGCGAATCTTCATGCGATACGGCTTTCCGGACCCATCGCTGACAATGTAAAACCCAAGCTCACCCTTGGGGGTTTCAGTGCCGCAATAGGTATCGCCCGGTGGGGTCTTGAAGCCTTCCACAACAAGGAGAAAGTGATGGATCAGAGTTTCCATGTTGTGCATGACCCGTCCCTTTGGCGGGAATGAAACCTTGTGATCGTCTGTCATAAAGGGGCCATCAGGAAGCTTGTCGAGACACTGGCGAATAATAGAGGCGCTCTGACGCATTTCCTCGACCCGAATATAGTAGCGGTCATAGATGTCGCCATTATGACCAACAGGAACACTCCATTCCACCTGGTCGTAGGCGGCGTAAGGCTCGTACTTCCTCAGATCATAATCAACACCCGAGCCCCGCAGTGTTGGTCCTGAAAGACCAAAGTTCGCCGCATCCTCTCCCGTGATGACCGCAATGTGCTTCGTTCGGGCCAGCCAGATACGATTTGTCTCAAGAAGTGTGTTGTATTCCTTGATATGCCCCTCAAAGGTTTCAACAAAGGCATACAGGGCCTCAATCACATCACGTGTGATATCGCTTTCCACCCCTCCGACACGATAGTAATTGGTGGTGAGACGGGCGCCGCAAAGCTTTTCAAAGAGATCAAGAAGGACTTCTCTCTCGCGAAATGTATAGAAAAAAACACTCATCGCTCCGATATCAAGAGCCTGTGTTCCTAACCAGAAAAGATGATTGACGATCCGCTGCATTTCAGCCACGATCGTCCGAATGAATTCAGCACGCTCCGGAACCTTGAGCTGAAGAAGCTTCTCGACAGCCCGGACAAAGGCATAGTTGTTTGCCATGGCCGAAACGTAATCCAGACGGTCCGTGAGCGGGATAATCTGGTTATAGGTACGATATTCAGCAATCTTCTCTGTACCGCGATGCAGGTAGCCCAAGTCAGGAACAGCCTTTTTGATTCTCTCTCCGTCAAGGTCAAGAAGGACACGAAGCACTCCATGTGTACTCGGGTGCTGAGGCCCCATATTCAGAAGAAACTGTTCCGTCTTGATCGAGGAGTCAAGGCCACTCAACACAGCCTGTCGGAGAGTTGAGAGGGTAATCTCCCGACGAATGGTCGGTGTCTCTGCCGTCGCCCCGCCAACCTTTTCCTTTTCCATTGACTCCAAGAGAATCCCCTTTCCTTACCACACCTGATGGCGTCCGAACTGAAGACGTCCCTTCCAATCTTCCTGCCGGTTTGAGTCAACCATTGCTTTCCCGACAAGCACCAGTCTCTTATATTTGTCTCTCTCTCCTGCTCCGAGGAGTTCAGGATCCCTTAGGCAGCGGAGGAAGTCCTTCGTGATATTTGGGGACAAAAGAAAAGTCGTCCCGCCAGCCTTTTCCAACAAGCGGAAAGTCTTTTCTCAGAGGATATCCCTCGTCATAGTCATCGGGCATGAGAATTCGCCGAAGATCCGGATGACCACGAAACTGTATCCCCATCATATCGTAGACTTCACGCTCCATAAACTCTGCCCCCTTCCAGATTGAGACGATCGAGTCGACTACTGGAAGACTTTCCGGGACACGAATTTTCAGGATAATACGGTGACGACGGGAAAGGGAGTACAGGATGTAGACGACTTCAAACCGCTCGGAGTCCATCGGATAGTCCACCGATGTCACGTCAACGATATAGTCGTAGTGAAACTCCGGGTCATCGTGAAGGGCACGAAAAACGTCCAGTGCTCCATTTTCCTTGAGATAGACCGTAAGATCTCCCAGTGCCTCACGGGAACCGGTCACAATCTCGGGGAATCTCCGATGCAGGGATTCTGCGACAGGATGCATCCTAGTTTCTCTCCTCGTTCTAGTTTCGAAAAACCGGCTTATCCTGCATGATTTTTTCCTGAAGCTTGATCAGGCCATCAAGAAGAGCTTCAGGCCTGGGGGGGCACCCAGGAACATAGACATCGACAGGAATCAGCCGATCCACGCCTTGAACCACACTATAACTGTCATAGATATTTCCACTTGTCGCACAGGATCCCATCGCAATGACATAACGGGGTTCCGGCATCTGATCGTAAATCTTACGCACGACCGGCGCCATCTTTCGTGTCAGAGTTCCGGCAACGATCATCAAGTCAGATTGACGTGGGGAAGCCCGAAACACACCTGCGCCAAAGCGATCGATGTCAAAACGTGACGCCACCGCACCCATCATCTCAATGGCGCAACAGGCCAAACCAAAGGTCATGGGCCACAACGCTGATTTACGGGACCAGTTGACAATATCGTTCACCGCGTCCTGAAGTTTCATCGTGACGACAGAAAGCTCGCCATCTTTATGGTGAACTACTCCCATTCAAGCGCCTCCTTCTTCCAGGCATAGACATATCCGACAATAAGAATAACAAGAAAAATCAGCATTTCTACGAGTCCAAAGAGCCCTAACCGCTTAAAGTCAACGGCCCAGGGGTAGAGGAAAACCACTTCAACGTCAAAGACGAGAAAGAGCATGGCAATGACGTAATAACGGATAGAAATACGCTCCCGGGCATCATTAATGGGCGGCACACCGCACTCATAGGGGGCATCCTTATCCCGATAGGGATTATGCGGACGAATAAGCCGCCCCACCAGCAAGGAAACAGCACCAAAACCGATCGCGATGAGAAGGAATATCAGAATCGGAATATAGTGGTCGGGATGGGAAAGAGAAAACATGGGCCCCCTCCGGCTCCGAGAAAACGGAACCTTGACATCTTTGGATTTCTTTTAGTTCTTAAGTTCGATTTGTCCTATCATTCTATTTTTGGACCGGGACTTTGTCAACTAAAAAACCACATGATTTCGCCTCTCAGGGCAGGGGCTCACCCTGAAAAACTGTTCAAAGAGCCCGATTAAACTGCTCCATGACATTTCTTATACTTTTTTCCACTCCCGCAGGGACAGGGGTCATTCCGTCCGATCTTCGCCGACCTTTCGGGCTCGACTCCCGACAATGGGGCAACGGACACACCGAAACCGGTCGACGAAAATGGCTGACCGCCACCGATATCCATCACCGCCTCTCCGGATTCGTCCGGGTAAGAATAAGCCAGGTTGCCAAAGTCAGGCTCCTCCTCGGGAGCCTCCGCCACTTCACGGACCGAGCCCGTTACCTCCACAACAGAGCGCTCCACCTCTTCCATGAAAAGCTCGAAGAGATCAAAGCCTTCACGCTTATACTCTACCAGGGGATCTTTTTGTCCATACCCACGCAGTCCGATTCCCTCTTTGAGACGGTCCATGGTCAAAAGATGCTCTTTCCACCCGTTATCGAGAGCCTGCAATGAAACATATCGGACAATCGAGGAAAACACCTCATTCCCGAAAAGGGCCTCTCTTTCAGATATATGGGCCTCAAACCTTGATAAAATATGCGCGACGAGCGCATCGATCCCCATATCTTGAATCTCATCCACCGTGAGCTGAAGACCACTTTTCTCCTGAACTCTCGCAACAAGAGAAGGGAGATCAAAGCTTTCTGGATAAGCGTCTTCCGGGATAATTTCCAGCACAAGCCTCTCCAAAACACGGCTTCCCCAGGTTAAAACAAGGTCCCGCAGCTCCTCTCCTTTAAGCACTCTCTTTCTGAGCTCGTAGAATACAAGCCGCTGCTGGTTCATCACATCGTCGTACTCCAGGAGCTGCTTACGAATATCAAAATGGTATGTCTCAACTTTCTTCTGGGCATTTTGGATCGCTTTCGTGACAAAGGCATGCTCGATGGGAACCCCCTCTTCCATGCCCATCCGCTCCATGAGGCCCTTGATCTTCTCCGCCCCAAAAATCCTCATCAGATCGTCTTCGAGAGAAAGATAGAATCGCGACGACCCGGGGTCTCCCTGTCGGCCGGCCCGTCCCCTGAGCTGGTTATCAATCCGACGGCTCTCGTGTCTCTCCGTTCCGATAATATGCAGCCCACCGACAGCAACAACGGCTTCCCGCTCCTTGCGAGCAACCTCCTCGAATGAAGCGAGTCGTGCCTCTTTTTCCTCAGAAGAAACTTCCTCTCCCTTTTTCCGGAGCTCCGCCTGAAAAAGAAAGTCCGGGTTTCCCCCCAGCAGGATGTCGGTTCCACGTCCGGCCATGTTGGTTGCGATTGTCACCTTTCCCAGCCGCCCGGCCTGAGCCACGATCTCTGCCTCTTTTTCGTGGAATTTGGCATTGAGAACTTCGTGGGGAATCTTCTTCTCCATAAGAAGCCGCGAAATGAGCTCAGACTTTTCGATCGATACCGTCCCTACAAGAACCGGCTGCCCCACCTTATGCCGCTCGATAATGTCGAGAACAACGGCATCGTATTTTTCCTTCTGCGTTCGATAGACCTGGTCGGGAAGGTCCCCACGGACCATCTTGCGGTGGGGCGGAATGACAATCACGTCAAGTCCGTAGATCCGATGAAACTCCGTGGCCTCCGTATCTGCCGTTCCCGTCATTCCGGAAAGCTTCTTATACATGCGGAAATAATTCTGGAAGGTAACAGTTGCCAGAGTCTGGTTCTCCATCTGGACCTTTACCTTCTCCTTCGCTTCCACAGCCTGATGGAGCCCCTCTCCCCAGCGCCGTCCCGCCATAAGGCGCCCGGTGAACTCGTCGACAATGATCACCTCTCCGTTCTTGACCACGTAGTCAACGTCCCGGCGATAGAGGTGGTGCGCCTTTACCGCCTGCATAAGGTGGTGGACAAAGGAAATATTTTTGAGATCATAGAGATTGCCGACATCCAAAAGCGACTCAACAAGGTCGGACCCTTCCTCCGTCATCGAAACTGTCTTGTGTTTCAGGTCCATGGTGAAGTGTTCACCCGGGGTGAGACGGGGAATGATTTTATCGATCCTTTCGTAGAGGTCTGTGGACTCTTCGGAGGGACCGGAAATGATGAGAGGCGTTCTCGACTCGTCAATAAGAATGCTGTCGACTTCGTCCACGATGGCAAAATTCAGGGGACGCTGGGCAAACTGCTCCAGTTCGTACTTCATGTTGTCCCGGAGATAGTCGAAGCCAAACTCATTGTTGGTCCCATAGGTAATGTCGCAGGCATAGGCCTCCTGCCTCAGATCATCCGGCATGTCATGCTGGATAAGACCAACGGAAAGCCCGAGGAAACGATAGAGGCGGCCCATCCATTCCGAGTCACGTCGCGCCAGATAATCGTTCACAGTCACAACATGGACACCCTTGCCCTCCAAGGCATTGAGATAGACAGGAAGGGTTCCCACAAGAGTCTTTCCTTCCCCTGTTTTCATCTCGGCAATCCGCCCCTCATGGAGAACGGCGCCTCCCATAATCTGCACATCAAAGTGCCTCATCCCCAAAACACGGCTCCCTGCTTCCCGGACGACAGCAAAAGCTTCGGGAAGAATGGCGTCAAGGGTCTCTCCTTTCGCAAGACGCTCTCGAAAAAACTCTGTCCTTCCTGCAAGCTCCTCACTGGAAAGGTCGTGAACAGAGGACTCAAGGGCATTGACACGATCAACAATCCGGGAAACTCTCCGGATTTCCTTCTCGTTTTGGCTGGAGAAAAGGGAGCGGACGAGCATCTTGAACATGAGAAAAACTCCTCTAGAGTGAGATCAGCAAGACAGTGCAAAAAACTAAGCGGGCAACCTTCGACTCATGGAGTCCTGTCCGATGGGACCGGAGCAAGATAATCGGCGGGATTGACAGGGTGGCCGAATTCACGGACTTCATAATGAAGATGAGGGGCCGTGGTCAACCCTGTCAGGCCAATGGTCCCCACCTCCGTATTTCTTCCAACTTCCTGACCCGCAACCACATCAATGGAATCAAGGTGCGCAAAGAGAGAGGATTGGCCAAGACCATGGTAAACAACCACATAGTTTCCATAATCCGGCGTCCGGTCGGTCAGGATAACCACACCGGGAGCATCGGCATGAACAACCGCCCCCTCCTCTTTAGCAATATCGAGTCCGGGATGGAACTCCTCCCCGCCCCCGACAGGCCCTGCCCGTCGGCCAAAAGATGAGACGACCCATCCATTGACCGGGAGATGGTAAATAACCGGACTTCCGTCTCCGGTGAAGGGAAGCAGGGAGGGAGCCGGTGACAGTGTCTCCGGCTTTAAAGAGTTCTTTTCAATACTGGGCGCAGAGGAAGACGAGGGTGGAGAGACCTCACCCGAAGAAGGCGGATGGACATCCGGGGCTCCCTTGGCCACCATATTCATAATCTGAGCATCGAGATTGTTAACCTCTGAAAGCTGCGCCTCAATCGCATCAAGCTTCTTCCGGTAATTATCAAGATGTTCCTGCTGAATGCGGGTCTCTTCCTGAATCGTCTGGAGAGCCATAAACTTTTTCGTCTCATAGCTGTAAAAAAAGAGGAGAAGGATAATTCCCGAGAAGAGTACCACCACCCCGGTCAAGAAAAGGTAGACAGCCCAGCGGGGGAATGTCCATTGACGAGACTTTTCAGTCACTCCGGGAAGGATGGTGACCGTTATTGTCTTCTTAAGCCGGGCCACGGAGCCCTCCCTCACCCAATTTGGGCTCTTCCGCCGGAGCACAGGCATCACGAACCCAGGCTGCATAACCCGATGTCACGTAATCCGCTCCAAGAAAAAGAATTTCCGGCACCCTGTACGGATGCTCCCGAAGAATTTCCTGCTCCAGAGCGGACCGGTTCTCCGGAATTGTCTTGAGAAGGAGAGTCACCTCCTCCTCTCTCTGAAGACCACCGTCCCAGAAGAAAAGTGAGGCCCCCTTCGGAAGAATATGTCCACAGGCAATCAGATGCTTGGAGACAAGGTTCGAAACGAGCCTTTCTGCAACCTCCGGATCCGGGTGAGTCACGACAACAAGATCGACCTTCACTGAATGACCTCCGAGAAAAACTTGACCGTCTTTGCCATGCCTTCATGAAAGGGAACCTCGCACTCCCAGTCAGACTCCTCCGTCAAGCGCTGATGGCCAAGAATGCGGCATTCCGTATCAACAAAGGTCTTCGAGTGGTAGTTGACGGGGGCATCACTTCCCAGGATTTTTCCTATCTCCAGGAAGATTTCCCGGTCGCTGACAGGGCAGTTCGACCCCACATGAAAGACGCCGGAGGCATCGCGACTGATAATGTGAAGGAGAGCCTCAATCGCATCGTCAATGTAAACATAGTCTCGAACCCGGACCCCGTTTCCAGAAATAGCCGCCGGGTTTACCGAGCTTCGGAGAAGCGTCTGACGGATTGCGGATCCGATCAGCCCTCCCTCGCCGGCAACCGTCTGCCCCGGACCGTACACGGGAGCGAGTCGGACAATGGTCTGGCGAGTCGAGTGGAAGTCGGAGAGAGAAGCCAAGGCAAACTCTGCCTGAGCATGGGAAATTCCATAGGGAGAGAGGGGAGAGAGAGGCCTTTCCTCCGAAAGAGGCGCCCGGGATCCTTCCCCTGCATTTCCCAACACCTCTCCGGAGGAGACAAGGATAATCCAGGGAATTGAGGCCATGCGGGACGCCTCAAGAACCCCCAGAATCGCCCCCGTCGTTCTCTGGTTGTCCCAAGAGGGACGTTCCCAGGAAAGTCGGACATCAGGCTGCCCCGCCAGGTGAATGTAAAGAGAGGGGAGAGTTCTTTCAATGACACGGGAGACAAACTTCGGATCATCCAGAGAACCTTTGACAAGCGGAACCGACGCATCCCGGGAGGTACGGTAACCGGTCGACATGTCATCGATCACGGTAACGTTGTGCCCCATCCGGGAGAGAGCCCGGGCTAAGGGAGCGCCAATGAATCCAGCCCCTCCACCGATGACAATATTCACTTACCGTCCTTCCAGCGTGCGTAACAGAAATATTCCTGATTGCCTTTTCTTCCCCGGAGGGTTGAGGGAGCAATTCCCTGGACCTTTCCTCCCAGAGACCCGACCCAGCCGACCATATCCCGCAAAATTCTCCGGCGAACCGCCTCCAGAGTGACGATACCGCCTTTATCGATCTCATCCGGAGAGGCTTCAAACTGGGGTTTTACAAGGGTGATCATCCACCCTCCCCGGGAAATGAGAAGACGGATCTGAGGCAAAACCTGACGAAGAGAGATAAAGGAAAGATCGGCCACAACACCATCGACCCCCTCTTCAGGAATCCAGGATCCAGGATGGCGCACATTAACCGACTCGAGAAGCCTCACGCGGGAATCAGAGCGGAGACGGGCATCGAGCAACCCTTTCCCCACATCGACCGAGAGCACAGAGGCGGCTCCCGACTGAAGCAAGCAATCCGTAAACCCTCCCGTCGATGCACCGAGGTCTGCCAGACAGGCATCTCGGACGGGAGGAGAAAAAAAGGAGAGGGCCCCCCAGAGCTTCTCCCCTCCCCGGCCGACAAAACGGGGGCCATTCTCCGGCACACGTCTCGAAATACGATCAAACTCCGTCCGGACGGAAGGGTCCTCCCGGGGAATTCCGTTCACACAAATTTCCCCCCGGGCAATCATCCCCCTGGCATCCTCGCGCGTTGCTGCCCACCCCTTCCGGAGCACCAGATGTTCCAGTAACTCCTTTTTTCCTGCCACCTCCCGGGTGTCAGGAAACGGATGCGTGGAGGCTTTTTCGCGCCATTTCAGCGAGTTTCGCAGCCGTCAACCCGACGGAATCGCGCAGAATTCCTGGCGCTCCATGCTCCACATAGTGGTCCGGGATACCCGCCTGCCGGACCCGAACACGGGACAGCAAATCGGCAGAGGCAAGATACTCGAGAACAGCTGAGCCGAATCCGCCCATGATGACACCCTCCTCGACAGTAACAAGCAGGGATGTCTGACGGCAAAGCTCTTCCAGTAATTCCGTATCCAGAGGCTTAACAAATCGCATGTTGACGACCCCGGCCTCAACCCCCTCCGACTGAAGAAGACGGGAAGCCTCCATGGCCACCGAAACCATTGAACCATAGGCAAGAAAGACCAGATCGTGTCCATCCCGAAGCATCTCGGCCTTTCCAACCGGAAGAGCCGTGAAGCCTGAATCCAGAGAAACCCCCAGCGCCTCTCCACGAGGATAACGGATGGCCGCAGGGCCGGGAAGATGCAGTGCAGTCCAGAGCATCTTGCGAAGTTCATTCTCATCCTTGGGAGCCATGAGAACAAGGTTCGGAATATGGCGGAGATAAGAAATATCGAAGACTCCATGATGGGTCGGGCCATCTTCTCCCACCAGTCCGCCACGGTCGAGCGCGAAAAGGACCGGAAGATTCTGAAGACAGATATCATGAACAACCTGATCATAAGCCCGTTGAAGAAATGTCGAGTAAATGGCCGCCACAGGACGAAGTCCTTGTGCCGCCATGCCACCGGCCAGCGTGACCGCGTGCTGTTCAGCGATCCCGACATCCACAAAGCGCTCCGGAAAGAGTTTGGAGAAGTCTGACAATCCTGTCCCCTCAGGCATGGCAGCCGTGATGGCGAAAAGCTCGGGAATTTCCCTTGCCAGCTCTATCATCGCCTGTCCAAAGATCTTCGTGTAAGCTGGAGCTCCTCCGGATTTCTTTTTAAAAACACCGGTTTCCGGATCAAAGGGTCCCACTCCATGGAAAGCAATGGGGCTTTTTTCCGCGGGTTCGTATCCCTTCCCTTTGACCGT
Source organism: Nitrospirota bacterium (assembly GCA_021828805.1). GTDB lineage: Bacteria > Nitrospirota > Leptospirillia > Leptospirillales > Leptospirillaceae > UBA4572. The sequence goes on along the minus strand of JAJZCZ010000021.1, from coordinate 13,515 downwards.
ACGGACATGGAGAAGCACCGGTCCGGGTCGATCCTTCAGAGCCGTGAGGGTTTCCAGTAGAAGGGGAAGATCATGTCCATCGATAGGGCCCACGTAAGAAAGCCCTATCTCCTCAAACCACTGTCCCGGAGGAGAGATCATTCCCACCACCTGCCCATGGGCCGCCCGGGCAAAACGCGCCACCTGATCCCCGATCACCGGAATGTCCTTCAAGAGGGCTCCCGTCTTGCGCTTTACCTCATCAATCACGGGGTCGGCCGAAATTCTGGCCAGGTAGGACGAAAGGGCTCCGACATTTTCAGAAATCGACAGGTTGTTGTCGTTCAGAATGACCAGAAGTTTCTTTTTTCTGGCTCCCGCCTGGTTGAGGGCTTCCATCGCCATACCCGCGGTGAGAGAGCCGTCGCCAATGACGGCAATCACATGGTAGGAATCCCCCAGAACATCCCGCGCCTCTGCCATCCCGAGAGCGGCGGAGACCGAGGTTCCCGCATGTCCTGCCGAAAAGGCATCATGAGGACTCTCTTCCCTCTTAGGAAAGCCGCAAAGACCATTCCACTGGCGAATGGTCGGGAGAGCGGAGAGGCGACCAGTAAGCATCTTGTGGGGATAAGCCTGGTGTCCCACATCCCAAACGATCCTGTCGCGCATGGTATCGAAGACGCGATGGAGAGCCAGGGTCAGCTCCACAACGCCGAGTCCTCCCCCGAAATGCCCCCCGATTCCCGACAGAACCCGGATCATCTCATCCCGGATATCCTTGGCTAAAACAGGAAGATCGGCCACAGGAAGATTCTTGACATCATCCGGACCATTAATATTTTCCAGAATGGATCCCATCAATTCCTTCTTTCTATGATATAGGAAGCAATATGGGCGAGCGGCTCTCCTTTTGCCCCGAAGATCGCGACCGCCGCATGTGCCTCCTTGCACTTTTCCTCTGCAAGAACCCGGGCCCGGTCGACGCCGACAAGTCCCGGATAGGTATTTTTGCTTTTTCCTGCGTCTTTTTGTGCCGCCTTTCCCAACTCCTCTGCCGTTCCCAATACATCGAGAAGGTCATCCGCAATCTGGAAGGCAATCCCGACCGATTCACCATAGCGGGTCAGTGCATCGATCTTCTCGTCCGAAGCTCCTGCCAGAATGCCCCCGATGCGCACCGAGGCCCTGAGAAGAGCCCCGGTCTTATGGCGGTGGAGATTTTCCAGCTCCTGAAGGGTCAGGTGCCTTCCCTCCGAAACGATATCGAGAAACTGTCCCCCCACCATCCCGGAAAGCCCTGAAGCATGGGAGAGCTCAAAGACTACCTCCATCCTTCGGGAAGCGGGCAATACCCTATCATACACAGGATCGGAGAGGAGGGTAAACGCATGGGTGAGAAGAGCGTCTCCGGCAAGAATTGCCGAGGCCTCTCCGTAGACCACGTGATTTGTCGGCCGGCCTCGCCTAAGGTCATCATTGTCCATCGCCGGAAGATCGTCGTGCACGAGGGAATATGTATGAATAAGCTCAAGGGGGAGGGTCAGGGGAAGCAGGACCTCTTCGTCCCCCCCGACGGCCTCAATGGCAGCCAGTGCCAGGACAGGGCGGATTCGCTTGCCTCCGGCAAGGAGGCTGTAGCGAATACCCTCGGCCAGGCGACCATATTCACGTGACAGCTCTTTTTCGAAAAGCGCCTCCAGCGCTCTGTCCACCCGCTTTTTCTGCTTATCGAGATAGGCCGTGATTTCCAAACGGTGAGTCCTTTCAGGTAATGGAAGAATATGGGCCCGGGGGAAGATTGATGACAGTCCCCCATAAATCTAGCTTTCCCGCCGGAAAGGCGCCTCAACGGCCCCTCCCCCGGTTTCCCGGGACGATGAGAGAAGAATCGATACTTTTCGTTCGGCCTCTTCAAGAATTTTCTGACACTGCTCGGAAAGGGCCACTCCTTCCTCGAAGAGGCGCAATGACTCTTCCAGCGGCCGGTCACCTTGCTCCATGACCCGGACGATCTCTTCAAGCCGCTTCATTTTTTCCTCGAAAGAACGGACCGGTTCCCTCTCTTCGAGCGGCTTCACAGATTCGCTCACACCCGAACCGTCTGCTTTCTTTCGAGTCTTGCCTGTGGCACTTCCTTCTTCCAGTCCTGACATCGTCTCCCCGACCTATAGTTTTGTCGTTCCATCCTCTGGTGTTTCTGTCTGCACGCCAAGCACCTTCAGGGAAAGAGAAAGATGACGCGTCTTCCCGGAAAGAGTTTCTCCGACCAGCGGCGGTGAGGAGGATGTTACCAGAGATCCGTTTTCCGGCCGGGAAAGCAAAAAAAATCCGCTGGCAAGGGGACGCCCCGGATCGTGGGATAGAAGGCCATTTTGAAGCCGTTCAAATGTTCGAACTTCCCGGGACAAGCGACCCTGAACGGCAAGGAAAAGGTCACGTTTTAATCGGGCGTGGCTCTCACGAAGAGTCGCAAGCCCTATCTGATCAGGTCTTTCAAGACGCCGCCCAAGCTCAAGAAGGTCCGTTCTGGCTGAGGTGAGGCGACCGAGGAAGAGCCGAACAAGATAACCGGCCCTCTCGGAAAGTCTTCGGCCCTGTCGAACAATCTGAGCGGAAGGATGGACAAGACGCCCGGAAAGATCCCGAAGCCTTCCACCCATCCGGGAAAGATCTCCGAGCACCTCGTGAGAGAGCGCCTCCTGGCTTCTGACGAGGGAGAGATGCATGTGGGAGATGCGTCGGGAAAGGCGCACCGACCCCTCCCGAAAATGTCGAAGACGACTCCTCTCCTCTTTTACCTGAGAGGAAAAGGCCCCCCCGATTCTTCGACGGGCCATCACCGCCACCGCTACAAGCTGTCCCCCATCAAAAAATACTCTTTTGGCGGCTTCAGTTGGAGTCGCCACCCGAAGATCGGCGACCAGATCAGCCACGCTGACATCAATCTCGTGGCCAATCGCGGTCACTACCGGCACCGGGCAGTTCATGATAGCCCGGGCAACATCTTCGCGGTTGTAAACCCAGAGGTCTTCCGCCGATCCCCCTCCCCGTGTCAGAACGGCAACATCCACATCCTGGAGACCCGGGATTTCCGAAAAGGCCCTGAGAAGGTCGGATGCGGCTTCGGCTCCCTGAACTCTGGCCGGAATGACCACGACCGGTACAAGCCGGTTCTGCTGGTCACAGATACGAAGAAAATCCCAAACGGCCGCCCCCTGGGGAGAGGTAATCAGAGCCACCTTGCGCGGATACTCCGGAAGAGGCCGCTTCCTCTCGGGGGCAAGGGCACCCTCCTTTGCCAGAAGATCCCGGACCCTCGCAAACTCCTGAAAGAAAAGTCCAAGACCGGCCGGCCCCATCCGGTCAACAACAATTTGGACTTCACCCCGGGCCTCATAATAGGAAAGACGACCCCGCAAAAGGACCTTGAGACCCTCTGCCGGCTGAAAGGAAAGCGTCCGGGCGGCAGAACGGAACATGACTCCACGGAGGCTGGCCGCCGCATCCCGGACCGTAAAGTAATAATGGCCAGAGGGCTGGGACAGTTTGACATTCGACAGCTCTCCCGTCAGGGAGATGGCCCCGGGATAGAGCCTGTCGATCCCTTGCCGAATCGAGCCGGCAAGCTCTGCCACCGTATAAACGACGTCACTTTCAGAAAGAACATCCCTGTCCACTACTCGCTCTCCCGATCCCCCGCTCTCACCTCTCCTTCCGCAAAAACTTCACGAATGAGGCGGGCGGAGACAACCCGCGATCTTTCTCCTCCGGAGGGAAGGGTCACCGTCAGGAGAAGAGCGCAAAAGAGAGTGTCTCCCTCCCCCACCCGAAAGGGCAAGGGAACCTGTGTCCGGTAGCGGGAAAGAGCTGACACCGGATCGGCACCGACAATCGACCACCGGGGACCGGTCATCCCGATATCCCCGACAAACCAAAGCCCACCGGGATAGCATGTCAGATCATTGGTCTGGACATGAGTATGTGTCCCATAGAGCAGATCCGCCCGACCGTCGAGGTGAAAGGCCAGGGCTTGTTTTTCCCCCGTAGCCTCGGCGTGGATATCGAAGGCGATAAAGTGCGGAGGATCAGGGTCCCGGGAAAAGTCCTCCAAAACCCGATCGGCAGCGGCAAAAGGACAGTCGGAGGGGCCCATGAAGGCCCGTCCGGCCAGATTGGCCAACCCGACACGGAATCCACCCGGAAGGGTATAGATCCGGTGACCGGTTCCGGGACATGCCGCCGAATAGTTTTCCGGACGAAGGATCCTCTCTTCAGAAGAGAGAAGACCCACCGCCTCCTTCTGGTCGAAGAGATGATTGCCGGTTGTGATCGCAGAAACTCCCAGCCGAAAGCATTCCTCCGCCTTGCGGGGAGTGATTCCTCTGCCACCCGCCAGGTTTTCTCCGTTGATAAAGAGGCCGTGGGGTGAGGCTTCCCGGGCAAGAAGGGTCAGCCCATCTTCCAACGCCTTCCGTCCGGGGCGACCAAAGACATCCCCCACAAAGAGGAGCCTGACTTCGTCCTCTCTCCCGGGAGGCACGTCAGCGGGCATACTCGACGATCCGATTCTCCCGGATAACAGTGACCTTAATCTGTCCCGGATAGGTCAGCTCCGCCTCGATCTTCTGGGCAATTCCCCTGGAGATTTCCTGGAGATCGGAGTCCGTAACCTGGTCCTGGTTGACGATGATCCTGATTTCCCGGCCAGCCTGGATAGCGTAGGCCTTTTCAACACCCTTAAAAGAAGTGGCGATCGTTTCGAGCTTTTCAAGACGCTTCACATAGACATCGATACTCTCTCTCCGGGCACCCGGTCGGGCCGCAGAAATGGCGTCCGCGGCCGCCACAAGGATCGATTCGAGACAGGAAGGCTCAATGTCTCCATGGTGAGACATGATGGCGTTCACCACCTGAGGTGGCTCGCCATATTTCTTAGCCGCTTCCCCTCCAAGGGATGGATGGGAGCCTTCCCCTTCATGGGAGAGCGATTTTCCAATGTCATGCAGAAGACCTGCCCTTTTGGCAATGCGAGGATCAAGTCCAAGGTCATGGGCCATCATCTGGCAAAGGAAGGCCACTTCTCGGGCATGCAGAAGGTTGTTCTGTCCGTAGCTTGTCCGGAATTTCAAGCGCCCCAGAAGCTTAAGAATTTCGGGGTGGATGTCTGTAATCCCCAGCTCAAAAGCAATTTTTTCTGCCTCTTCCTTGAGGGATACGTCAAGATCGCGCTTGACCTTTTCAACGATCTCCTCAATTCGGGCCGGATGAATACGTCCGTCGGACAGAAGCTGCTCCAGAGCAAGTCTGGCGACCTCTCTCCGCAAGGGATCAAACCCAGAAATAATGATGGCATCCGGGGTGTCATCGATGATCAGGTCCACACCGGTCGCCGCCTGGAAGGCCCGGATGTTTCTTCCTTCCCGGCCAATGACACGCCCCTTGACATCGTCGGAGGGGATGGGAACCACCGAAACACTGATCTCCGCCACATGCTCGTTGGCATATCGCTGGATAGCCATTGTCATGGTTTCCCGCGCCCGACGGACCGACTGATCCCGAACCTCCTGCTCAAGCTTCTGGGCCAGCCTTCCCACATCTTGGCGGATAGAGGACTCCGCGCTCTGCAAGAGTCTCTCCCGGGCCTCTTCAACCGTCAGAGAGGAGATCTCTTCCAGACGCTTAAGCTCGCTTGCCTCCATCGTCCGAAGATCCGTCTCCCGAGACAGCAGGGCGTGTTCCTTCGAGGTAAGACGCTGACGCTCGCGCTCATTCTTTTCCCGGGCCTCTGCAATGTGGCGACCTGCCTGCTCAAGCTCACCCTCCCGGGCTTTGAGCGCCTGCTCCGCAGACTGAAGGCTTTCCTTTTTGCGGGAGATCTCCTCTTCGACCTGGATTCTGAGCTTGAGAGCTTCTTCCCGCGCCTCGATGGCCGCTTCCTTCATCGCACTCTGTTTGCGTTCTTCGATGCGGGATCGCTCTTCCTCCAGGCGTGCCGCCTCGAGGGCGATCGACTCCGATCGTCGCTTTGTGCCGACCTGGATGCCCCCCCACAGGCCGGCGGCTACTCCTGCCAGCGCCAGTAGAAGATAAAGTCCATATCCCATAAAAACCTCTCATTTTCCTGCTAAATAAATCCCAAGATAGCGTCCGCGAACATTTTCAAAAACGGGGGATCCTCTGTCCTCCCCGTTCTGACCTTCAAAAACAAACTTCATGCCAGAGTAACACTTTATTATACACGATCTGAATCACTAAGTCTTTCATTTTAAAATAACTTATTAACCATCAATAATTTAAAAACACCCCTGTCCCGTATGTATCAGAAAAGAAGACGCCTCAGGAGGGGGACGGAGCCCCCCCCTCCGGAGAGATCCGGGCCTCATGGATCCTGCGTACCGCCTCATAGCGCTCCTTGAGCTCCCTCTCACGCCCCCGACTCATCGGATCGTAGTAACGTCGACTCTCCCCCTCCGGCAAGTGCACCTGAGGAGACACGCCATCAGGCTGGTCCGGAGGGTAAAGATAGTCGAGAGGAGATGCTGCCTCCCCCCCGGCAAAGGCGCGTTTGGAGGTCCGATCCCGGAGGTAGAGGGGAACAGGCGGAGCAAATCCGCTTCGGACATCAGCCAGGGCCCGGTCTATGGCCTGATAGGCTGACGTACTCTTAGGAGACAGGGCAAGGAAAACCGTTGTCATTGCAAGAGGAATCCGTCCTTCGGGAAGACCTACTTCACGGACGGCATGATAGCACGAGACCGCCTGGGTCAGGGCCTGTGGATCCGCCAGACCAACATCTTCCGCCGCGAGGATAACGAGCCGACGTGCAATATAAAGAGGGTCCTCCCCTCCTTCAATCATACGGGCCAGCCAATGAAGAGCGGCGTCGGGATCGTAGTTCCTGACACTCTTGATAAAAGCGGAAATGGTATCGTAATGGCTGTCCTTGTCCCCGTAAACCTGACCGGCACTGGAGAGGATTGCCAAAACATCATCTTCCCGGATCACCTGATCCGGCTTTGCCCGGGTGGCTGCCAAAAGCGCGGCTGACTCAAGGGCCAGAAGAAGACGTCGGCCGTCGCCTCCGGCATAGCGGACAAGAAGTGTGCGTGCAGAAGCTTCAAGGCGAATCTCCTGTCCCCGCGATTCCCGGAGCAGCCGGGAAAGGCCCTGATCGAGCAGCCGGGAAAGGGCTTCTCCGTCCAGAGGCTGGAAGGGGAAAAGCAGAAGGCGAGAGGCTAATGGCGGGATCAGGGCGGCATAGGGCGTCGTGTTGGATATCCCGAGCAGAAGGATCTGTCCTGTTTCGACTCCCGACAGGAGAACCTCCTGCTGACTTTTGGACCAGGTATGAATCTCGTCAACCACGACGACATGCTGCCCTCCCTCCCGCCGCCGCATCTCCCCACGCTGAAGCTCGGTCCGGAGATCGGCAACCCCTGCCGTGGTGGCATTGAGGTGGCCGAAGGTGTAATCAGGAAGCAGTCGGGGAAGGAGGTCGACGAATCCGCTTTTGCCGGTGCCAGGGGGACCGAAGAGAACCATCGAAGGCCACCGTCCCTCGGAGAGGAAGCGGCGAAAGAGGCCCTGTGGACCTAAAAGAGCCTGCTGACCCACAAATTCGTCGAGCGAGGAGGGGCGCATCCGGTAAGGAAGAGGGACCGGCCCATTGCCTTGCTCAAAAAGAGAGCGGGTCATCGAGAAAAGACAGGAAAAGAAGGGGAATCCCGTTCACAAGGAAAGGCGGGAGAAAAGGAAAAGAACAGAGAAAAGGGTCCAGGGTGCCGTGCCAGTCGCCATTTGAGATACCTGGTTACCACGTATCGGCGCTGGAGGACGTTTAGGCTTCCGATCCCTTTCGGGACCGGCATGCACACCGCAATCCTGCTTGCGCCCTCTCTCAAATGCTTGTAGGTATCAAACTTGACCGGACCTCGAACACCCCAGGCCTTGGTCATAGCCTATTCCTTTCCATCGTTCTTTGTAAAGAGTCCCGAGGCAGCCCATTCCGAGGCCCACTTTCGCCACGCAGAAAGCTCAAAATCCAGGCGGGACTTTTCTTCCCGGGCCTGTTCGATGGCATATGTTTTCTCAATGGCCGCGAGAAGGACGAGAGACAGGGCATTCTGCTCGGGAAGTTCGCCGGACTGGTTCGCCACACGCCCCCTGAGTTCGGCATCCAGCAGCTTTCCAGCCCGTTCCATCCGGCGCGGATCAAAACTTCCACGGACATCAAGAAGCACATTCAGGACCTTGACCTGAATGTGTTCGGATTTCTTAGAGCCCGGGGGGCTCACCGGAAGCCCTCCACAAAATCGTCATACCGGAGAAAGGGCCATTGGTTTCTCCATTGCTCCCTCACTTCGATTCCTCCTGTCCGGACATCGAAACCTCCAGGAGCTTTTTTTCGAGTGAAAGAAAAATCTCCCGGAGTCTCTCTCTCTCCCGGCGCAGCAGGGCCAGTGTTTTCCTGAGTTCAGCCAGCTCCCGGTTCTTCTCCCGAAGCTCACCCCGGAGTCGTTCCTGTACCTGAGCATGACGGGATACAGAGTTCGCGAGGTGATGGATGCCCTTGTCCACTCTAAGGCGTACTTCCTCGTCTGCAGGATTTTCCAGGCGAAGCCCAGGAATTCTGTTTTCGCTCAAGGTGTCCCCTTGCGAACGCCTTTCAAATGACGTTCGAGATAGGCGTAGTTCCAAAGAACCTCACGCACATAGCGCCGGGTCTCCTGATAAGGAATCGATTCTGTAAAGAAATCCCAGTCTGTCTTGGACAGCTGCCTCCATGAAAGAACAGCGTGCAGGCCGGCATTGTATCCGGCGATTGCCCGTTCGGGATGGCCAGGGACCGATAGCAGAAGGCGTTTAAGATAGAGGCCACCGATCAGACTGTTCACGCCGGGATGGCGGACCTGTCCGAGGTTATGCTCGATCTGCGCGGGGAAATCCCCTCCCTGACCCTTGGCCACTGCCAGCGCCGTCTTAGGCATCAGCTGCATGACACCAAGGGCCCCGTCAACAGAAAGAGAGCCCTCCCGGAAACGGCTTTCCTGTCGGGCGATGGACAGAGCCCACAGAGTCGGAACCCCCGCACGATAAAACCCTGACAGGATCGCTGCAGTCATCCATTCACCCGTCGGCAGACGCATTCCGGCCCCTCCGGCCGGAAAGATACGGTCAGCGAGCACCAACTGGCGTCTGCTTGAGACAGCCATGTCGAGATCCCCGTAGCGGAGGATCTGGTCACGGTCGAGAGTGGCATTTCTGGAGAGCCGGTCAAGAACCAAGGCCGGGCCGAAGAGGCCCATCTGAAATAACTCCTCCATCGCCTTCCGGACCCGGAAAGAAGCCCGACGGGAACGGGTGGGATGATGGACCGGAAGATGAAAGGCTCCGCACTCCCCCCGACAGGCAATGGCAGCCCAGAGTGGGTAGGGACTCCCGTCTCCCGCATCGATTGTTTTTCGATAGAGGTCGCGGGCCCGGGCGGGATGCTCAAGCTCCTCCTCCAGACGGCCACGAAAGTAGCGGGCCCGGGCTAAAAGCCCTGTTCTCTCCGGAGCATTCTCACGAATGTAGGAGGAAAGAGTCGCCCAGCGGGAAAGCGCCGCCTCTTTGTGACCACGGAGCGCAAGATCCAGTCCATAGAGCCAGAGGGCATCCTGTCCATCCCGTTGACTCCAGAAGGAGCGCGGAACCTCAAGAGCCGAAGGAAGCGAGCCAAGGGGTGAGACGATATCCTGCCGAAGTGCCTGAACAAGAAGAGAGGGAATGAATACCGCCGAAGGATAGCGTTTCTGGAGAGACTCGAGACAAGAGATTCCCTGATCAATATTGCGAGAGATTTTAAGACGGCACCGCAATGCTTCTATTTCAGAGCGCACGGAGAGGCGGGGTGCCGAGTTCAGCAGGTCATTGATAAGAACAAGGGCTTTTTTGGAATCGCCTGTCTGTGCCATGGCCCGGGCCTCGAGATAGAGAGCCCGGTCCCGGTAGGGAAAGGGAGGGGATGTCTTCAGATAATCCGAGGTTTCACGGAGAACCAGGTCATTGGCCCCCATCGTCTGAAGAATGACCCAACGAGGCAGCAGCCACTTCCCCGATGGAATGAAGGGACGGATCCGGACCAGGGCCAATGCACTCTCGGGGCTCAGAGGGTGGCTGGCGATAAGCTGTCCCAGAAGCTCATTGCGACGATCACCCTTCGCAGCAAGAGCTTTCCGGAGAAGCTGCCTCGCCCGGCTCCCGCCGACATCCCCTCTTCTTAAAGGGGAAAATATGGTATTTTCACGAGCAGCTTCAAGCCTCATGAGCGTCCTGCGAACGGAAGAGGAGACTCCCCGGACATGGGCGAGATGCCAGAGGAGAAGGGGCGCCAGGTCCGGATAGGCTTTAAGCGCGGGCGTCAACCCTTTTTCCGTCAAGGGGACATCGGGAGACATCATCCACGCCTTCAGAAAAATGGAACGCCGGCGAAAGGGCTCCGGAAGAGCTTTCGGGTCAAGCTTCTTCAGAGCCAGGCTTCCGATCCGGGAGCGCTGAAAATGGGGAGCGAGCGAAGAAAAGGGTGGCTCGGCGGAGAGATAATCCAGAAGTCCCATGTAGCGATCAAAAGCGTTGCTGCCCGAGGCGGAAGACAGGGTCGGCCTCATCCCCAAGAAGATCAGACAGAGCAGGAAGAGAGAAAAATGCCGGGTCAATTTACTGAACGACATGAAATCCGCCATTATAGAAGATGAAGGCCCAGGTGAGGGTGAGTTTCTTTTTATGAAAGGAGCTGGGAAGAGGGATATACGGCGCAGCCACTCGAACAATCCTTAAAGACTCCTCATCAAGGGCTGCACTTCCCGAGCCCTGCGTCAGGTCAGCCCCGGCAAGAGTCCCGTCCGCATTAATTGTAAAGGTCACGAGAGCCCGCCCGGTCGTCCCTCTGGCTGCCGCATCGGGAGGATATTCTCCAATGGTCTCAAATCGCTCCTGGATCCGCCGGATATAGCTTGAATAGGTCTCATCCTCGAGATTGGCGGCAATGCGGTCGAGCTCCGACTGCCTGTCGCTGTAGGCAGGGGCCTCCTTTTCAAGTTCAATGTGCTGGGTAAGAGGATTCCCCAGAGACTCCTGAGCTAAGATCTTCTGGATCTGCTCTTTGGTAAGGGGGTGGCTCACCACTGGTTTTTGAGGTTTCTGGGCCATCTTTTTGGGTTGGGCCGACTTTTTTTCAGGCTTGGGAGTAACCTTTCCCCGCACAGCCTTGGCATGGTTTTCCTTTTCGTGGTGCTCCGCCTTCTTTACCTGGCGGAACCCCGGAGAGTTGTCGGCTTTCGGAGCCTCCCGGGGGGCCTCCGTGCGAGCCAACAGATCTGGCGGGACGGGGCGCTGGGGAACCATGCGCGGAACGGGGCGCGCCGTCTCGGTGTGATGTTCAACCCCCTTGGGCTTTCCATTGATTGAAAACCCCTTGGGAAGCTCCGGTGCCATTGACTGCTGCTTCAGGGGAACCTTTGATGGATCAACAAGGTCAATGAAGACAGGCTTTTTTTCAAGAGCTCTCTTGCGCTGCTCCAGAGGAGTCAGCTTTTTGGGGGCGGCGGCAATCAGGTTCTCCACCGCCTGATGGAACGCCGGGTCCTTCAGGAAAAATATCAGCACCAGGGCATGAAACAGAAACGAAACCAGGACGAACCAGCGGAAAGCCCACCGGTCTCCTTCTCTGCTTTCGTCAAAAAATCCACGATTATCCTGGTATGGTGCCGAAAAGGACATACATATCCCCGTCTCTGGAGAACCCTGTCCACCCCTCCCGAACACCGGTGAAGGGGACGAACGCGAATATCCGGAAAAACAAATTATTGCGAGGTTGCATTTTACCCCATGCTTCGACCCAAAGGGAACCGGGAGAAACTCCCCAGCCCCGCCAAATATCTGGGACAGCATTTTCTGACCGATGACCGGATCGCTTTGCGTATCGTGGAATCCATTCCCGCCAACCTGCTGGAATCGACCCCCGCCATTGAGATCGGACCCGGGAGAATGATTCTGACCCGCCACCTGGCACGCCGCTCTCCCCGGCTCATCCTGGTGGAAAAAGATGCAAGACTGATCCCTCATCTTGAGGAGAGCCTGCGAGAGTTTGGAGGACAGGTCGAGATTCGCGAGGGAGATGCTCTGGAAGAAGACCTTGTTGTCTCAGGTTCTCCCTACCTCGTCATCTCGAACCTTCCCTACAACATCTCAGTGCCCCTTCTCCTTAAGATCATTGGCTCTGAAACGCCTCCGCTGATGGCGGTTCTGATGTTCCAAAAAGAGGTCGCCGACCGGATTACCGCCACATCAGGAGACAAGGACTATGGCTCTCTCTCGGTGGCTTCCCATCTACTCTCCACACCACGTCACCTCTTTGATATCCGTCCCGGATCCTTCAATCCTCCCCCCAAGGTCCACTCGAGCGTCCTCTCCTTCGTCCCCTCGGAGACCCGAGTCGACCCGGCCATTTCTGGAGCTCTCCATTTGGCCCGCGCCGCCTTTTCCTACCGGAGGAAGACTCTCCGGAACGCTCTCAGACAGGGACTTTCACCCGAAGTCATGGAGGCCTTGTCTCCGCTGCTCGATACCACTCCCCATGGACCGGAATGCCGACCGGAAAATCTTCTTCCCGGAGAATGGCTCTCTCTGGCCCGGACCCTTCGGGAACACAGCCCGGAAATTTTTGCTAAGATAAAGGGATGAACTTTCGACAAAGGAGACTTTTTTGACTGAGACCTTCCCCCCTTCTCAAGATTTTCCCTCTTCCGGATCCCCCCTCTCCACCGATACCTCTTCCTCCCTGCGGATCATCCCTCTGGGCGGTCTGGGCGAGGTGGGGATGAATATGACCGTCTATGAAACGGAAGGACGCATCATCGTCGTCGACTGCGGTGTGCTCTTTCCCGAGGATGACCTTCTCGGAATCGACCTGATTATCCCTGACTTTTCCTACCTCGTAGAAAACCGGGACCGGATTCTCGGACTCTTTCTGACCCACGGCCACGAGGACCATATCGGAGCCGTTCCCTACTTTCTGAGAGAATTCAATGTCCCGGTGCTGGGAACCCCCCTGACACTCGGGCTTCTCGAGTCCAAGCTGCGACAGACGAGAAAGCCGGAAGAGATGCCGAAGCTCATCACCCTGACACCCCGCCAGGAATACCTGATGGGACCCTTTGGGGTCGAGCCCGTCCGGATCACCCATTCGATCGCGGATGGGGTGGCCTTTGCAATCCGGACTTCATCGGGAACCGTTCTTCATACCGGAGACTTCAAGATCGACCTCACTCCGATTGACGACCTCCATATCGATATTCACCGTTTCTGCACTCTTGGAGAAGCGGGAATCGTGGCCCTTCTCTCTGACAGCACCAACTCCGAAAAAGAGGGCCTTTCCCTTTCCGAAAAACTCGTGGGAGACAACCTCGACCGCTTCATCAGGGATGCCCCCGGACGCGTTATCGTCTCGACCTTCTCGTCCAATATCCACCGACTTCAGCAGGTAGCTGACGT
>JAJZCZ010000108.1 GCA_021828805.1 Nitrospirota bacterium | reverse complement strand
GAAGGAGCAGTCCCTGCCCCACCATGCGAGAGACCGGATTTTTGGCCTTTACGTCGTGGCGAAGAAAATTTCGCCGGAAGCGGCCGAGGCCGCGCGTTCCGACCGCCACCGCCCCGAAAAACAGGAGAATTCCCGCCGGCCAGCGAAAAGCGTGGCCGATTCTCTCCGACAGCATAAAAAAGGCCGACCAGGTGTAGCGATCCCCGATCTCCGCCGCCGTCATGGGAGTCAACCCCCGGGCGGTATCCCGAAAGTCCTCCGCCTGGGGAAGAAACGGAATCTGCCCCAGAGCGGCCATCTCCCACCCCCGAAGACGGAGGAGGATCCCCAGGATCTCCCGATGGCCCAGCATCCAGACCCCGCCGAGCGCCACCACAAGGACGACGAGCAGGATCGGAAGATCGTCGGCGGAGGAGCGCGAGGGGGAGGCCGGCGCGCTCACGGCGCCCCTCCCGGCTCGGGAAGAAGGGGGGCCAATCCCTCCATCGGCAGAAACCCCGCCGGATGGAGAATCCGGACGAGATCCATCAGCTCCTCGAACGCCTGGCGGACCTCGGGCGGGGTCGGAGACACGGGCGCGTCCACAAACTCTCCCAGAATTTCCAGCGCCGCCACCAGCAGTTGTTCATTTCCCATCGCTCTCCTCCCTAATCCAGGTGGGGATCGGCGTCGGTTCCGGGAACCTCCGCGTCGGGGGTGGCGTCCTCCGGCTCGGGAGACGGAAGCGGATCCGGAACCGGAGGGACGGAGGAGTCCACCTGCTGGTCATAGAGATCGAACCCTCTCTCGATGGCTTTGGCCGAGGCCCTCTTCACGAAATTGTCCGGCCCTTCGAACCGGATTTTGGTCCATCCCTTGAGCGCGGCCAGGTCCAGCATCCCGTCGATCTCCACATCCGAGCCCGTCCCCCCCTCGACCCGATCGCCGTGGTCGATCAGACGCGAGGTCGATGTCGTATGCGTCATCTCGATTTCCGGAGGATTGGCCACAATCGACCAGTCTCCCATCCCCTTTTCCACCTCCCGAAGATACTCGTCAAACGACCGGGGTCGCGTCCGGACGGGAGTCTCCTCCGACGGATCGGAGCGCTTCATCGTATTCGTCATTTCCATCAAGAACCTCCCGGATTTTTGCGAGATCCGCCAGAAAGACGGCCAGAGCCGTCTCGGCTGTCTCGAGACTCTCTCGCAGTGTTTTTTTCGCCACGCTCGCCATGTCCCCTCACGACCCCACACCCGTCAGAAACGTCTTGAGATCGGCGGGGAGTCCCATCGAGCTTTGAGGCTGACCTTTCACGTCCCGAAAGACGATCGTGGGCGTGGCCAGCTCCCCCGTCGCCTGCCCCAGTCCGATCGTCGAGGTCGCCACGGCCCGCTCAAGCGTCGGATCGAGATGCGCGGGAGGCGTCACCCCCCCCTCTTCCGATCCCGTATCGAAGGCCGATTCGTTCCGTTCGAGGGCTTTCAGGGGATCGGGCGCCTGGAGAATTCCGGTGGCCTTCCCCAGGGAATCGTCTTTTTTCATAAATCCCACCGGGATCCAATAGGCCGTGACATCTTTTCCATACGGCTTCATTTCCTCCCAGAGACGGTTGCAGAAGATGCAGTTCGGATCGAAATAGATCCACACCTTCCGGGGGCCCCGACCCACTTTCACGGACTTTAAATGGCGGGACATCATGAGAAAATCCGCCGGGGACATTTTCTTGTTCAGCAGGGCCTGAGCCGGGGACGCGGAGGACGACGGAAAAGACTCTTTCTCACCCAATGCAGGAGAGGGACCGGTTCCGGGGAGAAGAGGAGGCGATGTCGCCCCCGCGCTCTCTTTCGCCCGGGAGAGCGACTGGGACACGGCATCGATCGCTTCCTGGGCCAGCGCCGTCAGATCCTGGCCGGTGGCCGTGATGACCGGCCCCGTCACCAGCGCCGCCCCCGTCGGCGTCATCCACACCACCCGCATCGCGCCGGACCCCGTCTTATAGATGACCCCAACGAGGCCGTCGGGCCCCGGGTAAAGCCGGAGAACGGAGGCCTGGTTTTTCGACAGGGTTCCGATGAGATTTTTCGCCGCCGTCTGAAGATTTTTCGACACTTTCGGCGGAGATTTGTGACAGGAGGCCAGGGACGCCACAACAATCAGACCGAAAAATCCTGCTGAAATAATATTTTTTCCTTTACTCATTTTTTCTCCTTTTTCCATTCCGCCTCCCACATATCATCGAGCCGTTCCAGCCCCTGCCATCCCCCGGAGGCATAGATCGCCCGGAGAACATCCGTTTTGTCCCCGTCCCGAGGTTTTGCCCTGTGATCGGGATCGCCAGGAACGGCAAACGTCTCCGTCACCCGGGCGATCTCCAGGATGTCGTCCGGCTCGGCGTCGATCGGAAGAGAGGCGTGAACCACCCCGTACCCCATTCCGAAGACGTCGATTCCCCGGGAGAGAAGCTCCAACGCCGTCCGGGTCGTCCGCATCCGATCGGCCGCCCGGAGAAACAGGCCCCACGGGGGCCGGGCCTCCGCCGTTCCGATCTCGGCCGCAGCGACCCAGAGAATCTCGGCAAAAAGGCCGTAGGAGATCGAGAGGGGCGCCAGAGGTCCTCCCCCGGGAAGAACGACCGGGGACGGCTCGCTTCCCTTGGCCAGATGGACTTCCACAATTTCTATCTCGCCGCCCGGGAGGCCGGCGTCGACCGCGAAGAGGACCTCCTCCCCTGTCCACCACTCGCGATTCTCTCCGTTCAAAATTCGCCCGAGCGGGCTCTCCCCCGTTCCCCGGTAGACCACGCGGACGACCGCCGGGCGGCCGGTGTCCCGAAGCCAGGCGAGCCGGGATTTCACTTCTGACGGAAAACCGGGCCGCCCCTCCTTGAACTCCTCCCACGGTCCGTAGGGGACCGGCGTCGAAAGGATCGTTCTGGCATGCTCCTCCCGAGGCGCGATGAATGCCGTGTATCGCCTCTCCTCCTTTCCCCTTGGAGCCCTCTCGATGTTCTGATACGTCTTGTAGGCCGCCTGGGCTACTTTTTTCATCCGGGCGTCCCCCACCTGGCGAACGACCGGGAGGGCCGTTGTCACGAGGGTCGAAAGGGAATCCTGTGGTTTGAGAGAGTTTTTCGGCGAACGAAGATTGAGCGTCGGGAATGTCTTTTCCACCTGCATCATCACCCGTCCGAATGTTTTGGAGAGAAGGCGGACCCCCTCGTCCGGACGGGTTTCAAGCCCCCACTCCCGAAGAAGAGAGTTGACCTTGACGCGGATCCAGGCATCATGGCGGTAGCGACTCGACAGTCCCGCCTGACCTAACCGGAAGAGATTGATATTTGTCAGCCAAATCGTATCGGACTGGCCGATGACCCGCTCGTCGACCCGCATCGGCTCCGACCCGTCGCGAGAGACCCACCCGCTCGTCCTGACGTCCGGATCGTCGTAGAGGATCGCGCCGCAGACCAGGGGCTCGTAGTCGGCGTGGCAATGGGGGTTGGCCGACTTTTCCGCAAGAGACGTCACCCTCGATCCCCCCCCTGGATCCCCGCCTCGTCTTCCGGCAAAGTCGAATCCGAAGCGAGGGCGACCGCTTTCCACGACTCCGCCAGCCGCCGCCAGGTTCCCGCCGGAGTCGCCCCGAAGACGGAGGAGGCCCAGTAGGTCACCTGGGGCTGCCATTGCATGAGATCCGGAAGAAGCCGAAACCCCGCCAGCCGCTGCTCCTTGATCTCCCCCTCCCCGGCAGCCAGCAGGACATTTCCCAGCAGGACCGGGTTTTGGGTGTCGTCCCCCCAGAGCGTCCGGATCGGGTTCCCCAGGAGTTGGAACAGCGTCCGGTAGCCCTCGGTGGCTTCCTTTCCCAGAGCCTCCCCCTCCCCCCCAGACTTTCCCTGGAGGATCGCCACGCTCATCGTCCGGACGAGGTGAAAAAGATGCGTTTGCGGAATTTCGGGACACCAGACGAGCCGAGCCTTGCCCAGGACTCCCATGAGTCCCACGTGATGGCAGCCATGACACCAGGGGCAGAGCGTCTCCAGATTCTCCAGGCGGCTGTTTCCGTGGTCGTCGTCCTTGTGATGGATCTCCTGCCACTTCTCGCTGCGAAATCCGCAGTGGCCGCAGGTGTGGTCGTCCCGCTCCAGAACCTTCTTCCGGAGGGACTCCCATTCGGGACCCCGGGCAGAAGCGGATCCCGCCTCCGCCG
>JAJZCZ010000107.1 GCA_021828805.1 Nitrospirota bacterium | reverse complement strand
GGTCAGGATGTCAAAGAAAAAAGGGAGAGCCCCGGGGCCGACAGCGGCAGACGAGCTCGAGGCGGTGAGCCGGAAAGAGGCCCCGCCCACCGGACGTGCCGGCTTTATAGCGGTTGTCGGCCTCCCAAACGCAGGCAAGTCGACCCTGGTCAATGCCCTTGTCGGAGAGAAGGTGTCGGCGGTCAGCGCCACCCCCCAGACGACCCGGACCCTCATCCGGGGAATTCGGACCGAGGATCGAGGTCAGGCAATCTTTCTTGATACGCCTGGATTCCATCAGTCCGGTCCCTTGCTGAACCAGCAGATGGGGGAGAGCCTTGCTGCTGCCCTGGCCGAGGCCCATGTCGTTCTTTGGGTTGTGGACATCACCTCGAAAAAAAGGGACCGGGACTTTGCCCGATTTCTCGATCTGATCCGCGCTCCCCGGGGAAGCGCGGATCAGAGCCCCCCTCTGGTGGTGGCTCTTACCAAGATCGACCGTCTGGGCCCGACCAATATGATTCCGGCGCTCCTTGAGTTTTCAAAGGAGATGGAACGCTACCGCATCAGCGGAGAGATCGTTCCCCTCTCCGGCCTCAAGGGAACGAACCTCGATCCTCTTTGCGACCTCCTTTTTCGCGCCCTTCCGGAGGGAGAGCCCCTCTTCGACCCAGAGTGGTTCACCTCTCAGACGATGCGGGAAATGGTTCGCGAAATTGTCCAGGAAAAGATCTTTTCCCTGCTTTACGAGGAGGTTCCCCACCAGTGTGCTGTTGCGGTTGAAGAGTTTCTCGAGCCCGGTCCTGACGAGAGGGCGACCCGTATCGAGGGTTCCATCCTTGTGGAGCGGGAGTCCCAGAAGGGGATTGTGGTGGGGGCCCGGGGAGAGACGATCAAGACCATCAGCCAGCGGGCCCGGGAAGAGATCGAGCGCCTCACCGGGACCCCTGTCTATCTTCATCTCATCGTCCGGGTGGTTCCCGACTGGCGTGATCGCCCGGCAATCCTCCGGGAGCTCGGATACCTGCCCCAATGAGTCCCGCTCTTTCCGCTCTCCCGGATTTTTTCCTCCGGATTTTTTCCTCGCTCCATGGCTGAGCAGGAGGTCCTCATTCTTCGTGCGGGCCGCTATCTTGATTCGGCCAAGATCGTCACTTTTTTTTCCCGGGAAGAGGGTCGAATCACGGGTTTTGCCCGGGGAGCCACCTCCCGGGAAAACCGTTTTGGAGCCTCTCTCGAACCTCTGACAAGAAGTCGTCTCGCCCTTCGCCGGGGAACATTCTCGGGGATGTCCCGGATTCTTCATGCCGATGCAATCGATTCCTACCCCCGTATTCGCGCCGACTACGACCGGCTCCTCTGGGCCGGTCTGATTGTGCGCTTTCTTTTGGGATTTCTTCCGGAGCACCATCCCGAGCCGGCTCTCTTTCACCTGTCTTGCATGGCTCTGGACCATCTCGACGACGAAGGGGTATCGGCAGGACATGTCTGGGAGAGTTTCGCCCGGGAGGCCCTCTCTCTTTTGGGCTGGGGGATTCCCGGGCCGGTTTGTCGACGCTGCGGACAGCTCGGGGCCACCGGGGAGGATCAGCAAAGGGCCTCCCCGGAGCGCTTCTTCTTCAGGGCGTCGGACGGGGCTGTTTTCTGCCAGAGGTGTCGACTTGCCGAAGGAGGGGGAGACCTCTGGGGGGTGGAGGCAGAAATTCTGGAGCTTCTTTCTCAAGGACGACGGCTGGATGAAATGGGGGCTGGGGAGGAAAGGAAGGGCCAGCCCTCCCTTCGTGACCGGCTTGTGTTTATCGATCGGGTGATCGGGGAACATCTTCCCCGGTGGACATCCGTATCAGATCTGAGCTTTGTCGGAGGAGAGGGAGCGGAAAGGGGAGAGCGGGCCCGGCCGGAGTCAGAAGACGAAGAAGTGAACGCCGACAGAGGTGGTGAACATGATCAGCGGTCCTGATGTGAAGGCTGGAGAAGGATAGGCCGGAAAGGCCAGGGGCATCCCTTCAGCCCGCTCTTCGATGAACCACTGCTTGAAGCTGAAGCCGGCTCCAACCTCGCCAAAGGGCTCCGGGGAGATGTGACCTCCTCCATAGGAATACTCAAAGGCAGCGCCAACGTCGGCAATGGCATAAATCCAGTTCTTCTTCTTGGTCCGGTAGAGAACATGGTAAATGCCGAAGGAGAGGGGGGTGAGCGACATCAGTCCAGAGTTGTTGGGGGAATAGGTAACAGGGTTTTGGGCGATGGTTTGTGTGGTCTGAAAGATGTTTGTCATGAGGGTGGCTGTAATATCCCAGTCCGGAATATACTCCCACGTCATTCGAACCCCGCCGCCCCATCCTTCGGGGCTGTTGTTCTGGAGCGGGGACTTTGCCAGGTAGTCAAAGTTCCCCATGAACTGCACATCGAAGGCCCGGGCGGTCTTCGGAAAGAGGAAAAGAGGGATCAGAAGCATAAGGAAGATCTGTCCCAGTTGGGTCAATCTCATCCTCCGGAAGCCGGAGAGATTCGTGTGCCGTGTTTTCAATGAAACCTTTCTAGCGGCGTCGCGGGGGACCGGACCGCGGGAGTTGTCGCTCCCAGAATGAAAAATGCCAGCGAGATCATCGCAAGCCCAGAAAAAACCCAAACAGGAAAAGCCGGGGAGACAGGGGTCGCCCGGGAAACCATCCGGATCGAGGCCAGGTGGCCGGTGGTGTCCGTTTCCCAAAGGTGCATGCGATAGCGCCCGTCGTCCGGGGGAAGAAGGAAGGCCTGCGAGAGCTCATGAGAGTCAACGGGGCCGGAAAAAAGGGTCAGGTCGTGGCCGTAAGAGGTCCAGCTGTCCATCCGGTGGCTCAGAAGGAGATAGCCTTTGCCAGAAGGAGATCCGGGAGGAAGTGCCGCAGGGTTATAAAGAAGCATGCGTCCGGCATCCCGGCGCCCCTCCGCTTCGGCGGTTTCTTTTCCGGGGCTCTCGGCTGGATTGACGACAGAAGAGGAGCCAGAACGGGGAGCGAAGGCGACAAGAAGGATTCCCGCCAGAAGAAGTGCTGCCGAAAAAGCTTTTCTTCGGGAGACAGGAAGAGCAAGTCGTAAGGTTTTTCCGGTCTTTTCCCGGCCAGAAGCCGGGTGGAGGATTTGTATGCCCCGGACGGAGCGACCGGAGAGGTATCCCGCAACTCCCAGCGCAAGAAAAAGAAGAAGGTCGTTTCGGAAAAGGGAGAGAGGCGCCATCACATGAAGGGGAAGCTTTTCAATCGTACGCCCTGTGGCCGGATCGCTTAGTGTCAGGGTGTAGTGTCCGGGATCCCAGAGGGCAAGACGGATGGAGGAGGGCGGAGCTCCGGGAGAGGCGGCGGGAACCACAACCGGCATTTGAAGGACGACCCGTCCCGCCGGCCAGTAGGCGACCGAAAGGGGATCGGAGCTTTCCTTGACCACCCTGAGGACGAGCGGCCACTCATTGGCCGGCTGACCCTGTCGTGCAGGAGGCGCGGGCAGGCGCAGGGAAAAGGTCGACTGGGCGCGGGGAATCCGTGGCTCTGTCTGGGAGCCCGGGGCCCAGGTGCTTCGGTAGAGATGCACGAGGATGCCTGTGGCGGCCAGAATAAGGAGACCGGTCAGGAAGGGCAAAGAACCTCGTATCATGGTTTTTGTCAAGACACTCTCCGGACTGACGTCCTCTGGAGGGAGGGAAATGGCTGCGATGCGGCAGCTCTGCGCAAGGGCTCAGGGGAACCGGATACAACGCAAGGTCTCTGCCGGATCAGACCTCGTTCATTTTGTCATATTCTGTGGGAAGAGACCGTCAAAAGTCAAAAGAGACGCCAAGGGCGGCGTAGGTGTCCTTGGTGAAAAGAAGGTCTCCCAGGTAGGAGTACCCATTGTAAAGCTCGACCATGGGACGGATCTGAAAGTAGGATCCCGGACGGTGGAAAAGGAGGCCGACCTGGAGGTCTTCGTTTGGTGTATAGCCATTGATGCCGCGGGATTCGATGAAGAAGGACGTGTAGGCCCGTCCCAGGTTGTCGAGAAAGGCCAGCGGCTCGCTATAGGCCTCGGCGCCTCCAAGAAGGATGAGGGAGTCCTGGGCTGTCGAGTAGTAGTAAAGACCGATAACCCGGTAGGCAGCCCCTCCATAGAGACGAAGATGGGGCGTGATGTCCCATGAGCTCACCTCCTGGAGAATTTCCTGGCCGAAATCCGAGGCCTTGCTGATATTGTTCATTGATGTGTAGTTGAAGCCGGTATGCGAACTTTCATGGTAGAAGAAAAG
>JAJZCZ010000106.1 GCA_021828805.1 Nitrospirota bacterium | reverse complement strand
TTTTTTTTGCGGGGGGCACGAGGTCCTCCTTCGTGTCAGAATAGGAAAGCGGGTGTGGGGTCCTGCCGGACAGGAGAAAAAACGTCCGTTCCCATTCTAGCACAGACCGAAGAGCTGGAAAGATTCTCGGGGTCTTGAGAATGGCTCTCGTTAAGTTGTCTGTATATAATGAAAACATATTTATTGATCGGTGAATGTCCATCGGGAGAGGGGAAAGGTTTTCGGGGACACTCTAAGTATTGACTTGGTCAAGAAAAAAGAGATACATTTTATTAATGTTATCGTGAGTGTCGGCGAAATTGCTTTCTTCTTCTTTCGTGATAAGTTAGTCTGAAGCTCTCCCAAGGTGCTCCCAAGGGGAATTCGTGAAGATACCCTTTGTCTGGATTCTCCTGGCCGGCGGCGCATTTTTCCTGGTCGCCCTCCTTCTGGTTCCGGGCGATGCCCAATATGTGCGGCTGGCCATTGATGCCGGCGACTATGATTATGCCCAGCACCTTCTTGCGACGCGTCTCACCGCGCAGGATCCCCCGGTCTGGGCTCTGAGGGATGCTGCCCATGTGGCCGCGCTCCAGGGGTACCCGTCCCGGGCTGTCCGCTATCTTGAGGCCCTCCTTAAAAAGAGCCCCGGAGAATACAATGACCGCCTGGAGCTTGCCCGCCTCTACCTCAACCTCTATGAGCCTCGCAAGGCCGCCCTCCAGCTTCACGAGCTCCTTCGGACCGAAAAGCTTCCCGACCGGGACATGATGCGGCTGGCCCGCTCCTACGACATCCTTAACCTGCCGGGGGAAGCCCTGACCATCCTCCACAGGGTCGCCAACGAACACCCCAAGGACATGAATTACTGGAAGGCGATCCTCGTGTACGACACGCAGACGGGAAATGCCGACGACATGGCCC
Organism: Nitrospirota bacterium; assembly: GCA_021828805.1. Lineage (GTDB taxonomy): Bacteria > Nitrospirota > Leptospirillia > Leptospirillales > Leptospirillaceae > UBA4572. The sequence goes on along the minus strand of JAJZCZ010000106.1, from coordinate 3,364 downwards.
GGACGCTCCGGACCCTCTCCCGGACCTTTCCCCAGAGGATTGACTATCTGGCCATGCGCCTTTCCCTGGCCTCCCGCCGGGGGCGGGACCGGGAGGTCCTGCGCATGATGGCGCGTCTCAAGGCCCTGGGCGCAGGAGTCGACACCTCCCTCCTTCCGGCCATGCGCTCCCTCTTTCGTATGAAGCGACCGGTCGATGCCTATCTCCTGTACCGCACCTCCCAGCCGGAGGTGGCCCAAAACTCTGTCATCGATTCGGCCGCCTGGTTTTTTTACAAGGCCGGATACCTTCCCTGGGCGCTCGCTGCCTTCGAGGACCTTCTGGCGAGAGAGCCGGCCGACCGGAAGGTTTGGGACGAGACGGTCTGGCTCTCCGACAAGATCCACTGGTATACGACGACCCGCTCCCTCATGGAAAAACGGCAGAAGGCGCTTCCTCTTCCGCTGGAACATTACCACCAGCGGATCCTTGACCTCGATGAGCGCTACGGTCTCAAGGGGAAGGCCCAGGAGGATCTTTTGTCATGGCTGGGCGGTCCGGGCGGTCCCGGGCTGGAGGACCTGCGACTGGCCTGGCAGTCGGCAGAGGACGCCAATAATCTTCCGCTTGCGACCGTCCGCCTCCGTCAGGCGATGAACATCTTTCCGGGGAACAGGCAGATCAGGGAGAACCTTGTCCGGAGCTACCGGGACATGGGGCGCTACGATGATGCCGGGGCCTTTCTCTGGGCGCAGGGCCTTGAGTCGGGCGATCGGGCCCTGCTCCGACGGGCCCTCGATGCCTTCCGGGAGGCGGATAACCGGCCCGTCAGGAAAGGGATTCTCTTTTATCTGGTCTCCTCGGACTCTCGAGAAAGTTTCCGGGATGATCAGTATGCCCTCTTTACCCTCTTTGACGAAGGAAAGAGAAGCGGTGATGTCTCCCATCTTCTGACCGTCCTGCAGCGCTTTCCTGATCTCTCGGCGTCCATGGGGATGGAGCTGGCCCGGATCATGATCTGGGGCCGGCACCACAAGAAGGCCCGCGAGGCGATCGACAAGATTGCCCGGGCCTATCCCTCCAACCGGGCGATTCTTTTCCAGGCCTCCGACTGGTTCAACGAGGCGGACCGGCTTGATCTTGCCATTCTCTACGACAAGCGGCTGGTTGACCTTCTGCCGTCGGATCCCCAGGGGCTGGCTCTTCTGATCCGGGACCGGATCTGGGCAGGACAGGAGAAAAAGATTCTGGCCTACTATCAGCGTCTGCTGGGACTTGATCCCCACAACATTCCCGCCTTGGCCTATCTGGGAGACCATGCCTATTACCATGGCCGTTTCCGTCGGGCCATCCGGCTCTACCGTCGGGCCGTCCGCTACGGGGACGCCGACTATGCCCTGGTTTACCGGTTGGGCTCCGCCTTCCGGGAGGTCCACAATCTTCGCATGGCCCGCCGGATGTACCGGCTTTCCTGGGAGCTGCTCTCTCCCCATCTTGGGGATCAGGTCCCCCCGAAGGCGGGAACGGGGCTCTCCCGGGGTCCGGACCCTCCGCCGGGAATGGTCCGTCTTGTCTCACAGACTTATGAGCCCCTTTCTCCGCCGGCCTCCGGAAAAGAAAGGGAGGTCTATCGCCGCCAGCTCCTTTATGCCATCAAGATCCGGCACGCGCTGGGACACGACCGGGACGCCTACCGGAGGGTCCAGGACTTTCTCCGGCAGTTTCCCGGCGATCGCGAAGGTCTCTACTGGGGGGCCCGCCTTGCGTGGAAGGCCAGAAAAGGTGGAGTGGCCTTGAAATATCTGGATCAATGGCTCTCCCTCCACCCCGCTTCGAAGGACTTTCTCGTCTTCCGGGGGGAGATCCTGGCCGCGACGGGACGTCTTGCGACGGCGCAGAGGCTCTTCTGGAGTCTCCACCAGCGCTATCCCGATGACCGGATCATCTGGAGCGACCTTGTCGAGACCTATGAGAAACAGGGCGCTCTTGCCTCGACCCAGTCCCTCGATGCCCACCTCTTTTCCCAGGGAGAGACCCAGGCTCCCCGGGTCTCCTCCGGGATCCTGAACCTTTATAATATGGGGGAGTGGTCTCTGCGTAACCAGGACTTTGCCGTCTTCTACCCCGGAGGGGCGGCCTACAGCGTCGATACCAAGCTTGAGACCCCCCTCTGGGGGGGGGCCAATTATTTTTCCGGCCGGACCGAGTACCTGGGGGAAGGGGTTAAAAGCGGGGCCGGCACGAACGGCTATACCTATGCCGGTGTCCACTGGTCACCGGCCCCCGGGTGGCAGGTGCTGGCAGAGGGGGGCGACACCCAGCTGGCCGGAACTCCGGGTTTTTATCTTCGGGGGACCGGATCGGCGGGGCCTGTCACGGTGGATCTCCAGGGCTTTGACAACATGATCTGGGGGGACTTCGGCGAGGCGATCGCCCGCAATGGCCTCCAGTCAGGATATATGGCGACGATTTCCGTGGCCCCCTTCGAGAGGCTCTCCTTCGAGGCGGAGTCATGGCTCTTCGACTATACCCTCGATGGCCGGATGGTTCCCTTTGGGGAGTTGCACAATACCATGGGAATGTTCGATCTTGTCCTGGATACCGATCCGACCCTCGATCTTGTGGGAGGATATGAGGACTGGACGATGAATGCGGCAACACCGGCGACCGGGGCTCTCGTTCCCATCCTCGCCCGCCAGCAGTTCTTCTTCGGGGCGCTGGTCTACCAGACCCGCCTTCAAAACCGGATGAATTTCAACCTGCAGGTGGGGGGGTACGACGACATTTATTCCCACACGCCCTCCTACGAGGGCGGGGTAGGGGTCTCCTACCGGGTCTCCCGGGCGATTGAACTCTTCGCAAACGGAGACTACTTCAATCAATCGGTCCTTTATAACGGGGCTTCCATGGAAGCCGTCTGGGGGTTTTCCTTATGGTTCTGATATCTCGCCACACTGTTCGCCTCGCCGGAATTGCAATGACCCTCCTGCTGCTGGCTTCCTGCGCCTCGGCCGGGGGGTCGGGAAGTCTTCCGGCGGCCCCCCGCCCTCTGACGCTCTTCGTCCAGCCCTTTTCCAACCTGACGACGACGCCCGATGCGGGAAAATCCGTGACAACCCTTCTTGTGGCCTCGGTGCTGCGCCATCCGGAGCTGCGTCTGGCCTCCCCGGAATCTCTGCCTTTCCCGCTCCCCCGGAAGGTGTCGGCCACCAATATGAGCCTGACGATGCGGGACCAGCTTAAGGCAGCGGGGATCGATGCGATCCTGTCGGGCTCGGTGATTGAATATGCGTATCGCTCCGAGCTTGAAAGCGAGCCGGTCGTAGGTATCAACTGGACCATGACCGACCTCCGGACGGGACGGGTCCTGTGGTCAGCGGCGCTC
>JAJZCZ010000105.1 GCA_021828805.1 Nitrospirota bacterium | reverse complement strand
GGCTCTCGGCAAGTCCTACGGACGATCGGAGGCGCCTGTCCAAAAGGTCCTCACCGACCTCTCCTTTGACATCAGGGAGGGGGAGTGGGTTGTGATCATGGGCGACTCCGGATCGGGCAAATCGACGCTTCTGAATATTCTTGCCGGAATCGACCCCTTCGACACGGGGGATCTTTTTTTGGACGATCGCTCTTGGGGATCTCTCGACGACGAAAAGAAGACCCTTGTCCGGCGCCGCGAGATGGGGTTTATCTTTCAGAACTATAACCTCTTTCCCTTTCTCTCGGCCTTCGACAATGTGGCGCTCCCTGCCCGCCTCAACGGACAGCGAGACCGTGAAGCTGTCCGGGCCCTCCTGCAGGAGGTGGGACTTGAGGGAAAGGCCCACAAATTTCCCTCGGAGCTCTCCGGAGGAGAACAACAAAGAGTGGCGATCGCCAGAGCACTCATTCATCGCCCCAAGCTGCTCCTCGCCGATGAGCCCACGGGCGCGCTCGACCATCTGACCGGAGAAAAGGTCCTGGATCTCATGAAGCGACTGCATAGGGAATTTCGCCCGACGATCGTGATGAGTACGCACAGCCTCGATGCCGCTCGCTGGGGAGACCGGATCCTTCATCTCCGGGACGGCCGATTCGTCTCTCCCGCCACCTGAGCAATGACAACACTCCTGTTTTTTCTCCAGTACTCCCTTCGAAATCTCCGTCGTACTCCCCTGGCTACCTTCCTGACCCTCTTCGGGATTTCGCTGGGAACGGCGATTGTCCTGGCAATCGTACAGGCGGACAGAAGCTCTCTTCTCTCCTTCAAGAACGCGGTCAACCATGTTCGCGATCCGGCCGTCCTCTCTCTTGTCGCGCCTTCCGGCCTGTATTTTTCAGACCAGACGATCAACCACATCGAGCAGGCCCTTGGACCGGCCCCCTTCCGGATCTCTCCCCTTCTTGAGCTCACCGTCGTTGGCAAGGGGCAAACCTTCCTCTTAAAGGGGCTTGACTTTCTCGAAAGCGCGGACCGTCCTTCCGGAAAAAATGCCCGACAGATCCTCTCCACTCCCGGAGGGGTCTATCTTCCGCCCCATACCCTCGCGCTCTGGCATCTCAGGGAGGGAGAGACGCTTTCTGTTGATTACGGAACCGCCATTGTTCCCCTCAAGATTCTCGGAGAAATCCCAGAAACCCTCCGAAGCCAGATGCTTCCCCGTAATACCCTTCTCATTGACCTCTCCTGGGCCCAAACCCTTTTTGCGAAAGAGGGCCTGATTACCCGCGTCGACCTTCTCTGGGACGGACCAAAGGACATCAAACCCTCCCACCGCCTTGTCGAAGATCTCGCAACACATCTTCGGAAGTCGCTGGGAAACGAAGTTCGTGTTCTCTCGAGAAAAGAGAGAAAGAACCAGTATGACTCCATGCTGTCGGCCTACCGTTCAAACCTCACGGCCCTCTCTCTCGTGGCCTTCCTCGTGGCCTATTTTCTCATTGCAAACACACTCCTTCTCTTCGTGGTCCGGCGACGTTCAGAAATTGCCACCTTACGCCTTTTGGGAGTCACCGCCCGGGAGATCCGGCTTCTTCTCGCCTTTGAGGCGGGATGGTTCGGGATTGTGGGAGGCCTCTTTGGAATCCTCTGGGGGCAGGCCCTGGCCACCGTCACCCTGAGTGCCGTTTCCCGAACCATTGCAACCATGTTCCTCCCCCCCCACATTCTTCCATCGCCAGTCTCTTTAACCGAATATCTTCTGGCACTCCTTTTTTCGTTGGGGGTCTCCCTGCTGGCCATCTATGCCCCGATCCGGGAAGCCACAACCATCCCGCCCGTCCTTGGCCTCTCCCGGAGAGAGGAAGAGGCGGCGCCCCTCCTTCGCCAGAAGCGCTTCTGGGGTCTCTTTATTTTTTTTGCAATCCTGGCCTATGCTGCCAGCCGGCTTCCAGCCGTTCACCGCTTTCCCTGGGGCGGGTATGCCTCCGCCCTCCTGGCCGTCTTTTCCGGAAGCTTCCTTATCCCGGCTCTTCTGTCAGCTCTCGCGCCTCTTGTTCGACGCGTCTCACAAGCTCTCTCTTCAACGATTTTTTCTCTTTCTCTTTCTGCATTTACTGCAACGACAAGCCGGACAAGAGTCGCCGTCTCCGGAGTCATGGCCAGCCTCGGCATGGTCGTCGGAATTGTGATCATGATTTCCTCTTTTGAAAGAACACTTAATCTCTGGATCGACCAGAACCTCACTGCCGACGTCTATATCAAGCCGGCCACATGCCTCTCTTCCTACTGCTCGGAAACACTGACAAACGCCCTCTACCGGCAGATCGAAAAAGAGCCGGGAGTGCTTCGGGTTGCCCGCTACACGCTGATTTCTGCTCCAATTCAGGGAAAACCTTCTTATCTTGCCTACTCCGACCTCCACCGCTTTTACCAGAATACCCCCCTGCCCCTGGTGGACAGTCCTCCCTCCTCACAGGTGATGAAAGAGTTTCAGGAGGGGCGGGGTGTGCTCGTCTCGGAACCCTTTGCCAACCGTTTCGGAAAAAAGGTCGGAGACTCCGTGACCTATCCCTCCCGAAAGGGAGGAATCACGAAAAAAATTCTTGGCATCTATCGGGACTACTCGACCATCGAAGGAATCTTGCTTCTTCCCTATAAAAATATCGCTCCGGAGCAGGGCAATGATTCCCCTTCAAACCTTTCAGTCTTTCTCCATGATCCAAACCATGCAGGAGCCTTCATCTCCCACCTTACGCAATCCCTTTCTCCCGATATCCATCTTCTGATACGCTCCCAGGATGGACTGAGGGACCGGATCCTGGAAGTTTTCCATCAATCCTTCTCTGTCACCTATGCGCTCCTGGCCATCGCCATCGTGGTCTCCATCTTCGGCGTCTCGAACTCCCTCATTCTTCTTCTCTATGAAAGACGCCGGGAATTTGCGCTCTACCGCTATCTGGGGCTTCTTTACCGGGAGCAGATCCTCATGCTTCTCCTTGAAACGATCCTGATCGTCCTGTGGGGGATCCTGATGGGGATCGTTCTGGGGATGGTTGTGGGAAGTATCATCGTCTTTGTCATCAACCGGGAGGCCTTCGGATGGACCATTCTCTGGCACCTTCCCACGATGAATATTTTTTATCTCTGCCTTCTGCTCTTTGTCTCCTCCCTTCTCTCCCTTGCCGCCCCGGCCTATCTTTTAAAGCGGGACAGGACAATCGTGGGAGAGCGCTTGTGAAGAACGCGATCAGACCTCTCTCCACGATCCTTCTCATGATTTATTTTTTTCTTCTTCTTTCTCCCTCCCCCTGCGCGGCGTCTTCAAGCGCTCTCTGGGACGACCTTCCTCCCCATGCAGGCTTCCCTGTGGAATGGTGGTACATGACAGGATTCTTGAAGACGGAGAAAGGGCGACACCTAGGTTTTCAGGCGACTTTTTTTCGAATGGAGAATAAAAAAGACGCTCCTGGCGGAGAAACCACTCAAAGCCCTTGGGACCCCCGGGAAATTTTTGGGTTTCATGGAGCCGTCTCGAACCTCGACAGAAAAAAATTTATCTCGACCGAACGGGAACGTCGGGGATTTTATGGATCGGTCTCCACCCGAAACGACCCCTTTTCCGTCAAGATCGGACGAAATCGCCTCGACCATAGAGACACAGGGGCGCCCTCTCTTTCTCTTGCCTTCCGGGTTGAAAACCAAAGCTTTGCCCTGACACTCACTCCCATCATGCCTCCCGTCTGGCATGCCGTGCACAAAAAGTTCTTCACCGGACCCCGCGCAGAGGACTTTGCCTACTATTACTCCTATCCTCTTGTGAAGGTAGAGGGAACCCGAACAGTCGTCCATCGAAATGGAGCAATCACCGTGGAGGCTGTTCATGGCCAGTGCTGGTTCGACCATGAATGGATGAGCTCAACATTGGCTCCAGGGCAAATCGGATGGATCTGGCTCTGGGCCTGGAACAAAACGAATACTCGGGGCATCATGCTCTACCAGATGCTTGATCAGGGGGGAAAACTGTCACCTTTTCACCGAGCTACCATCATGGAAAGAACAAAGGAAGGAGTCAGAATCGAACGGACAAGAGATGTCTCACTAACCCATGGAATGAATGGAGGGTGTCTCAATCTGAAAGAGATTCGATTCCTGGTGGATCAACAGATCACTGTCGACATCATGCCGAAACTGAACGCCCAGCTTCTCCGTGGAGCCGTCAGTTATTGGGAAGGCGCCGCCGATGTGACGCTAGGGCAATTAAAAAACCAGACTGGAGAAAGTGGGGAAGGGTATCTGGAGGTGA
>JAJZCZ010000104.1 GCA_021828805.1 Nitrospirota bacterium | reverse complement strand
TTTTCCCGGAAAGTCTGAGAGAATCTTCCACAATATCCAAAAAAATACCTTCTATCATTAGCATGCTCCAATCACATTACACACGCAACAGGTTGTCTGAGCCCAGTCTAAAATTAGTCCCTGAGCCCCACGGAAAACCAGAGCTGAATTGGAATCCCCCCCTGGGCGATATTGCCCCCCGAAAGAGCCGTGATGGAATTTCCCAGCCCCCCAACCGGCAGCGCCCCAATAGGAAAGGCCGCATCGATCTTTGCAAAAAAATGGTTTGTCGAGAAGATCTCCTCGACCCCCGGCCCCATGGCGGAATACTGAGAGCCGATCCCCATAATCTCTCCGGCATCAAAGAGCGCCGAGCTCGAAAAGGCTCCGATATCAACCCTGTCTATGCGGGTAAAGCTCAACATCCCCGCGTAGATATCGTTGCCGAAGAGCGCGGCAGTGGGGAGGGCCATCACATTGGAGACTCCTCCGAGGGTTGCCTGAAACATCGGATCAAGCGTTCCCCCTCCAATGTATTTCTGGTCGACCGTGGCCACACTGAACGAATAGGTGGGAGTCAGTGAATAGGTGACCTGGGCATTGAGAACGAGATAGTTCTGGAAGCCCGGTGTGTCGCTGTAGAAGGGGTTCAGAGAGCTCGACGCACTCGTCTGGGAAAGATCGTATTCCGTGTCGGAGAGGTCGAAGAACAGACTCAAGCTTTCAAGCGTTCGGGAGCCCGAGAGATCCAGAATCCCCCCCACCAGGTTCCGGTCATTCTGAACCGTCTGGGAATAAATGTCATGGAACCCCTTCATAAAGAGCGTCTCTTTGAGAACCAGGCGACTCTTGTCACTCTGGAGCAGGGCCTGGCTTGTCCACAGGTCCCCCGAATAGTTGTTGCCGCTCACCCCAAGGGCGGCCAAAGACGCTGTATTCGCGCCATTCCCCCAGGGAGAGATTCCCTTTCCCAGGGTGTAGTCCATGGCCGAGAAATCCACACCCGTCCGAACGTACAGTCCGAACGGCATGGAGTAGGAAATGACTCCCGAATTCATCCCGCCTAAGGTTGTTGCAGCATTGACGGAGAAGAGTCCCCCTGCCACCAGGGCATTATTGACATTTCCGGTTGCATTCAGGACGATCGCGCCGGTGGCGGCGTATCCATAGTTGTCGACTTCGATCTGAGAGCCGGAGAATGTGGAGGTCGGGACAATGTGGACAAGAAAATCATCAAATTCCGGCAGAGCCTGACCCGGGGCAAAAAGACTTCCTGTGGACAGCTGTCCTTTAGCGTCATAACCGTAGAGATTTTGAGAGACCTCTCCCACGGCGGCGCTCTGGAGAAGGATGTTCTTTAAGGTATTGAGGAGTCGAGGGGAGACCTCCACATGGTAGGCATCATTTGCCTCCTTCTGAATCGTCATGAGAGGCCAGGGAATTCGTGAAAGCCGTTCCGAAAGATCCTTCACGATCTTCTGGCTCAGCGGATTCTTCATGTCGAGCAAAAGGTTTGCGAGAAGGAGGACGATCTGTCTTCTGATATCCCGGGCCCAGTCCTTCTGGCCGGTATGTATGGTCAGGATGTGGGGCAAGGAAAAATTGATGTTCCGGGTGGCAATGGCCGGAACCATCATCCCGTCTACCCGGGAAAATCCAGGCACCTGGGAGAGATCGTAGAGTTTCCGGGACATCAGGTCTGACGCGACAATCCCGTCTTCCGGAACGGGAATCTGCGCTGCCGCAAACTTGTTTTCTTTCTTGTCCCCCCCGGTCACCACAACCTTGTCGAGGTGGTTGGACAGGTGTCCCTTTCGAACAGCCCCCTTCAGACGGTCGGCGATAAGGTTGAGCGTTTCCGGAGACACGCGCACCCGGGCGATCAGATCGGATTCCTTGACAGCCTTCACCGGAAATCCCGTTCGTGTCAGATTCCGGATTTCCTCGTTGAGAAGGGCCTTCTCTTCCGTCGTCGGATGGGGGAAGAGCCTTTTCCCAACCCAGTCAGCAACACTGGAGCGAACGGCCGAATGCCAGTCACCTTGAGGGACGCGAATCCGAAGGGTCCAGCTCCTGTCAAAATATGCGGAAGAGGATTCCTCTTGCGCCCCGCGGGGAGGAGGAGAAATCGTCGAAGGAGGGCAGTCCAGCATGATAATTCCCAGAGAACCTGGAGAGGGACAGCCTCCGGCCCGGGCAGAACCCGGAGCTCCCCCCCCGATCACCGCCCATGCGATCAGACACTCTCCGAGAAGGATCAGCAAGCTAAGCATGCCCTTCTTTCCGGCCGATTCCCTATTGATGGTCTTCGTGTTCAGAGACGTCCTCCCGGCCTGTTTTTGAAAGACAGGATGGATGATGGAGACACAAGGCCCCTTTTTCGACCGGCCCTCAGCGCCCCAGAACCTTCCCACAAAAGCACGTCAGGAGATTGGTGATGCGTTTTCATGCCAGAGAAAAGCCTGCCCTGTGTATCAGAAAACAACGTTCAAACCATGCCATGAATTCCTAAAACCCCGGAGTTGAATGTGAAACAGTCAGGGGAAACGGAGGCAGAAGCAGAAACGGGGGCTTCCGATTCTCTCTCGGTATTCCGGACGATTCTTTCCATACCCCGAGTGGCGCCGGACAACGTTCCAACGCAGGAGTACAGAGAAATACATGCCGGTGATCCTGGCATGCAAAAACCTTAATCGGGAATGTCCACAAGAAACTCCAGGGCACTCTCGAGGGGGCAAAGCCGTTTGTCCACCAGGTTAAGGATGACCGAGTCCCTGATGGGCACATACTCCCGAATGGCCACGGAAAAGGAGGCCTCCCCCTCCCGAAGCTTCTTTGCCATGCTCTGGAGAATGGGACGGGGATACTTTTCCGTATGTTCGAGAACGACAATAAGCTCTGGCAGCGTCATATCCGTTCTCATCTGAAGGAGGCGGGCCAGCTCCCGGTAAAAAGAGGTTCGGAGCACAAGAAACTTCTCACGCCCTCCCTCATCAGGATTCTTCTCCGGAAGCGGCTCACGACCGAGTATATGGGGCTTAACTGCCATCACACCTTCCTCTTGCCTCCTCAACACGGAACCTTAACAAACTCTCCGCCACTGAGAAGTGCTTCACGCTTCCTTATTTATCATCGGGCATTCTGGAACAGTCTGACAGCTCCTGAAATATCCACGGCTGCAAGGCGCACAGCCAACTCCTCCGCCCGTCCTCTTAAAATCTCGTCCCCGCTTGACTGGAAAATTCCGCAAAGGACCGGAAAGGCGCGAGCCGCCAGAGACGGCTCCCAGAGATCGAGGCGGTTCTTTTCGATCTCCTCAAGGAGGGCCTTTGCCATTGACAGGACAGGGAACTCCCGCCCCATCGACTCGACAAGCGTGAGAAACTCGAGGTTTAAAAGAAAGCGCCCGCGCGGGGAAGACTCTTTCCTTCTTATTTCCTCAAAAAGAGTACATCCGTCAAGAACGCGTCCATCCGCAACGGCCGCCCGAACCTTCGCAAGAATGGCGGAGCCCTTCTTGCCGCCTTCGTCACCCTCCTCGCTCTCCTGGGACCCTTTCCCCTGGGCAATCCAGGATCTGCCCTCTCCGGAGAGAAAGGGCAGATCCCCTCCTGAGAACGACATCTGTTCAATCCCGGGAAGCCGTGCCGCAAGGGAGCGGAGCGCGCCACGAAGAGCCTCCGCCCCGCCGGATCCGGCGGGCCCGCGATTTTCCAGAATGGTCCCCGCCTTGTAGGACAGGTCGAACCAGAACGGGTACTCCGACTGGAGCCCCAAAAGAAAGCGAAGCGCGGGTTCTTCTGAGCCGGAACTGAGCTGAGTCTCCATGGCGGACAGAATGTGGGGAGGCGGAGCGGGAATTCGTGTCATACCGTCTTCGTTATAGGGCAACTCCCGGATGCCCTCCCAGAGTATCATGCGCGACAAGACAAGAGACCGTCCGTCCTCGAGATCGGCATCAAGAAGGCGCTCGGAGAGCGCCATGAGGGCGGGCGAAATCTGCTCAAGGGCAAGAACAGGATCTCCCTCGTCGGAGATCGTGAAGGCGCTTTGGCTTGACCCTGTTGCCGCAGAGGTTGTCTGCTCTGAGGAAGAAGCCCCAGGGGCGGAGGCAGGGGGAGGAGGAGCTGCAGGAAGGGAGACCGGCAGAGCTTCGATAAAGGGGTAGATGGGAGAGAGGGAGGGCCCGTCAGGATCCTTGTCACCCAATGTTCCATTAAGTTCCCGGATCGCCTTCTTCCCCATTTCCATCGCTTCCGGAGTCAGCGACGGCGAAGAAAGGGTCGGGAGAATCTCCTGCATTTGGGTCATCCACCAGGAAATCGCATTCCTTC
>JAJZCZ010000103.1 GCA_021828805.1 Nitrospirota bacterium | reverse complement strand
GGAACTGAACGATTTTCTTCACCGCTACGCACGTCAAAACCATAACCTCGGCGGCGCAAAAACTTTCCTTGCCATCGACAACACCGATAACAAAACAATCCTCGGCTTTTACAGCCTAGCGCCGGGTTCGGTCGCGTATGCCGACACACCCCAGACTTTCCGTAAAAGCCTTGCCCAGCACGATGTGCCAGGGTTCCGTCTTGCGCGTATCGCAACACATGTCTGCGTGCAGGGACAGGGTCTAGGCGGGCAGCTTCTCGCATCGGCCGCTCGGCGCTGCCTGCTCGCCGCATCCGAAGTGGGCGGCGTGTTGCTTATCATCGATGCGAAAAATGATCGGGCGGCCAAATGGTATGCGTCGTATGGTGCTGTTCCACTGAATAATAGACCGCTTACGCTTGTGATGCCGCTTGCAACCTTCGCTGCCGAACTGAAAGCGGCCGGTCAAGTTTAGTGATTCGACGCACTTTCGCATTTCAAAGTGCCAGTGCCACTTTATGGATACAAATTTGTTTGGAAGTTGTTGCAACGCATTCCGGAAGAAACTTCTTGCAAGGAAGAAATCCGGTATGGAATCTTCAGCTCCTGCCGGGCGCACCATGTTCTTTGATTGCTCTCTGCCTCTCCTACCCCGAAAGAAAATCTCAAAGATGTGTCGATATGGGTAAGATGGCCCCCTTACGCCCGTGACATCTCCTTATTTTTCGAAGAGACTTTGCTCAGTCCTCCTCTCTTTCCCGTGACTTCCTTGGTGAATACGGAGAATTCAGGGATCATTCCACCCGATGGCATTTATTTCAACATGAGAATCGTCACAAATAGTTTGCTCACTCTGGTGTTCAGAAGAATTTCCTGAAGAAATGAAGAATGGGATTGTCTTGGGAGGGAGCAAGCGTTTTGGTGCAACTGTCCTGGGGAACGGTTCCCGGGAGAAAAGGGAGGTGAAGGGAGGGACCGCAAGAGGCATCGGCAAGAAGGCCTGTTTTTCTGTCGATGTCAGCGAAGACGACATTGGAGGGAGGGGGAAGAAGTGGAACGGTTTCGTTTTGCCAGGAAATAAGAGCGCTCACGATAGGAAGGGCAAGCTGGGAACCGAAGCGCTTCGTGGGGGTATTGTCGTCAAATCCAACCCAGCACAAGACAACCTCTGTTGGGGAAAGAGCTACAAACCATGCGTCGCGGCCTCTGTTGGCGGTTCCTGTTTTACCGGCCCATCGGTCCCGCTTGGGATTTCCCGGAAGGAAGCTGGTGCCCGTTCCATCCGACAGGACGCCCTGAAGCGCACTCCAGAGAAGGTAGACGGACGCTGCCGGGAAAATTCTTGGGGGAGGAGGGGGAGCCGGATCGCCCGGGGATGGTGAAACGAGAATGGGAGAGACCTCACGCCCTCCATTGGCAATTCTGCTGTAGGCGGTTGCCATCTGCAGGGGAGTTTGGGTGATGACGCCCAGGGGGTAGGAAAGTGGGATCCTTGACGGTCCCGGGGTATCGAGGCCAAGTTTTCGTGCGGTATCGACAAGGTTTTCTTTTGGCAGGGCTTCCGTCATATGGATTGCGGGAAGGTTCATGGAGCGCGCTAGTGCCCGATAGAGAAGGATTGTGGCGCGAGGATCATAGGCATCATTTTTGGGGACCCAGCGCCGGTGGCCCAAAATGCGGTGCATGGGGGCGTTGGAAAGAGAACTGGCCAGGGTAAATGGCGGAGGCAGGCTTTCTTCAGGAGAGAGTGCCGTCAGGTAGGGAACAATTTTAAAGAGAGAAGCGGGCTGGCGCTTCGATCTCGTGGCCCGGTTGAGAGGAGAGGTGGCAAAGTCGCGTCCTCCGGTCATGGCCCGGATCTCTCCTGTCCGTGGGTTCATGACGATGAGGACCCCTTGAAGATCATGAGGGTGGATATCCCGGACCTTGGGCGGAAGGCTCTTGTCATACCTTGCAAGAAAAAGGGTCAGAAGGTGATCGGCCTCTTCTTGCAGGAGCGGGTCCATGGTTGTTTTAAGAGAGTCCGGAGGGGTGGTTGGAGGGGCTGCCGCCAGCCGCTTTGCCACCTCGGAGAGAAAATAGGGACCGAGAGGGTGAAAAAGTCCCTTGGGTTCGATAAGCCCAAGGGGAGAGGAGGTCAAGGTCTTCCACTGTTTCACCGTCAGAACTTTATGGTCGCGAAGAAGGCCCAGAATCCGGTTTCTGAGTGCCAGTGTTCGATGAGGGTGCAGGAAGGGAGAGTAATAGGTTGGTGCACGGACGAGGGCGGCAAGAGTTGCCGCCTCTTTCCAGCCCAACTGGTTGGCGTGGCGGCCGAAGTACAGAAGCGAAGCGGATTCGACTCCGACGATTCGCTCTGTCCCGTATCCCCCGAGATCAATATGGTTGAGGTAGAGGGCAAAAATCTGCTCTGGGGAGAGAATTGCGGCCATGCGAAGGGAGAGGACGGCTTCTTCAAGCTTTCTCGTCAGCGTTTTACGTCGCTCGAGAAAGAGGATCTTTACAACCTGCTGGGTGAGGGTGCTTCCCCCCTCTTTGAACCGATGGGCCTTGATGTCATGGAAGAAGGCTCGTCCGATTCCACGAAAATCAATAGCCGGGGAGGTGAAGAATCGCTGATCCTCCGAGAGAAGAAATGTCTTTTTTATTGAAGGTGATACTTGATCAAAGGAGACTGGACGGTATTCCACCGTGCGGCCTTCGATAATAAATCCAAGGTGAAGAGGCGGAAGGGTGATCTGGTCGAGGTTTGTATCGGGAAGGCCCTTGGATGTGGATCGGATGAAGGAGATCTGCCCCCCTTCATCCCATGCGATAAGGGTTTGGGATCCTGGTCCGGTTGAAAGTGTGATCGTGCGCTCTGCCTTGTTGTACCCGGGAGAGGCCGGGAGCGTGCCCCCTTCCCGGGAGAGAACAAGGTAGTGCCAGACTCTGAAAACGGGAATGCTATCTCCTGTATGGATTGTCAGAGGGCTTGAAAGGACGGGGATGGGGCGGGCGTTGCGAATTTCATCGATGCGTGCGAGTATCTTTTTGTCGATCAGGGATATCCCTATGGCGACTGCGATCAATATGATCAGAACGCCCGAGACCGATGCAATAAGAATGGTTCGCCGTCTTCCGGGGCGTCTCATGCGTCGTTTCTTCTGGGGGGCCCGGGGCGGCTGCGTCTTCAGGGAGGTCATAAGAGATGCGGCTCCCTTGTCGGTAAAGAGAGGTCCTGGGCTGAATGAGCAAGGCGCTGAAAGGAGAAGTCATGAAAGTGGAAAAGCGGGAGGGGCTTTTTCAAAACGCGGTTGTCTTGCGCGGAGCGTGGCAGGGAGTGGCCGCGTTCTTCTTTGTTGTCATTGTCCTGGCGGGGTGTTCCCGGGAGGAGGGGCGCCCCATTCCCGAGGGGAAGATTGCCTCTTTCGTGGTCGGGAAGACCACCGAGAAGGATGTTCTTGGAGTACTCGGCGCTCCCGAGAAAAAAATAAAGCTTCTTGGGGAGGATGTCTGGGTCTACCGTCATGTCAAAAGCCATGGATTCATGAGCGTCCATACCTCGTCAAAGACTCTTCGCCTGCGCTTCGATGACAGGGGAATCCTCCAGGATATCGACCGCAGTAACAAAAAGAGAAACGCATTCTTTTAGCCTGGTTTAACTTCAGGGCATCTCCCCTGACCATCCGGGTCTACCGGGACGCCGTCCTTTTGAGTGGTGGAAGAGGACCCTGCCACTCAATCCTGACATGAGGCCCATTTCCGCAGAAAATCACAGGAAATTTTTTCACCACGGGACCATAACCGTTGAGATGGATCCGGGGATGATCCCCCGAGGGAAGCTCCCGGGCCTTGAGGGTAAAGCACCCCGTGCTGGTTTCAAAGGAAAACCCGACAACGTGGTCGAGGCTGGTGGGCGCTACCAGAAACCGGATCGTATCCCGGGAGAGGCGTTCGATGACCATCTCACGGCCGGGATCGGCCGCCCGGGTAATGTGGACCCACCCGCCGGGGTCGCGGATCGTTCCGGAGTAGGAGAGTCCTGTTTCAACCCGGACGGTATGGAGAGAAAAGACCCCCGGGATATGAGTAAGATAGATCCCTTTTGCATCCTCATCAAGGACGTGGGTCACATCCCCCTTCTCCTTGGCCTCTCCCTGAAGCGGCCACAGCAGGATCGACGAGAACACAAGAAGAGAGGGCAGAAGCCCCCGCGAGGCGAGGATGGTCTGAAGCAATGTTCGCACATTCGTCATGCTTTGGCTCCGGAGTGAGGTCATAGACTTAATGGGGCAGCAGAGGGGGGTGGAGAGAAAGAAGCAGCTCTGCCGCCCGGTCAGCCCCTCTTCCCTGGCTGTCTTCTTCATTTCGCGATATGGAGCGGGGCTGGCGGATAAGAAGCTCGTCGAGT
>JAJZCZ010000020.1 GCA_021828805.1 Nitrospirota bacterium | reverse complement strand
ACACCCGTTCCCATCCCGAACACGGCCGTTAAGACCTCCAGGGCCCATGATACTGCACCCGCGAGGGTGTGGGAAAGTCGGTCGCTGCCGGACTCTTTATTTTTTCCCTTCGCCTCTCTTCCTCTCTTTTTCTCCCCTCGGATCATGTTCCCTCCCCGAGGGGTTTTTTTTAATCTTCGGACTGAGCGGAAGGACGTCTGTCGTGCCTTATCTGCGAACTTTATTCATTTCCTTTCTCCTGAGCACACTCCTTTCCTGTTCTCCACATTTCCATTCGGTGACCCGCGGGACTCTCCACGACCTTGTCCTGGCCCTTCCGGACGACCCTGCCACTCTTGACTGGAACAAGGCCACCGATGGAAATTCCTTTGCCGTCATCACCAACCTCATGCAGGGACTGACCCGATTCGACCGTGACCAGAAGGTTGTTCCCGGGGATGCCGATCAATGGAGCTCCGACTCTACTGCCACGGTCTTCACCTTCCATATCCGGAAAACGGCGACGTGGAGCGATGGGGCCCCCGTTCTGGCCGCCCACTACCGGGACTCCTTTCTGCGCCTTCTTGCTCCGTCAACGGCCTCTCCCTATGCCTATTACCTTTTTGATATCAAGAATGCCCGGTGCTATGCCTCCGGACAATGCCCGGACTCGGCGGTGGGGGTGAGTGTTCTGGGACCCCGAACCTTGCAGGTGACACTCTCCCATCCGATGAAGACCTTTCCCTCCCTTCTGACCAATGCCATTACCGACCCCATCCGGCGCGATCTGATCCTTGCGGATCCCGACCATTGGAGCGACCCGGGACATCTTGTCGGAAATGGCCTCTTTGCCCTTGTTGCATGGCATCACGATGCCTACCTTGAGCTTGTGCGGCGGACTCCCGATCCCTCGCACCCGGAGAGAGTGTCCCGGATTGTCTTTCTTGTCATTCCTGAACCGGTGACCCAGCTGACCCTTTTTGAGCAGCATCGTCTCGATATTGAGGGAATCCCCTCCTTCTATATTGGCAAATATAAGGACAGCCCTCTCTTAAAGAGGATCCCCCAGCTCTCGACGATTTACTACAGCATGAATATCAACCGGCCGCCCTTTGATAACATCCATGTTCGCCGCGCCTTTGCCATGGCGGTCAATCGCGACCGGCTTGAAAAGATCTTCCTCTCCGCCCTTCCCTCTCTCTCTTCTTTTATTCCCCGGGGGCTCTCCGGCTATGACCCGAAGGCGGCCTTTCCCTATGATCCGGCTGCCGCCCGACAGGAGCTGGCAGAGGCGGGCTTTCCTCAGGGGAAGGGGTTGCCCAGGGTGACGCTTGTGTTTCCTGAGGGGACCCAGAGCCGCATTATGGCGTCGTACATGCAGCAGAACTTCAAGGATGTCCTCGGAGTGACTATTTCTCTTCGTTCCATGGAGTGGAAGGCCTTTCTTGCGGGACTTGATTCTCACACGCCTTCTCTTTACCAGTCGGGATGGATCGCGGACTATCCCGATGCCATGACCTTCCTCTCCCTGATGCGAAGTGGTTCGGGGAACAACAGGACCGGCTGGTCCGACCCTGCCTTCGACCGTCTTCTCGATCGCGCGATGGAAGTCGATGATCCCGAAAAGACCGCTCTCTATGAGGAGGCGCAAAAGATCCTCCTGCGTCAGGGGGTGGTGGCTATCCCGCTGGCCCAGGGTGTGACAAACCTTCTTGTTCCTCCGGATATCAAAGGATACTGGCACAATGCCATGGGGATGGACAGTCTCTCTGACGTCTGGAAGATCCCCACAAATTAAAAAATGTGATATCCTTCTTTCCTTGAACCCGTTCTTTTTCGCGGTGTTATTTTATCTGGAATGTCCGGATCACCGGAGCTTAATGGCCTCGCTGTCCTCTCTTTGAGGGGACATCTCTTTCTCGCAGGAGTTCTCTTTTGGCCTCTCTTAAATCTCTTCCCGCTTCCGAGCGGTTTGAAGAGGATGTCCGGCAGTTTTGCCTTACAGGACTCCAGACAGGGGCCCTCGGCCACGACAGTTCTGATTTTAGAGATCCCTTTGTTGATGCAGGTGTTTCGGTCTACTTCTACGAGAGGAATATCTATACTCCGGTCGGACAAAAGGAAATTGACGGATTTCTGTCGACGGACCGGGGATTTTTTGTTGTTGAGTGCAAAAATATCTCGGGGCCTGTGACCGGAACGCTCAATGCCGCATGGCATGCCGGGCGGGAGACGATCCAGGTTCCCGGGTCGGGCCATGCCAACCCCCTGACTCAGATCAAAAACCGCATCGGACCCTTGGCCTCCTTTCTGCGGGACCGGAAGGTTCCGTTCTATCTCACCGGCATTATTCTCTTCCCTGATGACGCTAATCTCGACGGCCTGGTTGAAAGCGGCACCCTCTCCATTCACGAGCCGGCCACCCGGGATCACAGCTATGTCGTCACCTGTGTCTCCCGGATCCCCAGCATCCTGGCGAAGATGCCTCCGGGGGTTGTCTCTCCGGAGGATGCTGCCCGGGTCGCCAAGCTTTTGGGTCTGGTGGTGCCGGATGCCGGCAGCCCTGAACGGGTCTTGAGATTTCCTGTGGGGGGATTTGAAGATCTGTCGTCTCATCAGAATGAGCGGCTTCTGGAACGCAAACTGGAACAGCTGAAAGAGAAGTTTTCCGAACTTCCTCCGGAGAGTGTGGCGGGACAAGAAGAGGCGCTTGCGTCTGCCCGGACGTCTCTGCTGGCCTCTCTTCCTCCCACCCGGGCCACCTCATCACGGTCCCAGAGAAGTCTGTGGCTCCCTGCGGTGGCAAGCCTTCTCCTGATGATTCTCATGTTCGGGACGATCACCTGGTACTTCCAGAACCGTAAAGAGGTCCAGTTCATCCAGAAGCAGAATGAGGCGGAGCTTCTGCCGGAACTTATCGGCAAGGATCCCGAAGCCTCCGCCTATGCGCTCTACCTTCTCTTCTACAGCCGCCACCCGGGTTTTCCGGTGGACAAGGACCTGCTGTCTCTGGCCTATCCCCTGCGAACCCGGGAAAGGGCCAATTCGGATCCGGGGTTCCGGCAAAAATTCCAGGAGCGTATCGACAGCGACCTTAAGCTTGTCGGCACGCTGAGCCGCTTCAGGATTTCCGTTTCAGCGACGCTCGTGCGCTACGATTCCCACAAGGATCGCTTTTATCTCACCGGGATCCTGCCGGTCCGTCTCCCCGGCGCATCCGGTCCGGGCCTCTTTCCCTCGCGCCAGATCGGCGTGGCCGCCCGGGTTGAGTGCCCCTTCTGTGATGCCCAGGTTCTTCTTCGGGAGTGGCCGCTTAAGCCCGCCTTCTCTCCTCAGGGGATTTTCTTTTCCTTCCCCTATCCGAAGACCGGCGTCTCGGAGATCATTGGCCAGGCTCCCTGTTCAGGATGCGGTCTTCCCGTTCACGTGAACCTCTGGATCTCCCCCACGGATGTGGATGCCGGACGAACCTCCGCCGGCAAGCCCTACATCTCCCTTCTGGGATCGGTCAAGATTCTCTCGATCATTCTTGATACCGATGGCCGGGAGCTCTTCCGGAAGAATCCTCCCTCCATCTGAAGCCCCGTATCCGGCCGGCTTGTTCAGGCCCGGCGTCGCGCCCTCCTTGCAACCTTCTCCAGCGCGCTCTCTCCTGGAGAGCTCATGAGGCTATTCCTGCGTAAGCTCTGCGAGTCTCCGGTCAATTTCCTGAAGGATAATCGGTGGAATCCCTGACTTCCGGTCGAGGAAGGTGCCCAAGAGCTCTCGTTCCGGGACCGCGTGAAAAAAGTCCACCGCACTTTTGATCTGGGGAGAAAAGATCTGGACCTGTCCGTTTTCGGTACGGGAGAGGGACAGGGAGTAGACCAGCTTGAGCTGATCCTTCAGATACTGGATAAGGGGGATAAAATCGGTGTCTCCGGAGACGATGACGGCGGCGTCGTAATGCGGCATCTTTGCAATCATGTCGATGGTGATCCCGATATCGACCCCTTTCTCGCCCTCCACCGTTCCCTGATAGAGAATGCCTCCGTCCTTTTCCCGTTGGATCTCCCGCACCCGGTAGGGTCTTAAGACCAGCTGTCCCACATATTTAAACTCGAGGAAGGAGCTGCGTTTCTGGATCTCGTCAAAGACCTCCTCTTTGGCCCGGGCAAGAAGCTCCCGCTGGTGGCGATGCCAGCGCTGGGCGAGCGTGTCGAGAAGGGGGGGCGTAAGCTCGGGGAAGCGCTCCTGATGGAGGTCAAGAATTTCCCGGATGGCCCGGTCATGGCGGTGGTAGGGAGTTGTGGCCTGGGTGTTGTACCAGTAGACCCGCACGAGCCGGTGAGAGGTCTTTGTGCGTAGCGACAGGGCTTCGATGGCGCTCTGGAAGAAGTTTTCCCAGAGGAAGTGTTTTTCGTCGAGACGATACTCTGGAAGGTTATGGCCCTGGGCCTTGAAGCGAAATTTCTGAAGGTCGTTTTTAAAGTTCTGGCCGTCGATGAAAACAACTGTTTTCAGGGTATCCATAGGATCCTTTCCTTGGGAGGCAATCTGTCCTGACCGAAAAGAGCCATCGTTGCGTCGGGGAGGGTCGTGACTTCTTTCTACGCGAACGGACAGGGGTTGGCAAGCCTCGGAGGGAGCGTTGGAGAGAGGCCAGCAGGGAATGCGCGTATGCCCTTCGCGAGAAAATATCTGCAGAGTGCTGGAACGGTGATTCTCTAAGGCAAAGAGAGGCGGGCTTTTTGAACGGGGACAGGCCCGATTAATGGGCGGGGTGGTGAATAAGGAAAAGTTCAGATATCGCCAGATATAGAAAGAGCCCCTAACCGGGGCTCCAACTAAACTGGGTAAGTGGACACTTGGTCCGAAAGTGATTGTAGCAAAGTTTCCCGGTCTCCTGTCAAGTCCTGCTTCCATCCTCGATTTGTCTGTGGAGGAAAGAGTGTTTTCCGGCCTATCCCAAAGATATTTAAGCCGGGAGGGCCTTCCGAAACAGAAGGGACGACCATGTAAGCCCCGGCCGGCCGAGAAGGTCGTCCGAGGTGGTTGAGACGAGAAGGGACAGGGTACATGCATGGGCGCTTCGAAGGGTATCCGGGAGGCTGACCGGGGCCATGCCCCGCTCCAGATCATGGCCGACGCTGCGGAAGGTCAGATAGAGGTGGCCCCCCGGAAGAAGAAGGCCAGAGAGCCGGTGGAGGGCCCGGTCCCGGAGGTCCGGCGGGACATGCATCCAGACGGCGGATACCAGGATCAGGCAAAAGGAGGGGGGGGCCGGGAGTGTCGCAAGATCAGGAAGGGCGTCATCTTTCCAGAGGATCTTCGGGGAGGGGGAATGGCGGGAGGCCTCTTTCCGCATTCCTTCAGAGGGCTCCACCGCGACGACCTCAAGTCCCCGGTCTGCCAGAGCCCGGGCATCCCGTCCTGATCCGGCCCCTACATCGAGGACACGTCCCTCTCCGGGAAGAAAAGGAAGCAGAAGCCCGTGAAGCTTCTCAAAGTCGATGGCGTCGTAGGCCTGCGCCATCGCCCGGGCCTCCCGGTTGTAGAAGGTGATGCCCGGAGATGGCAGGGTCACCGTTGGGCGTCCCTGGCCTTCTGAATTTCCTCCTGCTCTTTCCGGATCTGCTCCACAAGCCACAAGGTCAGATCTTTGATCGAGATATCTCTTTGCCCGGACTCATGAACTTTTGCATGGATCTGGGCGCCTTCTGCCGCAGAATCTCCCATGCGGGAGAAGAACTGGGTCAAGGGACAGGTCTCGAGTGGGGGGAGGCGGGTTTCGGCGCCCGATGCATGGGTCCAGCGGTGGAAGGAGAGCCCTCCGAGGGCGGTGGTAATCCCTCCCGGAGCGATGGGGAGGTGGAAGGCTTCAAGCCATGCCGGGATTTGTGTGGCCGGCATGGGCCGGGCCAGGGAATATCCCTGCCCGTAGGGAGCCCCGAGGATGGCCGCTGCTTCGACCATTGCAACATCTTCGAGTCCCTCCACGACGACATCGCGTTCGAAGTCCTGCCCCATGCGCACGATGGTTCCGATCATGCTGATCGTATGGAGAGGCGCGGTGCGGATTCGCTTGAGGAGCCCCTGGTCCACCTTGATGCTGTCGAAGGGAAGGGTGACCAGTCTCTGGAGGGAGCTGAAGCCTGACCCCAGGTCATCCATGGAGAGCTTGACGCCGATATCGATGAGGCGGTCGATGGCCTGATCCATCGTCTTGCCGTCAATCTCGCTGTTTTCAAGAAGCTCGAGGGTCAGCCGGTCGGGCTTGATACCATGGCGCTGAAGAGCCTCTTCAACCCAGACCGGGCAATCGGAGTCCCTGAGCGTTCCCGGAGGCAGATTGAGGGAGATGTCCAGACGAAGATCCTGGGCGTCCCATCGGGCAAGCCACCCGAGTGCCTGGTCAAGTCCTTCCCGGAAGAGTCTGTCCAGTTCGGCATCGCCCAGGGAGGGAAGAAAAAGACCCGGAGGAACGATCTCGCCCCCGGGACGAATGAGACGGGCCAGGGCCTCGACCTTGACGACCTTGCCGGTGATGAGGTTGACCACCGGCTGCATGAACATCGACAGTCCCCCGGAAAAGATCTCCTGGCGGTACTCCAGGGCCCGTGTTTCCGGAATGGCCGAGACCGGTGCCCGGGAAAGGGCCCAGAGCCGCTCCCACCGCTGGGCAAGTCCCCGGGAAAATTGAAGCATCCAGTGCGAGTCAAACTGGTTGGGATAGGCTCCGTAAAGAGAAAGAACCGCCTGGGGGCTCCCGTCTGCCGCGCGCACAGGGATTGAGATACCGGAGCGGATCCCGAGGGGACGAACGATTTCCTGCCAGTAGCGGAGGCGGGAATCGCCCGGGTAGTTCGAGGTTCGCTGGATTTCCCGGCTCCTCCACGCGTGGCCGATGAGCCCCTGGCCGCGGGGATCGTTGGGGTCGGCCGTGGCGGCATACCGCCTGTCCTGCATGATAAGGGCCCCTTCACGGCCATGGTCGCCGGCGCTGCTCTCCACGATAAAGGTTCCCTGGCTGTCGAGGCGCATGAGGAAGACGCACTGGATCCCCGGCAGGCTGCCGATCAGGGAGGTTTCCTTCTCCCGGACGTCTGTCCAGAGGGCCCCCGGTTCTGGCATGGAGGCCGAGAGAGAGGAGAAGAAAAGACTCATGGTATCAGTGGAGGCCCGGAGTTCCTCCTGGAGGTCGTCCTGGAGTCGGACTTCGTTGGCGAGAAGAAGCCGGTATCGGTCACGGGCGGTGAGGACAGTCTGGCTCAGGCGTTCCGACAGAAGTCTCCGGTAGAGAGCCATTGTCTGGGCGAGCATGGCTCCATCAACGCCGTTCAAGGCGTGAATCTTGCCGATTATTTTGGCCCGGGAGGATAACTCCTCCCTGGTGCGCTCAGGGGTCATCAGGAAGGTCAGGTGGGCCGCCTGGGCCTGGGCAATTCTTTGCCGGCCCTCTTCATCCTGGCTGGCGAGGATCCGTTGAATCTCGGGATCGGAGTCCCCCTGGGCCATGAAGGCCTCGACAAAGTCGAGAATCGCTGCATGAACATGATCCTGGTGGCGGGAGAGGATATCCTGGCTTTCTGATCCATAAGGGTCGAAAGAGGCTTCGAGAACGGCGGTGGAGGACAGGATGGAGCTCATGGACCACCAGAGGGTTCGCGACGCCTTGCTGGCCTTGGACTGGTAAAGGGCGGCCTCGGCCTCCCGAAAAAGGCTTTCCCCGTCCTCTCCGCTGGTAGGGTAGAGCGCAATCCCCAGACTTATTCCCAGGGAGATACTTTTCCCTGAAGGAAGCGAAAAAGGCGTCTCCACCACCTTGTGGAGCCGTTCGAGAATGATCGTGATCTGAGAGGTGGGCTTGTCTATGGCGAGCTCTTCGACGATGATACCGAATTCGTCGCCGGACAGTCGGGCCAGAAAGTCGCTTTGCCGGAGCTGGAACTTGAGGCGGGATGCCAGCTCTGCCAGGATTTTGTCCCCGACTGCCTGGCCCAGGGTTTCATTGAGCGGCCGGAAATCGTCGATGTCCAGTGCTCCAACGCCGAAGACCATGCCTTTTCGTCGGGCCCGGGACAAGGCCCCGGTGATGGCATGGTCAAAGGCGGCACGGTTGGGGAGGTGCGTCAGGGGGTCGTGAGAAAGCTGCTGTTCCATTTTTTTATGAGAATGGTACAGCGGGGAGATGTTCAGAATGATGAGGTCGATGGGCGGGTCGGTCACGGGTGCCGGAGCCCGGATGGATCCGGAGACGGCCACAAAGATGCTTTCTCCATGCTTTTTACGGAGAAGAAAGGTTTCTGAGGTGCTTCTGTCCCGCTCAATCTGGTGGATAAACCGGTTGAATTTCTGGGGAGGTTCTCGCGGGTCGAGAAGAATATCCGGAGAAATACCGGTAAACTCATCGGCCGCGTACCCAAGCATTTGACAGAAGGCGGAGTTTGCCGTGCGGATGGTCCGGTTCCGGTTCAAGGAGATGAATCCGGCCGGAGAGTTCTGGAGGTAGCTGTCATCTGTCTGGAAAGAGTCAGGGATGGGGAGAAGAGCGAGGAGACGGAGGGTTTGTCCTGAGAGGCTCAGCGGAGATGTCCGAACCTCCTGCATGACAAGCTCTCCGTCATAGCGTCGAAAGAGTGACGCACCATTTTCGGCGAATCCCTCGGATCTGGTGTCGAAGACGGTGATCGAGGCTCCCGAGGGGGTCTGGCCCGGCGGAAGAAGAAGGGTACGGAAGGCGGCATTTGCAGCCATGACTGTTCCTTGCGGGTTCACGAGGCAAAGAGGCAGGGGACACCCCTCGAACAGGGGACCGCCAGGAGAGGAAAAAAAATCCGGGACCGAAGCCTCCGGAAAATCCGGAGGGGGAATCGGGGGGGAGGGGCTCATTGACCTGACGGCTCCTTAAACTAGAGGCATGCGTGAGGACACCGGTAGCATCTGCAATGATTCCGTTTTCCGATTCTACACGAAATGCCTCTCACTTCAAAGATCCTGGTGACGGACATCACTGTTTCTTATTGGCGACGGGGGTGAGAACTCCGAAAGACACAGGAGAATATGTTTTAAAAGTCTTTGTTTTTTAACGTTTTTGGAGTATCGGAGAGAAGTTTTTCAGGAGTCGAATGTTAAGTAATTTAAAAATATGATAATGAAATGTGATTGACAAAGATCTTAAATCGTATAAGCTTGAAATGAGGATTCTCTTGAAGGGCTGTTTCCACGTAAAGAGAACCGCTCCGGATGGCCGTCAAGCACCTCTGGACGGCAGTCTGGAGAGGGAGGGTGTGATGGAGAAGATGTCCCCGTCAAGGCTCTGTGAAGTCAACCGTCTTCTGGGTGAGCTGCATAGCCTTCTCCCCGAGGCCCGCTTTGACTACGATGAAAAGACGGGAGTCCTTGTCCGGGTTGTCCTGAATATCAAGGAAAACCCTCTCCGGGAAATTAACTTTTTTGATTCGCGTCCCCGGTCCTTTCCGACCCCCAACTTTCTCTGTCTCCCCTCTCCCGTGCACTCCCGTTCTTCCCAGGCTTCCCCCGACTCCGATTCCTAGTCTTCTCCCTCTTATAACCTCAATCGTTCTTGTTTGAAAACTTCTTATCCTTGGGTTAGGATGATGCCAGAATCAGAGAGGGTGTTCCTTTTGACATTGAGGATCATTGACTTTTTCCTTTCCCCTCCTTCGGGGACCACTCCCCGCATCGAGAAAGGATCTTTGTATGACATCTTTCCGCTCTTCTCTTTTCTTCATGGCCCGGGGGCGCATTCGCGGGACATCTCTTGCGCTCGCCTTTTTCGGTGCTCTGGGATCTCTTTCCGCCTGCTCCAGTCTTTCGACTCCCCCGGGAGGGCTCGGTGTTCCTCATCTTGAAGCCCGCTCCTCAACGAAGCATCCGGCCTGGATCGACCGTCTGGGACGCTGGCAGAAAGATCACCCTGGCCGTCAATATTTTGTCGGGACGACCTCCAAGGAGCCCGACCAGGAATCCGGCCGGACGGATGCCTATCAGAATGCCGTTCGCGCCATTGCCGAGCGGATCGGAGAAAAGGCGCACTCCCTTTACCGGCAAGCGACCTCCCGGTCCATGGATGCCAATGGCTCTGGGATGGATATGAGCGTTCGCAGGCACGTGACATCGCTTGTTACCAATGAAGCGAGTGCCCGTATCTCCGGAGTCCGGGTCGAAGACTATTTCTGGCAGAAGTTCTGGGAGAAGGATCAGGAAGAACAGGCCCCTTATTCTTTTTACAAATATGATGTTCTGGTCTCGATCCGGCAGGATCTCTATGACTCCTTGCTTCGCCACTCTCTTGAGGGAGCGCGCCAGAACGCGTCAGACCCGAAAGTCCGTGCCCTGCTTGAACAGATGATTCACCAGTCGTCCCACTAGGACCATCCCCGCAGGAGGATCTGTATGGTTGAGAAAAGAGCATCCGCAGGCCAATGGTTTCGTTTTGCACTCGGTGCCGTTCTGGTTTCGGGAACGGTTGTGGCCTGCAGTGTTTCCTCTGGCTCTTCCGCCTGGGCCGGCGGAAAATGGTGGAAGAGTGGACATGTGGATGGATACTCTTCCAAGGACTACCTCACCGCGGTCGGGTACGGATCGACCCTGAGCCGGGCCCAGAAGGATGCGGCACGAAACATTGCCACCCAGCTTGATTCGAACATCCACTCCACATACCAGAAGGATTCAACCCGCAGCGGAATGTCTGTTTCCCGCAACGTCCATGATGCCCTGTCCATCTCAACCCACGCCAAGCTTTACGGGCTGAAAAATCTCCGGGGGCGCTTTGTCGCGGACCAGGGGTCCTATGTGGCGGCCGTCGGCATCAAGCGGGACGATCTGGCCCGCTATCTGAGGGGGCGTATCAATAATCTCCGCTCCAGCATCGACGGGCTCCGCTCCGACTTTTCCGGAACCTCCGACCGGATGCGCCAGATCCACGACCTGGCGGGGATGATCCGGACCAAGGAAAAGGCGGCTTTCTTTGACCGCGAGCTCGCCGTGGTCACCAGCGGAACACCTTCGGATGCCTTCAATATCGAGAAGGATCTCTCCCGCATTGAGGACCTCCTCTCCAAGTACATGACCGTCTCTGTGACGCTGAAAAATGGATGCGGAGGCACCGACCGTTTTGTCCGGCATGTGGCGGGGGCCATCACCGAGTCTGTGACACATATGGGGCTTGTCGTGGTGCCCTCCGGAGGACAGATCCTTATTGGCGGGACGGTCAGCGCCCGTCCACTGGGGCCTCATTTTTCAAGGCGCTATAAGTACTATATCCTCCACTATGCCCTGACGATGTCGGCTCCCGATGGAAGTGTCTGGGGGTCCCGTGTCGCCGAACACAAAGTAGCGGCGCTTACACATACACAGGCAGAGATGCTGGCGGTTCGTCAGGTCTCGGGAAAGGGGGTGGGCCCGCTTCTTGCAGCCCTCAAGAGCCGGCTCTTTCTGAACCCGGAGGACCCCCAGTTTGTGGCCTTCCCCACCCAGGGACAGGGGGGCGGTGTCAGCCAGTCTGCTTCATCCGGAACCAACTGTGATGACTTCCGTCAGGTGACATCGTCGGGGGGGGGAGCTCCGGCGGCCTCGACCTCAACTGTCTCTGGAGACCCTGGTGCTGGAGGAGGGCCGGTCCAGCCCGGCTATGCCCGGGTTATCTTTCGGTCGAATCCTCAGCGGGCCACGGTTAAGATTCGCTCCTCAATGCCTTATCTTTCCAATAATTACCAGATTTATAACACCATCATCGGCCAAACTCCGCTAGTCTATGACCTTCCTCTGCCTCGCGAAGTGAGTGGGGTGGTGGACGCCAACGGGAATGCCACCGAGCAGAATCAGTACGGTTCTATTACCTATCAGTTCTGTTTTTCGGCTCCGGGGTTCGTTCCGGTGTGCCAGAATTTTCTGATTCAGCCTGGAAATCTTAATCGTCTCCCTGTCGCAATGCTGCAATCCCAGTAGCGGGCGGGGCGCTCTTTCCGAATGCAACAATCGCTCCGGAAGCTGTCTGCTCCGGAGCACTGGCCCCTGCGGGGGTATAACATGAAAGGAGCTTCGATGAAAAAGGCAGTATTGACGCTTGCGGGGGCTTGTGCCGCTTCGGCTCTGGCCCTGGCCGGGTGTTCCTCTCTCCCGAACCTTCCCAAAGGACCGGAGGGATATAAGATCGTCGCCGAATCCGGCTCGAAACTTCCCCACTGGATCAATGGCATCGGCAGGTGGAGTGACAAGAAGGGACACAAGAGTTCCGTCTGGTTCATGGCGAGCTCTCCCCAGGAAAATTCCCTTCAGGGGGCCAAGCATGATGCTTTCATTCGGGCCCAGAGAAAGGCCTCTGACCGGATCGGCGATCAGAACTGGAACCTGGTGGGCAATGTCGTCCAGCGGAAGCTCAAGCTGAGTTCGCAGACCATGATGCGGATCCAGGATAATACAAAGACCCAGGTGCGTCAGACCTCCCAGGGATGGCTGGTGGGTGGCGAAGAATATCAGTACTACTGGATTGAGTACCAGGCCAAGCACCCGAACCGGGTGCCGGTTGACCAGCGGACACTGTACCGGGCGTGGGCCCTTGTCCGCTACTCTCAGCCGAACTGGGAGTGTTCCCGCCGGAACTCGCTTAAGATGCTTCCGATGATCGCCTCGAATCTGGGGGGCGACCTCAAGTACAAGCATTTTGACCAGGCCCGCTTTACCCAGGTGCTCAAGGATATCACCGACAAGAACCTCACCCTGATCCCGGAGAATGTCTGCATCGGGGGATAGGAACCGGTTTTCCTGAGACTCTCATGAAGAGGGGCCTGACGGCCCCTCTTTTTTTTTATCTTTTTATCCTGTCAGGCTGGTTTCGGGAGAGCTTCCATCGCGTTGGAAGGTCCGGGGAGAGTCCCCGGAAGAGGCGGCCTGTGTTACCCCCGGTTCCGGGCATCGTGCACCTCGGTTAAGATTGATTCCATCCACTCATAGATATTGTGGCGGGAGATCTCTTCCCGGAGGATCCGGTTGCGGCCCGACCGGATAGCCAGGGGTTCTCCCAGCGTCCGGTGGATAATGTGTGCGGCGCCTTCGGGATCGTAAGGGTCGATCAGGACCGCATCCCGAAGACCGTGAGCGGCCCCGGCATAGCGGCTTAAAAAGAGGGTTCCTCCGGCGTCTTTCTGGGTGGAGAGGTACTCCTTGGCGACAAGATTCATCCCGTCGTTGGTCGAGGTGACCAGGGCGCCGGCAGCCAGACGATAGAGCGGGGCCAGGGTGCGGTGGTCCACGGTCTCTTCAATGGTGACGACGGGCGCCTGGCCGTCGCGCGTCCAGCGGGCATTGGTTTCTTTGACCGCCTGACGGACCCGCTCCTGGTAGCTCCGGTAGGGAAGATGGGTTGTGCGGGTCGGGGGCGCGATCTGGAGAAGGCGAAGGGAACCCGCGTGCTCCGGGTAGCGATGGAAGAGGGTCTCCAGGATCGCAAGGCGCTTGAGAAAGCCTTTGGTATAGTCCATGCGGTCCACGGAAATCAGGAAGGGAATGTCGGGATCCATGCCGGCGGCCCGGAGAAAATTTCTGGCCAGGGTCGGCCCTTCGGGGCTCTGGGCAAGGGACTCGAAGCGGCCGGGGTCCACGCCGATGGGGTAATCGCCCACATGGATCCGTCGCCCCTTCCAGTGGACCGTCTGTCTTCTGACCCGGATCTCTTCGCCGAGAAGCTCGGCGGCTGACTCCAGAAAACGGTCCCGGTAAAGCGGGGTCTGGAAGCCCAGAAGGTCGTGTTCGAGAAGTCCCCGCACGATCTCTGCCCGCTCCGGAACCTCTTGCAAAAAGGAGCGGCGGGGCCAGGGAATGTGCCAGAAGAAGGCGAAAGGCGGGGGATTGCCGGGGAGACGGGGGCGGAGGTGGCGGGCGACCAGGGCCAGCTGATAGTCGTGGATGAAGACCACCCCGTTATGCTTGCTTGCGAGAAGGGTCGCCATGCGGTCGGCAAAAAGTCCGTTCGCGTGGTCGTAGTCCTCGAAGTCTCCCGGAGCGGTGAGGACGCGGCCGGGCTCCTCATGGAAGAGCGGCCAGAGAAGGTCATTGGCGAAGCGCTGGTATCCCGACGAGACCTCCGGGTCGCCAAGGGAAATCCGGTGAAGGTCGTAGGAGGCCGGCTGGTCGGATATAGAGACGGTGAGAGGGTCGGGACCGGGGGAGGAGCGAAGGGCGACCCAGTCCCCTCCCGTCTGAAGCAGGAGTCTGTGCAGGGACTGGCTGACCCCCCCGGCGGGATAGCGAAGACGGGGGGCCGGGTTCTTGCGGGTCTCTTCGGGGGAGCGTTCCACCCAGACGACAGGTTCCCGGTGTGTCGCCACCAGAATCTGGCTTGCCCCAAAGAGGCGGCGGTAGAGAGCGGAGACGCCCAGGGCCGTGGAAGGTCGTGATCGTGAAGAGGGGCTGTCGGATCTTTGGGTCACAGTAAACCTCCTCAGGGGTGCATTGATGAGGATGAACGATCGTTCTCCGGAGAGGCGTCAAAGGGAAAGAGGATTTTCCGGACTTCCCTGATAACACTGCCGGCGCTGAGAGCCAGGAGGGGCACCAGGAGGAGGGTTCCCATGAGGCCGAAGACGGCGCGCGTTCCCCAGGTGGAAGAAAGGGTCGGAAAAAGAAGAATACCCAGAAGAATGCCCAGAAGAAAGCCCACGCTCATGACGGTCAGGACCCTCGCCAAGAGATGCCGGGGTGTCAGGTGCTGGATCATGGTCTGGGACAGGGGGCTGACCACGTTGACGGCGGCTCCCCAGAAGAAGAAGAGTCCGAGGTCAGTCGAGTAGGAGCGGGTCTCTCCGACGGCAAAGGACAGAAGCCCTGCGAGCGCAAATCCCCCCGCCACAAACCGGATGACGTTCCGCGGCGTATAGAAGGTGAGGAGGAGGGTGGAGAGAAGCATGCCGGCCCCGAAGGCGCCGGTCAGGTCCCCGAATCCCTCGGCGCCCCGCGAGAGAACGTGGCGGGAGAGAATGAGAAGCATGATGTTGATGGGACCCGTCACAATGCCAAAGAGGGTCATGAAGAGAAAGGCCGGAAGAAGGGGGCGGGGTGCGGCGAGAACGAAGCGGACTCCCTGGGCGAGCTCTTCAATCATCCCCGGGCGTTCTGGTGTGGCCGGCGACTCTGCCGGGAGGGTCAGGTCGGGAGCGGTCGCCGCGGGTGTCCGGATAAAGAGAAGGATGACCGCAGACAGAAAGAAGGTCACTCCCGTCAGGAGCATTTCTCCGGAGGCGCTCCAGACCACGGCCAAAAGTCCGGCGATGACCGGACCTGCCAGAAGGCCCGCCTGGCCGGTGGTCTGCAGGAGGGCATTGCCACGGAGAAGTTGCTCCCTGGGGACGATCATGGGGAGGATCGACGAGAGAGCTGGCCCGAAAAGCCCGCTGAGGGCTGAAATGAGAAAGACAAGAACAAAAAGGAGCGTGTGGGTCAGCAGATGGAGTCCGGCAAGCAGGGGGATGAGCAGGACGCCGAGTGCCCGGAGAAGGTCGACGGCGATCATGATGCGCTTTTTGTCGTGGCGGTCGAGCAGAACTCCGCCGGGCCCGCCAAAAAGAAGGGGCGGGAGGGTCTGGAGAACCCCCACGATCACCATGTCGGCCACATGGTGGGAGGAGAGGGAGACGAACCACAGAAGAGCGACCCGATAGAGGTTCTCGCCTGTCTGGGAGATAAGTTGGCCCGTAAGGAGAAGAAAGAGTGGCCTGTCCATCGAAAGATATGTGTGCCAGAATCCTCCGGATCTTGTCGCTGTCGCCATCGGGCCTCCTTGAGAGGGTGAATGTGATTCTGGAATCTTGTTTTGCAATTCCGGTGCCGATGGAAGTTTCTTGAAAAATATAGAAAAAACGAAAGGTCGTATGGTTACTTTTGTAACAGGAGGGCGCCGGAGTGGCTCCTCAGGGGACAGGTCGGCGGGCGGGCTTCATTTTCTTGAAAAATCCTGAAATGGCGGCAGTATTTGCCGTTTAATCCGGCATTTGTTAGGGTAGAGTCGTCAGTCAAAAAACGATGCGGGCAGAAAAACCAGAAAAAAGGAGCGGACAATGCGCATGGGAATGATCGGACTCGGACGCATGGGTGCCAACATGGTGCGCCGGCTGGCCAAGGGGGGGCATGAGATCGTCCTCTTCAACCGTACGGCCGCCACAAGTGAGGCTCTGGCCAGGGAGACGGGATCGATTGCCACAAGCACGCTTCCCGACTTCATCGCGCGCCTTGCCACGCCGCGCATCGTCTGGCTCATGATTCCCGCGGCGGCCACCGACGAAACGATCGACCGCATTGTTCCTCTCCTCTCTCCGGGGGATATCCTGGTCGACGGGGGGAACTCCTTCTACCACGACGATATCCGGCGGGCGAAGGCGCTCCTGCCGAAGAAAATCCACTATGTCGACGTGGGGACAAGCGGCGGGATCTGGGGGCTTGAGCGAGGCTACTGCCAGATGATCGGGGGAGAGACCGACATTGTCCAGCATATGGATCCGATCTTTCGGACCCTGGCCCCGGGACGCGCCGCCGCCCCCCCCACGCCGGAGAGGGCCGGGAGAACAAAAAAGAGCACGGCCGAGGACGGGTACCTCCACTGCGGACCTCCCGGTGCCGGCCATTTCGTGAAGATGGTCCACAACGGGATCGAGTACGGACTCATGGCCGCCTATGCCGAAGGCTTCAATATCCTGAAGAATGCGGGGATCGGGAAGGCCACCCACACCGTCGATGCCGAGACCGCCCCCCTTCGCCATCCCGAACACTTCGGCTATGACATGCCGCTCGACGACATCGCCGAGCTCTGGCGCCGCGGGTCGGTGGTGGCCTCGTGGCTTCTCGATCTTTCGGCGTCTGAGCTGGCTCGCGATCCCTCCCTCTCCACCTTCCACGGACGGGTGTCCGATTCCGGCGAGGGGCGCTGGACCGTCGCCGCGGCCATCGAAGAGGGGGTGCCGGCTCCCGTTCTTGCCACGGCCCTCTTTGCCCGCTTTACCTCCCAGGGCCACGCCGACTTTGCCGACAAGATTCTCTCGGCCATGCGACATGCCTTTGGCGGCCACCTCGAAAAGACTCCCTGAGCGCGTCTTCCTCCTATTGTCCGGGCGGGAGGGGCTTCGGCCCTTCCCGCTTTTTTATTTGAAAGGGGGAGGAAAAGAGCTCCAGAAAGGAAGACTTTTCCCTCCTGGCCTCTCTTGTTGCGATTGAGAGGCGCTGATTTTCGCCCTGTCATGTTTCGGGTATGATGAACCCTTGCAGCCGCTATCTTGTGCCGGGAAGGGGAGGGGTGTGGAGAGAGGTTCGGTCCGTCTTTTTGAAAGCCACAGGATGGAGATTCTGGCGGAGAGCTTCGTGGCGACCCTGACGGCCGCGGCGGCCGGGGGAGAGCTCGATCCGCTGGCTCCCCCGACCGTGATTCCTCAAAACCCCGTTACCGGTCGCTGGCTCTCTTTCTATCTTGCGCGCCGGACGGGGATCTCCGCCTCCCTCGATCTTCCTTTGGCCGGCCGCTTTATCCGGAACTTTTTCGACCGCCTCTACGGCCCTGCCGCCGGGAGCGCCCACTTCGACCGGGAGACCCTTCTTCTCCGCATCTATACCCTTCTTCCGGGGCTCCTCGCTCTCCCCTCCTTCGCTCCGGTCGCCCACTTTGCCGGTGAGGGCCGCGAAGGGCTTCGCCTCTACGACCTGGCGGCGCTCCTGGCCGACCTCTACGACCGCTCGATGATTTACCGTCCGGAGCTCCTTCTTGCCTGGGAGTCCGGGCAAGGCGGAAGAGAGGAGGATCCGGTGGGTCCGGAGGGCTGGCCGGCCATCCTCTGGCGGGCCCTGGCCGGTCCGGACCGCCCCCTTCATCGTGCGCGCATGATGATCCGGTTTCTCAACGGAGAGGAGAGGGTTCCGGAGGAGAGCGTTCCCCGGTCCCTCGCCCTCTTCGGGCTCACCGGGATGGCTCCCCTGGATCTCCGGTTTTTCCGGACGCTGGGCGAGAGCCACGGCTGTGCCGTTGATCTTTTTTTTCTGAACCCCTCGCGGGAGTATTGGGGGGATGTCGTCGGCTCCCGGACCCGGGAGGCCGCCTCCGATACCGCAAAGCCCTACCTCGAACGGGGGGCTCCTCTTCTTTCCTCCTGGGGGAGCGAGTTCCGGACGGTTCACGAGTCCCTGGTGGAGATCGGCGAGGCGGAGAGGCTCTTTTTCGGAGAGGAGCCCGACAGCCTTCTGGAGCATCTCCAGGAGGATATCCTGACTCTCTTTGACCGGGGCGAGGAGGTGCGCTCCGGGCGACTTGAACGCCGGCGCATCCCGGCCACCGACCGGTCGGTGGAGATTGTCAGCGCCACCGGCCGGGTTCGGGAGGTCGAGATGCTCCGTGACCGCCTTCTCGATCTCTTTGCCGGAGATCCGACGCTTGCGCCAGAGGATATTGTCGTTCTGGCTCCCGACATCACGCCCTATGCCGGGATTGTCCGCTCGGTCTTTTCTCCGGGGATCTTCCCTTCCTCTTCCCGGGCCGACGCTCCGCAGGGCTCCTCAGGAGGCGAGCCCCGGATCCCCTTCGTCGTCTCCGACCGCCGTGAGACCGATGCCTCCCCGGCTTTCCAGGCTCTTCTAGCCCTTCTGTCGCTTCCGGGGGACCGGATCACGGTGACCCATCTGGCGACCCTGCTCGCCGTCCCCTCCATAACAAATCGCTTTGGTCTGTCGGGCCAGAAGACCGATCGCCTCCGGGAGATTCTCTCCCGGGGAGGATTCCGGTGGGGGAGGGATGAGGGAGACCGGCAGGAAGTCGCCCCGTCCGTGGCCACCCATAGCTTTACATGGGGGCTCGACCGACTTCTTTTGGGCTATGCCTGTGGTCCGGAGGAGACTCCGGAGGGGCTTCCTCTCTCTCCTGTCGCGGTGGCGGAGGATTCCGACGGCGAAGTGGCAGGAGCCCTCTCGCGCTTTCTCTGGGTACTGGACCGCCATCTGGAGAGAATGAAGGATCCCCATCCGGCGGAGGCCTGGCCGGATCTTCTGGCCGCAACCCTTGAGATTTTCTTTGATCCCCAGGATGAAGACCCGGTTCTGGAGATGCTCTTTGCTCTTCCCGGGGAGATCCGGGAGGTATTTTCCCGGGCGGGATTGACGGAAGAGCTTTCCTCCGCATGGATCGGGCGCCATATTGCCCGGACGGCCCAGGACCGGGAAGGGCGGGACCGTTTCCTGACGGGGGGGGTCACCTTTGGCCGTATGGTCCCGCTTCGCTCCCTCCCCTTCCGGGTCGTCTGCCTTCTGGGGGTGAACGACGGAGAGTTCCCCCGGGTCCACCATCCTCCCTCCTTCGACTGGCTGGCTGCCCGCCCGCGCCCGGGGGACCGCTCCCGACGGGAAGACGACCGGACACTCTTTCTTGAGGCCCTCCTGTCGGCGAGGCAGGCCCTCTGGATCAGCTACCTTGGCCGGGAGAGCCGGGACGGGGCGCCAAAAGAGCCCTCCGTTCTCTTGAGGGAGTTTGAGGATATCCTGTCCGAGGGCTTCACTGGAGAAAAAGGGGAGTCTCTTCTCTCCCGGATTCGCCTGGAGTCGCCGGTCGATCCTCTTTCCCCGGCCCATTACGCAGACTCCGGAGATCCCCGTCTCCGGAGCTTTTCCCGAAGCTGGCGGGAGGTGCTCCTCGCCGCCGGCGAGACCGCCTCTGCCACGCCTGCCGTCTTCTGGGATCCGGAGTTTCGTCTCCCGGAGGACGCTCCCCCGGAGAGTGTGCTCCTCGACGATCTTCGGGACTTTTTCGGGAACCCGGCGCGACATTTTCTCCTTCGCCGTCTGGGATTTTCTTCCCAGCTCCGGGAGATTGATCTTCCGGAGGACGAACCCTTTTCCCTGACGCTCCGGGAGCTCCTGCAAGGGCTCAACAGGGAAGACTTTGGCGACAACGCTCTTCCCTGGGCTCCGCTGGGTCCCCTTGAGCTTGCGGGGGCCCGAAGGAAAAAGAGAGAACATGAGAAGAGGGTGGAGACGCTCTTGGAGCTCCATCCGGGCGGGGAAGAGCCGGTAGAGATCTCCCTGATGGTGGCGGGGGTCCGTGTGGCGGGGAGGCTTTCCGGGCTCCGGACAACCCTGGACGGAAAGCGGGGGATCCTCATCGACCGCTGGCCGGGGACGGTCTACCCCGCCCATATCATCACCGCCTACCTTCAGCATCTCGTCGCCTCCCGCGCTGTGCCGGACTACACCGGAACCTTTCTGTGCGGCAAGATGAAGAGTGGCCCCGAGTCCTTTCATTCATGGAGGCAGCTCCCGGAGGACGCGACCCTCGAAAGTTTTATCGAGGCTTTTCTGTCGGCCCGGGCCCGCCCCTTGCCCTTTGACCCGGAGAGCTCCCTTCGTTACGCCGAGACCCTGTTTTCAAAGCTTGACAGGGAGGAGCGGAGTGTGGCGGTCGAGGGGGCCCGGATCGCCGCCATGAAGGCCTGGATGACGGTTCGTGACGCTCGCTCCGATCCGGACGAGATCCTGCGGGATCCCCGGATTTATCCGGAGTTCTGGAGCCGGAGACTCTTTGACGGGAGACCTCTTCCCGCAGAGGAGTCTTTTGAGCGATGGGCCTCCCGCCTGCTTCTGCCGCTTCTCCGGGAGCGCCATGCCGGTGTCATTACGGAGGGGAATTCATGACCTCCCGTCCCTTCTCTCCGGTCCTGCGGCGGGGAGTCACCCTGATCGAGGCCTCCGCCGGAACGGGCAAGACCTTTGCCTTAACCCGTCTCTACCTGGCGGCCGTTCTTTCGGGGATCAGCGTGGACCGGATTCTCGTGGTGACCTTTACCGAGGCGGCGACGGCGGAGCTTCGCGGCCGGCTTCGCACCCTGCTCTCCCGGGCGCGGGAGATGGCCCTCGGTCTCCCGGCCGATCCGGAGATCCTTGCGCTGGTGGCCGATGTCCGGCCCGATCACCTGCCGTTTCTCTCCCGGGCCCTCTTCGACTTTGACCGGGCTCCGGTGGCCACCATCCACTCCTTTTGCCGCCGGCTCCTCCGGGAGTATGCCTTCGAGTTTGACGCCCCGTTCACCCTCGATCTCAAGAGCTCCGACCGCTCCTTCAAAAAAGGTTCGGTCCGGGAGACCTGGCGCCAGAGAGTCTATCGGGAGGACCCCCGGATCGTCTGGCAGATCTCCGGTCTCTTCCCGGACGGCCCCGACGGCCTTCTGCGGATCCTGGCTCCCGGAGAGATCCATCGCCCGTTTATCGTTGATCCGGCGCTCCCGGCGCTTGATACGAGCCGGACGGAGTTTTTCGTCGCCCGGGAGATCTGGCTTTCACATCCCCCGGATGAGGCGGCCCGTCAGATGGCGGCATGGCTTGAGTCCCGGCCGGGTTCCGGGAGAAACGGGCAGGTCCTGTCCAGGGACCGGGAGAGGAGAAAGAGAATTCTGGAAAGGATTGCCGAGCTCTCCGACCCCTTCCCCTTTCTTCCGGCCGGGGGAGACACGGTCGACGAAGAGATTCATGGACTCCTTTGGAGGGCCGAGACAGATGTTGTAGGCTCCCCGGGCCCGCCTGTTCCGCCGGCGCTTGTCCCCCTCCGGGACTACCTCGTTGCGGTCGGGAGGCTCAACATCTCCCTGAGAGAGGCCTTTCGGGAGGATCTTCACCGGGAGCTGACATTCCGGGCTCTCAAGAAGAGAGAGCGGCAGGGGGTCGAGACCTTCGATGACATGATCGGCCGGGTGGTTGCAGGGCTTTTGGGCCCCGGGGGTCCCGCTCTCTGTTCCCTTCTCCGGGAGCGCTTCCCTGTCGCCTTTGTCGACGAGTTTCAGGATACCGACTATGCCCAGTTTGAGATCTTCGGGCGCATTTACAGTCTCTTCTCCTCTGACTCTCCGGAGGGGACAAGCCTTGTTCTTGTGGGCGACCCCAAGCAGTCCATCTACCGCTTTCGGGGGGCCGACCTCAACGCCTACATGGAGGCGCGGGAGGCCGTTCTGAAAAAGGATCCGGAGGGGCTGTGCTCCCTGGGGGTGAACTATCGTTCCGATGCCCGTCATGTCGAGGCCATCAACACCCTTTTTTCCCGCTGTCCCGATCCCTTCCTCTCCCGGGAGAGGATCGCCTTTCTTCCGGTCGAATCCCATAAAAACCACCCATCGGACTTCTTCGACAACGACGCCTCGGGGACGCCGCGTCCCCCCGTGCTGTTCGCGATCGAGCCGGAAGGGGAAAAGTTCAGCGGGAAGGATTTTTACGAGTGGTCCGCCCGGGAGGTTCTACGCCTTCTGGGCGGAGATGTTCGCCGCAATGAGGCTCCCCTCCGTCCGGACGACATCTGCCTTCTTGTCCGGACCAACAGCCATGCCAACAAGGTGCTCACCGCGCTGGAGTCTTTCGGGATCCCGGCCGTCTCCTATGCCGGCGGGAGCGTTCTCCGGGGGGAGATGGGCTTTGATCTCGAGATGTTGCTTCTGGCGCTCAAGGATCCGGGAGAACGTCGCCAGATGCGGCTTGTTCTCAGCTCCTCCCTTTTTGGTGTTGAGGCGCGGGAGCTGTTGACGCTTGCCTCCTCTCCCGGGGACTGGAATGTCCGGGTCGACCCCTTTTTCAGGGCGGCTTCTGACTGGCACTCCCTGGGAGCGATGGGGGCGCTCCGGCGCCTGTGTCTTGAGACCGGAGTCTTTGCCAGGATTCTGGGGGCGGGTCCGGGGCGCTCCGGACGCCGGCGTCTCACCGATCTTCTGCATCTTCTTGAGATCGTCGAGTCTCTCGACCGGGACCGCCCCCCGCTTGCGCTCCTCGTCGACCGCTATCTTGAAACCCGGCGCGAAAGTGAAAAAAAGGGGGATGAGTCAACGGCTCCCCGACTCGACACCCTCGATGGCCGGGTTCGCATCCTGACCATCCACCGGGCCAAGGGGCTTGAGTTCCCGGTCGTGATCCTTCCCCAGGGGTTGCCAGGGGAGGAAGAGTATGGCGAAGACGGGGGGGGCGAGGAGACAGAGGGGGGCCCGGAAGAAATGATGCGGCTTCTCTATGTGGCCCTGACCCGGGCGGTGCACCGGACGGTGGTGATGCTTCCCTGCCGCTACGTTCGTCAGTTCCCTGTGGGCCGCCTTCTTTCCCGTGCTGAAGAGTCCGGAGAAAAGGGAGGGGAGGGGGTCCGCTTTTTTCGTGAAGAGGTTACCCGCCTCATCTCCGACCATCCTGCCCTCTTCGGGAGTCTTCCTCTTCCGGAGCCCGCGCAAAACGCCCTTTCTCCCGAACCGCCGCCCCGGATTCTCCCTGCACGACATCTCCCCCGTCCCCTCCCGGCTCCCCTTCGCCTTGAGAGCTTTTCCTCTCTCTCCCAGGGGGCCCGGAGGGAAGCCTCTCCTCTTTCCCCGGGCCTCCGGGCGGATGATGACCTGCTCTGGGAGCGGCCGGCCGGAGATCCTCCGCCCGGGGGCCCCCTCTTCGGGACGGTCTTTCACCGCACCTTCGAGCGGCTTCTTGCCCCCCTTGCTCCGGGGGAGGCGGGTCGGGAATCCCGGGATCTCACCCGGGAGCTCCCCGAGGCTCTGGACCAGGCCCTGGAGGAGAACGCCTCCGGACTGGGAGCGCAGGCAGAGAGCTTCCGGGAGGTGTTGCTGCCCTTGTGCCACCGGACCTTGCGTGCGGGCCTCTTTCCTGATGCCACGGCTCCGGAAGGCTGGTTTGCCTTCGAGGGGATCCTCTCCCTTCCGCGTTCAGTTGAGCGGGAATTCCTGATCCCGGTGGAGGATCTTACCGGCCGCGATCTTGTGCCCTTTCTTTTGCCGGAAGGGGAGGCGCTGGCCTTTGATGCCCTCCGGGGGATGATCCGGGGGTTCGTGGACCTTCTCTTCCGCCACGAAGGGAAGACCTATCTTCTGGATTACAAGACGAACCGGCTGCCGGGGGAAAGAGAAGCAGAGGCCTATGCCCCCGAGGGACTCGCCCGGGCCATGGCCCAGCATCGCTATGACTTCCAGGGCCTCCTCTACAACCTGGCCCTGCATCGCCTCCTCACCTTTTCGCTCCCGGATTACGACTATGAGCGCCATTTCGGGGGGGCGCTCTTTCTCTTTATCCGGGGGGCAGGAGCGAAGGGGGAGGGGATCGTCCACCTGAGGCCGGAGAAAAACGAGATCGAGGCCCTTTCGGCCCTCTTTTCGGGGGAGAGACGATGAGCCTCTCCGACCGTCGGCTCCCGGGGGTAAGCGAGGCGACCACGCACTGGATCCATGAGGCCCTCTCCCTTGAGCGCCTTACCTTTGTGGACCGGGCTCTGGCAGGAACCCTTCTGCGTCTGGGAGGCCCCCGGGATACCGTCTCCGCCGATATTCTGGCCCTGGCCACCGTCCTGGCCTCCTCGGCGCCCCGTGAGGGCCATACCCTCTTCGATCTTGGCACGGAGGAGGAGCCCTTTTCCCTTCTCCCGCTTCCCGCCGGTCTTCCGCCCCGAAAGGACTGGGAGGGGCTCTTGCGTGGCCTTCCGTCGGTGGCGGGTACGCCCGAACGTCCGGCCCCTCTTGTGGCGGAAGCCGGAGGGGTCTATCTCTATCGATACTGGCGGGCCGAGGAGCGTGTCGCCCGGCTCCTGGCCGGGCGTCTCCTTCCCGGTCCGGAGGATCCGCTTCCCGGAGGCGGGGAGCGTGAGCGCCTTCTTGAAGAAATCTTCCCGG
Organism: Nitrospirota bacterium; assembly: GCA_021828805.1. GTDB lineage: Bacteria > Nitrospirota > Leptospirillia > Leptospirillales > Leptospirillaceae > UBA4572. Next base: position 1,454 of record JAJZCZ010000020.1, on the reverse strand, counting down.
AGGCGGAGAGCCCCTCGAGAGTCGCCGCTCTCAAAGCTTTAAGCTCGCGGCTTCTCGTTCTCACGGGGGGGCCGGGAACGGGGAAGACCTGGACAGCGGCCCGCCTCCTTCTCTTCTTTCGGCGTCTTGTTCCCGGGATCCGGGTGGTGAGCGCCGCTCCCACAGGAAAAGCCGCTGCACGCATGGGAGAGGCGCTCTCAGAAATCCTCCCCGGGGAGCTGGCGGTACCTTCGATGACCCTCCACCGCCTGCTCGGGGGGGCTCTCCGGGAAGGGGGCGAGGAGGGGCGGCGAGCCCTGCCCTGGGATCTGGTCCTTCTTGATGAGCTGTCGATGGTGGACCTTCTTCTCATGGAAAGACTGCTCTCGGCTCTTTCTCCGAAGACCCGGCTTGTGCTTGTCGGAGATCAGGACCAGCTCTCTCCCGTGGGCGCGGGGGCGGTGATGGGGGATCTGTGCCGGGCACTTGCGACGGGTCCTCAGGAGGCCGGACAGGGGCTTGTCGTGCTGTCGCGGAACTATCGCCAACGGGAAAACCTCCTTCTCCAGGAATTCTCCCGGAAGGTTGCCGGGGGAGACGGGGAGGGGGCCCTGCGTCTTTTTGAGCAGAAAGACCCGGACCTTGTCTTTGCTCCTGTCTCTGAGGGGTGGCCTGAGTCCCTTCTCGTGGAAGGGTTTTCCGCGCTGGCCTCGGCTCCTTCCGACAGCAGGGCGCTGGAGCATCTGGGCGACTTCATGGCGCTCTCCCCTTTCCGGGATGGAGCGATGGGGGCCGTCCGGGCCAGCCGCCACATGGAGCGGGTCTTCGCCCGCCGTCTGGGATCGGGAGGCTTCCGGGCGCCGGCCATGGTTCTTCAGAACAGCTACGACACCGGCCTCATGAACGGAGATCTGGGGCTCTTTACCGGGGGGCATCTGGCCTTTTCAGGGAGCCGCCGGCCGGAGCCCCTTGTCCTCCCTCTGCGGATGGCCCCTCCCTGGGAGTCAGCTTTTGTGATGACCGTGCATAAGAGCCAGGGCTCAGAATTTGACCGGGTCTGCCTTCTCCTGGGAGGCGAAGAGCATCCCCTGCTCACCCGCCGCCTCCTCTATACCGCGGCCACCCGGGCGAAAAAAGGACTCGTCATCTGGTCCACTCCCGCGTGCTTTCTTGCGATGGTCCGTCGCTTTCCCGCCCGCTCTTCCGGCCTCGAGGGCCGTCTGTCCCGCCACTTTTCCTCGTTTGGATCCTTCGGCTCGCGCCCTTAGAGTCTTTTCCGGGGAAAGCTTTCTGGTGACATGCGTCACGGAAATCATGACCTTGCCTGTGTCTATAATGATAATAAAAATATTTTCCTGTACCACAAAAGAGAATTTTAAATCTTATGTTTTTATTATTGATTAAATAATAAAAATATAATATCAAATATTATATTTTGTATTATTTACAATAGTTTATATGTATGTTTGACAGAC
>JAJZCZ010000102.1 GCA_021828805.1 Nitrospirota bacterium | reverse complement strand
TTCCGATCTAGAGTCAAGCCGAGGATAGAAAAGGAATCATGGCCAAAGGGAATGACTGAAAATGCGAGAATAGCTGGAACAAGGGAGATTACAGGAGCGATTCGGAAGATCGCGCGATTGGCTTCGCTCGGAATAATATCTTCCTTCGACAGCAGCTTGATACCATCGGCAAGCGGCTGGAGAAGCCCCCAGGGTCCAACCTCCATCGGACCGAGTCTGTCCTGCATAAAACCAAGAACTTTGCGTTCAAGGTACGTCAGGTATGCAATCATCGTCAACACTACGAAAAGAACGCCCAGCATGACGACAAGGGCTCCTATAAGGTCGTTGGCCAAACCCTACCCTTTCCTGTTAGCTCCTAAAATCAGAAGCTCTCATCACACAAAATTCCTTTTCGGGAAGACATCCTTCCCTCAGCAGAAAAAAAATATTGACTGACTTGTAATAAAGGAATTCCGTCAGACGATCGGTGTTACGGTGACTTCGACCATCTGTCCGGACTGCGCGCCGGAATGCGCATTGAAGCTAAGACTGCCGGGAAACAGTGCCATAAAGCGAGCATCGGCAAAGTGGTACGGAAAATGAACCTCTCCATCGGCCAGACCTGACACGGGATCAATCGGAAGAGAAATGCGGCCATGCGCTGTGGTAACAGAAACGCATGCGCCCTTCTTAAGCTTCTTCTTGCGTGCCCACTGACGAGGAACTCTCAGAAGCCCTTCCCCCTCGATGGTCATGAGGTTAGAGTCGAGAGTTGTCTGAATACCGGAGTGATTAATCGATTTAGAAAGTGTCAAAACAAAGGTATCCTCAGCTTTTTTGCTGAGATCACCGGGGACTGGATTAGAAAGATGAAGAGGCGTCTGCTTCAAAAAGGCTGGCAGCCGAGAGGTAACCGACTCTCTTTCAGCTTTATGCGGAGGCTGTTGCCGCGGAATCGATAAAAGGATTTCCCCGGTATCTCCCTGAAAGTAGGGCGCATTACGTGTCGAAGGACGAAGATCCGGAAAAACACGGAAGATCTCCGATGAAACTGCGTCGAGACCATCAAATGGGAGCGACCGACTCATCTGGGTCGCCAGGCGGAGAATAATTTCCCCCTCTGAAAGTGCATTCCCCCATGGGGCCATTGCGGGCGCCAGAGGCTGGACAAAGCCTTCAGCACTGACAACATGTCCAGAGCGCTCAAATGGACTTGCGGATGGAAGAACATAATGGGCCATATCGGCAAGCGGTCCCTGAAACATATCCGCCACCACAATAAGCTCAAGCCTGGAAAGAGTCTTCCTCAGGTTAGCCGTATCTGGAAGAAAGCTCAGCGGATCCATGCCAAAAGAGATCAGTGCACGAATCTCTCCGGCTTCGATTCCAGACAGGATCTCCCGGAGCCCACCTCCCCCGCTTGGGAGCTTACAATTCCAGTGATTTTCCCAAACAGACCGCTGCTCTGCATTCTTTGCTTCGAGAAGGCCGGGCAGCCATTCGGAGGCAGCACCCATCATCAGAACGCCGAGATCATTCCCGGACTCAGGCAGCACAAACAGACCGCTGCCAGGGGATGCCAAGAGGTTCCTTTCGGCCAGAAGCCGAATAAGTTCTGTGGAGGCTTCGAAGCCTGCATTGGATCGATGGAAGCGACGGCCTGTGATGAACACCGTTCTTTTGGCAGACCTCATATCCATTACAAGACGAAGGACTGCATCTGAACTGGCCCCCCAGCTCTCCAGACGAGCTTTTACTTCCTGGGAGAGGACTTCAGATGTGGTGGAAAGAATTTCACGAAGTGTTTGCAGGAAGACCGCTTCAAAGCCTGGAGCCAGGCGAATTACTTCACGGGCCCGCGATGAAATACTGATATCTCTTCCGTGAAGAAGATAGAGGGCGGCCTTATTTTTTCTGACAGCCTTCTTGATAGCCAAGCCGGTAATATTTGACTCAGCGGCGGGATCCGCGCCCAGAACAACGATCAGGTCCGCTGCAATAATGTCCTCATGGTCCACAAGTGGGCGCAGAGACCCCGTGGCCGAGGCCAGCGGAAGCGCCATGTTCATGAGTCCCTGACGAGCCTCTGTGTCAACAAAGTTCGACTGGAGTGTCTGACGCATGAATCTCTGGAATAAGAAGGCATCCTCAAGAGGAAGTCGAGAGGAGATCAAGCCAGCGACTCGACCCTCTCCTCTTGAAGAAATCGCCGTCAGTTTGGCTGCAATCTCTGGCACAACTTCCGCCCAGGAAGACGGGACAAGTCGCTGAGCCTTTTTGACATGAGGCGACTCGAGACGGCTCTCACTTTGAACACCACTGTACCCGAAGCGTCCGACAACACAGATCGAGCCTTCATTGGGACCCAACCCTTCACGAGATGATATCCGGACGATTGCTTCACTTTCGGTATCAACAACCATTCGACAACCAGAACTGCAGGATGTACAAGTGGTTTCAGTCCGCTCCATCTGCCATGGGCGGAACTGATAGCGGACAAATCGGTCCGTAATCGCGCCCGTCGGACAAACCTCGAGGCAGTCACCGCAGAATTCACAATCAAGCTTCTTCCCAAGAGGGGGGCCAATAACAGTATCAAAACCCCGATTGATAAAGCCGATTGCATGAACATCCTGAATCTCATCACAGATACGGACACACTTTCCGCACAAGATGCAGCGATTTGAGTTGAAGACAAGAACCTCACTCTTCATGTCTTCTGGCTCATCATTACGATGGCTTTCAAAGCGGGAGTCAGCCCCGCCATAAGAGAAAGACATATTCTGCAGAGGACATTCGCCACCACAGTCGCAGACAGGACAGTCCAGCGGATGGTGAAGAAGAAGAAGCTCAAGGTTGGTCTTCCGTGCCTCGTGAACCTTCGAGGACTCGGTCTGGACCTTCATCCCTTCAGAAACCTGAGTGATACAACCCATGACCGTCCGCTTGGTATCTTCTAGCTCTACTGCGCAGATACGACAAGAGCCGGCCGGATCCATCCGGGGGTTATAACAGAAGGTCGGAATGGAAATCCCTGCAGCAGAGGCAGCATGAAGGATCGTTGTTCCGGTTGGAACCTCGACCTCTTTTCCGTTGACAGTCAATTTCACCATGGAAGCAGCCTCACCCACTAAATGATCGCCCTGAACTTGCAAGCATCAACACACGCCTTGCATCGGATACAGGTTTCAAGGTTGATATGGGCCACTTCGCCCTTGTCCCAAGTCACGGAGCCTGTCGGACAAACCGGTTCACAGAGACCACACGTCGTGCAATCCTCTTCGATCACCACATATTTGATCAGGTTTGCACAGACCGTCCCAGGACAATGCTTGTCACGAATATGTGCCTCAAACTCCTCCCGGAAGTACCGGATCGTCGAAAGCACCGGATTGGGGGCAGCAGCACCGAGACCGCACAAAGAGTTCGACTTGACGTACATGGAAAGGCGGATCAGTTCGTCAAGATCTCCTTCCTGACCCTTTCCTTCCGTAATACGGGTCAAGATTTCAAGCATGATTTTTGACCCGACGCGGCAGGGGGTACACTCTCCACAGGACTCGTCCTGGGTAAATTTGAGGAAAAACTTTGCCGTATCAACGATGCAGGAGGCTTCATCCATGATAACGATACCCCCCGACCCCATGATGGCACCGGCAGCGATAACATTTTCAAAATCAACGGGTGTGTCGAGGCCCGTCGAAGGGATGCATCCTCCTGACGGTCCACCCAGCTGAGCCGCCTTGAAGGGGATCTTCTTTTCCAGCATTCCGCCCCCAATATCAAAGACAATGGAACGCAAGGGCGTTCCCGCAGGGACCTCGATCAGTCCAGAATTCTTGATGGATCCGGTCAAAGCAAAGGTCTTGGTTCCCTTCGTCTTCTCTGATCCGTAAGAGGCATACCAGTCGCCTCCGTTGAGAATAATATGCCCAACATTACCAAGCGTCTCGACATTGTTGATAACAGTCGGCTTCCCCCAAACGCCCTTCTGAGCCGGGAACGGTGGCTTTGGCCAAGGCATTCCGCGTTCACCCATAAGCGAGGCCAGCAAGGCTGTTTCCTCTCCGCAGACATAGGCTCCAGCACCTTCTTTGATGGTGATATCGAAGGAAAAGGATGTTCCCAGAATGTTATCGCCGAGAAAGTTTCTTGCCCGGGCATCATCAATGGCCTTCCGTAACCTTCGGATCGCAAGCGGATATTCGGCCCGACAATAGATATAGCCCCTTTTTGAATTTCCAATAGAATAAGCCGCGGCAAGCATCCCCTCGAGAACGCTATGGGGATCTCCTTCAAGGATGGAGCGGTCCATGAAGGCTCCGGGATCTCCCTCGTCGGCATTGCAAACGACATATTTCTCTTCACCCGGCGACTGACGGGTCAGCTTCCACTTGAGACCAGTGTGGAAGCCACCCCCCCCCCGTCCG
>JAJZCZ010000101.1 GCA_021828805.1 Nitrospirota bacterium | reverse complement strand
CCGTCCGCCCGGCGAAGAAGCCGCTGATGGATGATGACCCGCATCGCCGCAAGGAGCCGCATCGCCGCGGCATCGCGCTCCGGCCCGGGAAAGGCCTCCGCCATCCGTCCGATGGTCTCCCCGACGCCGTTCGTGTGGACGGTGGTATAGGCGGCGTGGCCGGTCTGGCAGGCCAGGACCGTGTTCGCGATCGTCTCCGTATCTCGCGATTCGCCGACCAGGATCGCGTCGGGCTTCTGCCGGAGCATCTCCTCGACGGCCTTTCCAAACGACGGGTGATGGGTCGGAATCTCGCTCTGGCAGATGATTCCCGTCTGGCGGGTCTCCACTTTGTCGTAGACGAACTCGATCGGGGCCTCGGCGGTGGCGATGTGACATCCGCCCCGTTCGAGCTTCTCCCGGAGAATCGCCGCCAGAAGCGTCGATTTTCCGCTGTTGTGGTGAACGGTGAAATCAGCAGTCAGATAAAGATGGTCTCCGTCCAGTTCGAATCCAAAAAAGGGTCCGGATCCGGCTTCTTCCACTTGAAATCCGGTAACAAGAACCGATTTCTTTTGCTGACGGCGGAAGGCTATTTTTCTTTTCACACGCATGGGAATGCGTCCTGTTTCGCCGGAAATAGAGATGCGAAAATACGTTCCTGAAAAATTTCCTTGGCAAGACTTCACACATTCCTTCATATAGGCGGCCAAACCAAGACTTCTGGCCAAGAAGACCACATCTTTCCCCAATTTTTTTGATTTGGTCACATAATCGAATCCATTTCCGTGCAGATGTCCGTCTGTATCGAGCAATCCCGCCAATAGTTCGAATCGTTGATGAATCGATCCGGTCTTATATTCAAAAGGGATGAATTTTTCGCCGGACCGGCATCCGGCCAATCCCATGAACCGGAGTGCCCGAAGAAAGAAATTCGAATCGGGTCGTCCTTTTTTAGACCCGCTGATCCAGAAATATCGACCTGTCGCTGTTGCCGCTCGCCCGCTTCCGATGGTCACACGGAGGTCGGTTCCCGTCATCGCCAATACTCCATCCTGAAAACTTTCCAGGATTTCCGGATCCGGGTTCGAGATTCGAGGGGTTTCCTCGGCTAATCCCGTGGAACCGTCTCCCAGAAACACTCCCAACAGGTAGGGATCGATCGGCAGATCTTTTTCTTCAAATTCGACCGGAACCCTGTACAGCTTGTGCAAATGTTTGAACCATCTTGTTGTTTTTTCATATTCGGCCACGGAGAGGACTATCCGCTTTTCTTTTTCCCATGTTCCTGAGGCATAGTTGTTCGTTCTGTAGAGGGCAAGTAGGTGGTCCTCGTTGACAACGAAAGGTTCTCCTTTTATCGGGACGATCCGGAGCAGGCGGCCAACGCCTCTGTGAAGTTCAATAACAGTTCTGGGAGGCGAATCAGGTCCCATGACCTTGTCTCCGACAACGATATCTTCGACACGCTGCAAAGAACCGTCATACATCAAAATTTTCGTTCCAGGCGCGTGACATCCCGTCGCCCCCGCCACATTGACGAGTCCCTCCCTCGGAAGGAGGGAGGCGAGGAGATCGGGAGGAAGATCCATGGAGTCGAGCGCCGGAGGAATGTCGGGAATCGTCCGGAAGACGATCTTCAGATCTCTCGGTCCGAGCCGGCGCGTCCCGGTCGCGTTGACGCGCAGCCGGATCCGCGACTCCCGAGTCGCCGCCACCTCGTAGGCGAAATTTCTGGCCGCGCCGGCCGCCACCTGGGAGGAGGAGTTTCCCATGTCGATGGCGTTCAAGACGTCCGCCAGCTCATAGGTCTTGAGGGGGCGGCTTCCCACGGTCTCCCATCGCCCCCGGATGAATCCCCGGACGGGCGACTCGGAGGCGAGGAGAATATCCGAGGCGCCGGCCCGCGCCATTTTCTCCAGCAAGAGATCGAGATCGTTCCGCTCGTATCGGACAGGATCGGAAAGATCGAGGATCCCGGCGCTCATTTCTCTTCTCTGATCCGGAGCGGCTGCCAGCGCGCCCGGGATGTGAAACGGGCGTCCCGGGTGATGCGAAGAACCGTCGTTCCGACATCGAGCGTTCGGGACGTCCGATGGGTCATGGCCGGAGATCGCGACCAGATCTCCCGCTCAATCTCTCCGGACACATTCAGCTCGTCAAAGCGGATCCGGCCTTCGAGCGCCCGGACGAGCCTCCGGGTGTTGATCTGAAACATCCGGTCCGAGAGGGCCGTTCCCTGCGACCAGCCGATCCGCACCCAGCGTTTGTAGTTTTCTTTTTCCCTGGACGTCCGGGGATACAGAATCGGGTTGATGGGATGCGGAGGCGGCGTGGGAAGGACAAGATAGGACCGGTAGGTGGGAGGAAGGGAGACGATGCGCGCGCGGCGCTGGATCCGATAGGAGATATCCGTCCGATCCGCCAGCTGCCGACCGCCGAGAGAAAAGTCCCGGCGACCGACGACGATGGACGGAACGAGGACGTGATTTCCGTCGATGAAAGGACGAAACGTAAAGACCTTATCGAGAAGAGCGGCGTGCTGGAGCAGCCAGTGGTTGCGAACGGTGGTCTCCCAGGCAAACCCGCTTTGAGCGCCGTAGGCCATGGCGGCCGACCGCATGGCGGCTCCCCGGAGATCCCGCTTTTTTTGATTTTTCGTGGGAGCGGCCGCCACCGTCTTCAGAGAGGCCGAAGGGGTCACCTGAGACAAGGCTCCCGCCCAGCTCGCCGAGGGAAATATAAAGAGGGCCAGGAAGGCGAGAAGAAGTGTCTGACGACGTTTCACTTTTTCACCCGGGCGGCGATTTTTTGAGGAGAGGCCGGGGGAGGGTAGACAAGATCGATCTCGCGCTTTTCCCTCTGAAGAATAATCCACGCCTGGGGCGAAATCTGAACTCCCGCGTCCCGGAGAATCGTGAAGAGCCGCTCTTTTTTCGCATCGATTTCGATCGTCGGCACCGCGGCGGGAGGAACGCCGATCACGACGCTCTTCCAGCGGATCGTCTTTCCGATCGCCCGGAGGAAGTTGTCCACCGGGCCGACGTAGCTCATCGTATAGTGCTGGGCCAGATGGCCCGACACGTCCGCCTGGGAGTTCCCCAAGGCCGTCGGAGGAAGGTGACGCTGGAATCCCAAAAATTCGTCCCAGTCGCGGGCGACTCTGTCGGCCGCCCGGGACAGTAGCTGGAGAGACGCCGCCACATCTCTTTCCGGGTGTTTTTTCTTTTTTTTGAGAAAAACGATTCCCGGATTCGTCTTCGGCGTCTCCTCCGTCGAACAGGACGACAAAGGAAGAATCAAAATGAGAAAAAGGAGAAAAACACCCCTCTTTTTCTGCGTTGACCTTAACATCACGTTTTTGTCTCCGTGCGTTTTTTTGATCCTTCGGCGTCCCTCTCGGAGACCGCAGAGTCCTTGTTCGGAACGAGGCCGTCCCTCTTCATGACGAGACAGGATTCATCGCGATAAGAAATGGTAGTTTTTAAAACGCTATTTGTCAATAACGAATGATATATTCGTCCATGAATTTAGGGTGTGGAGAGACGGGGCGGGAGTGATTGTCGTTTTATCGTGATTTTCAGTGTTTTACAACGGCCTCTTAACCCGAATCCGGGCCGAAATCCCTTGAGGAGTCTTTCAAACTTGAGCGGGCGGGATCCTTTGAAGAGGGCGCAATAGTTTCGATTCCTTCGAGAAACCTGTCAACTTCGAAATTCAGATAATCGGCGACGGTCGTCACCAATTCGGGGTGAGCCGGATGAACATCTCTCAAAAAATCTTCCTGGGACAATTCTGAAGTATTCCGGATCTTTCCTACGAACCCGTAAAAGGCTTCCTTATGTTCAAAAAAAGCGTCCTTTCTGATCACGTCTTTGAAGAGATCTTCAAGGGTCAGCTTTGTTCTTGAAAGAATGGCATAGAGATCAAAGAGATCCCTTGGCTTATCACGTCCCAGGATCGCGGAAATCTTGTTTGTGGCGATATCCTCCAGTGAGTCGACAATCACTTCCCCGACCTTCAACGGAGGAGCGATACGGGCTGGAACATCTTGGGCGAACTCAATTTTCAGCTTGCCCCATTGTCCATTCGGAGCGTGAAGAAAGATTCTCAGGAAACTTTTAGAAACAAGAGCCGTTTCGACATCTCCGAATTTGGCCAAGTTTGTCGATAGCCCCCGAAGAGCCACCCCGAAATCAAGCTCATCGCTTCGGACGAATAGATCAAGATCCTCGGAGAGCCTATGGTGCAAATGAAAAGCCGACAGGGCGGTTCCTCCTGTCAAAAAGAACCCGAGCGATCCGATCTTCTCCACTTCAAAAAGAAAATGGGTATCTGAATTCCATGATTGATTTTGGATCAGATCTCCCCTTTTTCGATCAGATCCAGGAGTGTTGATGTATCCACTCCGAGGCTGATTTCCTCCGGTTCGATTTCTGTTGATGGCAACCC
>JAJZCZ010000019.1 GCA_021828805.1 Nitrospirota bacterium | reverse complement strand
TTGAGCCGGAGAAGTTTTATCTTTTTGCCTCGAGCGCCAAGATCCGTGTTCCCATGGATCTTGCGGCCGAGATGCTTCCCTTTGATGCGGCTGCAGGGGAAATACGGACGCATTATGCCGGCTTTTTTGATCCGGGATTTGGAATGTCGGGAGAGGGGGCTCGCGGGGTTCTGGAGGTTCGGCCGCATGATGTTCCTTTCCGAATTGTCGATGGACAACCTGTTTTTAAATTGCGCTATGAAAGGATGGAGCGGGGACCCGACCTGCCCTATGGAGCCGCGATCGGGTCGAGCTATACCCATCAAGGCCTTAACTTGAGCCGTTACTTCATTAATGATTTTTGAGAGCTTTCCCGCTGAAAAAATACCGGCTCGGTGATTGATTTTTTTTGCGGGACCCAATAAGATTGTCCCTCGTACCTCAGAGCCACTGCTTCACTTTGAATTTCCCTCCCATGATCCCCGGTAGCTCAGTTGGCAGAGCGGGTGACTGTTAATCACCATGTCGCAGGTTCGAGCCCTGCCCGGGGAGCCATTATTCAAGACGCTTCCAGTACAAATACAAAAAAATTTTAAAATGCTTTTGCCGCCTTCCATAAATTGCTTGTTTTTTGCCGTGTGGTGAATGGTCTTCAGGGTTCCTTGCATCACTGCTCACTGTGTCTCTGACCATGGGTGCCACGGACACGTTAAAGAAATCAAGCGGATTAAACGGGCAGAGATAGAGATGATCATGGGAGATCCAGGGCCACTCTAAGCGCTGAAGATCATTCAGGCCGTCCACTGGGATACCTTTAAGAAAACATCTGAGCACTTAGCCATGGGCTCCTTAGTGCATTAATGCCTGTCTCAAGTTTCCCCCGCTATTCTCCGAGAAGATATCAACGACGAGTCGCTTTTTTGACATCTAATAACCGAGTGTTGTGAGCTTTTTAAGAAGGGCTTCGCTTCCCTTGGAATCCATAAACGAATGTGGCACCATTGGAAAACAAGTTATTTCAGGTCATTCAACTAATCTTACTGGCCGCTAACCCCAGTATCGGCGATGGCGAGAGGGCAGAAGAGCGGGAAGTGATGAGCCCGAGTCAGACCTAATGGATTGTTCGCGTTCCATTTGGAAAGTCGTTCTTTGTGATGGCGATAAAGTGGTAGGCGCGTTCAGCGTTCAGGAATGAATACCTGGAGGAATGGGCATGGAGATTGTTGAGGGAGAGCAGACAGACCTTCTGGCATTGGGAGATATACAGAAGGAAATCGTCTTTATCCAAAATTACATTGTCCAGCTTGAAGAGGTCAATCGCATGCATGACAGGAACATGCGGGAGATCAACGGAATCCTTTTGGGGCAGATGGAGCAGGTGGATGTAGGCGCATTGATTACCGCCTCCGATCAGGCGATTGCGAACCTCGCCAGCTTTCGGAATGTTCTGGAAACCATTGGAAAGATTGGTGGAGAAATTCGTGAGATTTCCACCCAGGTGAACCTCCTTTCAATCAATGCGGCCATTGAGGCGGCTCACGCCAAGGAGGCGGGTCGAGGGTTCGCGGTGGTGGCCGACGAGATCAAGAAGCTGTCAGACCGGACCCGGAAGGCTGTGGAAGAGATTGCCAGAACGGTCTCCTCCATTGACAAGGAGCTGGATGCCGTCACGGGAAATATACAGGAGCTTCAGGCAAAGATGCGCGAGATGGGGGAGTTTTCTGACAAGCTGGCGCAGAGCGTTGCCAATATGCGGGAGATGACATCCGGGAACTTGCTCAAGCGACTCCTGACCATTGTGACGTCCAGGACGGCCCGCATTGTTAAGACGATTCGAGGCGCTTTCTCAGCCCGCCATCGTTAACCCGGATGAAGTCTCTGCGCTGGGTGACATATTCAAGAAAAGAATGGGCGCTTCGGGGATTGACTCTCGACCATCGGTGTTTAATCGGGCAGGATAGGCAGGGTGTGAAGTCCGTCTAAGTAGTACCGACGGTACCAGGTCTCCTTGTGATCCTCATGGCTTCTGTCTGTAATGTCGTTCTATCAAGGATTGCCCACTCTTCTGGAACCATTGTTTGTCTGACCTCCATTCAAAACGATCTTCTTATCCATGCAGAGTCCTGCCATTACCTTAATCGCTGCCATCGGGGGTAAACTCTGCACATTGACTCCTGCTGAAATCCAGGATTCATTCACAGGTAATCCCTCCGGAAAAGCCGGCAGTGCTCGATCTTGCTTCCTGCTCAAGTCCGGATTTTCTCTGCGATCTTAATCTCTCCGGGACTTTCGTATCTTCTCCGGACGAAATATGGATGCTGTGGCGGGAGGGATGAAGAATATCCCTGCCTTTTCTTTTATCCCTTGTAATGGGTGGTGCCGTTCTCTTTTCTGGAAAGACCCCCTTGGAAGTTCTCCCCCGCAATTCTGGCATGAAGCAATGTATGTTGTTTTGAGTATTCCGGTCTCCGAAGTTTGAAAAGAAGCCTGAATTTAAGAAAGTAGAGTGAGTGTTGTGCAAAAAGCTGGCTGAAGCGAGTATTGTGGGGATAGGTATCATGCAGGATAGACGCGATATCAAAACAGAGACTCGTTTGAATGAATCAGGAAACGGCCTCTTTTTTGAGATTCGATAACTGGGAAAAAAGCAGAGGGCCATTGTGGGGGCTGCCTTCTTAGGGTGGAGTCTCGACGCTTTCGATTTTTTCCTGCTGGTCTTTGTTTTGAAAGATGTGGCCCGGACGTACCATGTAACGTTGACCGAAGTGACTCTGGCGCTCTTTCTGACATTGGCTGCCCGCCCGGTTGGCGCCCTTATCTTTGGCCGGCTTGCCGATCGGGTTGGTCGGAAACCAGTTCTTATGGCCGTGGTGGCCCTCTATCCCTTTTTTGCGTTTCTGTCGGCACTCGCTCCATCGATCGGGACGTTTCTTCTCCTTCGAACCTTGTTTGGGGTCGCGATGGGGGGGGAGTGGGGGGCTGGAGCCTCCCTGGTCATGGAGAGCATTCCTCCGGGGTGCCGGGGAGTTGTCTCGGGGATTCTTCAAGCCGGGTATCCTTTTGGATATCTCCTGGCGGCTCTCGCCTACGCGTGGATCTATCCGCTCGCCGGCTGGAGAGGCCTGCTGATGCTGGGAATTTTGCCAGCTTTTATCGTCTTTCTTGTGCGCAGGCAGGTTCCTGAATCAGCGGCATTTTCAGATAAGAGAGAATCTGTTGCCCCGTCCAAGGAAGGCATTCTCCGGCAGTCCTGGCGAACGGGTCTCTTTGCCATCCTGCTCATGACGGCCTTCAACTTTCTGGGCCACGGGACCCAGGATCTTTATCCCACTCTTCTCGAAACGATGCGGGGCCTCACGCCAAGAGAGGTCGGGGGAATTGCGGTTTTTTATAATATTGGAGCGGTTCTTGGAGGAATTTTTCTCGGGGCGGTGTCGGAGCGCATAGGGCGGAGACGTGCAATCCTTTACGCAGCTATAGCTGCCATGGCGGTCTTGCCTTTCTGGGGATTCGCAGGATCGATCGGATCCATCGCTGTCGGGGCGTTCCTCATGCAATGCGCGGTACAGGGGGCCTGGGGGGTGATTCCGGCCTATCTCAATGAAATCTCTCCGCCGGCTCTAAGAGGGACCTTTCCGGGGGTGGTCTATCAGACGGGAAACCTCCTGGCGGCAGCCAATGCCCCCCTACAGTCCCATGTAGCCAGGAATTTGGGGGGGAGGCTCGATTTGGCTCTTGTAGGGGTGGCCGGTGTGGCGGCTCTCTCTATTGCGCTTCTGATCGGGCGAGGACCGGAGCGAAGAGGCGAGATCCTCCATTGCCACGACCTTCAGACGTAAGTGGCAAAGGCTGTCAGCGCCCGATCGAGAGCCTTGTGTCCCTTCCGGTATTTTTCAAGGGGGATTTTCTGGGACCATGCTTCCCACGACTGTCGTATCGACTGTCCTCCGGACCTCGCTCCATCGGGATGGCCGCAAACCCCTCCCCCGCAAAGATAGGCAAAGTCAGGTCCGAGCATGTCAGCGTGAATGCCCAGTGTTCCCGCATGCATCCCTCCGCCAACGGCGATGAGAGAGCTCTTCATTGAGGACATGGGTTCCCGGCAGATATCAAAGACGTCCGCCATGAGCTTCTTTTTGGCTTTGAGGGTTCCCGACAGGGCTGGATAGAGAATAAGGTCCGCCCCTGAAATCCTCATGAAGCGTGCCCAGGCCCGGACCGACATCCCGTGTGGCTGCCAGAGCCAGTCGGATGTGGCCATATGGGCCATGATGGGGACAACGGCATGACGGGCAAGTTCCTCGAGCATCGGGAACCCCGAAGCTGCCGGACTCAGCATGGCAATGCCCGCTCCGGCCCGGCCTCCGGCAAGATAACGTTCCACCATGGAAGAAGGCCTGTCCACTGTGTGCATCATGACCCACTTGGGTTCGCCCGTTTCTTCTTCGGCCCGGCGGGCGGCCTCGACAGTGGCCTTCAGACGTCTGATATAATCCTCCGAAGGCTCTTGGAGGAGTTCATCACTTTTGACAACATCCATCCCTCCCACGAGGCTTTCATAGGCAATATGGGAGTATTCTGCCGGCGAGAGTCCTTGAGAGGGTTTCAGAACGGTGATAAAGAGAGGACGCTTCGGGTCCTTTCTTTTTTTGGCAATGCCCGCGGCGCCAAACTGGGGTCCAGGGAACCTTGAGAGCAGGGAATCCGGGGGATGAAAGTCCGTGAGCTCGATCGACTTGAGGATGTTAAGGCAGCTGATCTCTCCGGCGATAGAGAGCACGAGCCCGTAGGCGGAGGCGATGCGCTGGGAAGGAACCATGATCTCAACCGTCACTTTGTTCTTCCCGGACTTCAGGATAGTGGGACGGGCGGCAAAGCGATCCGTCTGAGCGGTTTCGTAAGAGGTCTTTTTGACCCCCAGGCTCATTTCTCGGGCAATCAGGTTGGCAGCCCGAGTCGGGTCGTCGGTGCGGATCGTATAGATGGTCCGGATGAGTTCTGGTTGCGGCATGGCATCCTCAGTCGCTCAGGGTGAATGTGTCTGGAGGGTTTCTCATTACAATCTAAGATAGGCGAAAGTGTTCACGCCTGCAAGACGGGTGAAGACATCTACAACGAAGGAGAACAGATCAAAATGGTACAGGTGATGACGGCACGGGTGAATAAAATCGACTCTTTTGCAGAGGACGTGAAGCTGTTCCGGCTGGTACCGGAGGCGGGGCCGGTGGACTTTGTTCAGGGACAGTTTCTCAAGCTTCTCTGGGAAGGTGAAAAGGGTTCGTATTTTGCCATCGCGTCACCGCCGTATGAAAAGGGCTATCTTGAGATCCTGGTGAAACGGGGAAAGGGTGTCTCTGAGAAGCTTTTTTCCTTGACTGGCGGAGAGTCCGTTTCTTTCGAAGGTCCCCTGGGAAACGGGTTCCCCCTGGATCCCCATAAGAGCCGCAACCTTTTTTTTGTAGGGGTTGGTACGGCCATTGCACCTCTTCGCTCTACCCTTCTTGAGGCCCTGCGTCGCCGTAACGAATTTGGACGGATCGCCTTATACTTCGGAACAATGACTCCCAATCATCTTTACTTTGGAGAAGATCTTGCCTCTTGGAGTGGTATGGGGGTCGATGTGGTTCTCACTGTGACCTTACCTGATACTCGTTGGGATCGCCACTCGGGCTTTGTTCAGCATATTCTCCGGGCCGAAGGCCACCCCTTGCCCCAAACCGTTGCCTATGTCTGCGGGATGAAGGAAATGGTGGAAGAGACGATCGCCGTCCTGAAAGAGAGGTCGATCCCTGAGGAGCATATTCTTCAGAACGTCTGAGTTACAGCGGACGCGCCCATCATTGACCTCAGAGCTATCGGGCTTTAGGATGAGAGTAGGTGATGGAATCCCTGCTTCCCAATCTTTATCTTTTTGCAGCTCTTTTCTGGAGGAAGGGGATATCTTTCGGAGATCGTTGTGTTTTTCCGACCTCCAGTGGTCAGCTCCTTAATATTTTTAAAGCTCTACCAGGCTCTTCGACTGGAAACTCAACCCCTGTACTCCTTGCGGATATTCTGAAGGGCGCTCCTTACCCTTTTCGAGTCCGTTGGGAATATAAGACGAGGACCGTTTTACTATGGATAAAAATGATCCACTCATCCGCAAGGATCCTTCAACTTCCGGACAATCCTCGGGAGGAGGGGCAGTCCCAGGAGCTGGCGCAGGCCCCTTTGAAGAAATCCTTGAGGGTCTGGAGACCCTGCTTCGCAACCTTGACGGGCAAGAAGAAAATTTTCGCCTGACATATCGCCTCAAAAAGCGACTGCTTGAATTCGAGAATGAATGGCAGAAGCTTTCCGTTGAGTCGGCCCGGCTTTCCGAGGTTCTGGAGAAAGTGACCAAACCGGCCTTCCGGATCGGGACCTGTCTCGGCAGGACCGATGATGGATTGGCCTGGATTTCTGTCGGAGGAGGAGACTATCAGGCCTCCATCGATCCCAGGGTTGATATCACCACACTACGAAAGGGAGATCGTGTCCGCCTCAACGAGGCACTCTCAGTGCTGGGAGCCCTGGGTCCGGATATTTCTGGACCTGTTGTGCGTGTGTCCAGGGAGATTCCAGACGGACGGGTTGAGGTTGGATCCGATCGGCCCGATAGCCAGTTGGGAACTGTCCTCGACCGTTCCGAGGCTCTGGAGGGACAGACTCTGTCGGCCGGAGATCTCGTGCGTCTTGACAGCACCTCACGGGTTATCGTCGAGAAGGTGCGAAAGAGAGAGGAGGGATATCTTCTCTCAGAGGTTCCCCGGATGGGCTGGGAATCAATTGGAGGCCAGAAAGAGGCCATTGCGGAGATCAAGAAGGCGATTCTCAACCCTCTCCTTTACCCAGAGTCCTATGCCCGCTATGACTTCCGCTCTCCCCGCGGCTTTCTTCTCTATGGTCCTCCCGGCTGCGGAAAGACGCTGATCGGAAAAGCCACGGCCCGTGAAATTGCCCAGAGGCTCTCCCAGAAAAAGGGGAAGGATCTCAAGGGTGTTTTCTTTCATATTAAGGGACCTGAAATTCTCAACATGTGGCTGGGGGAGTCCGAGCGGATTGTTCGGGAGCTCTTTGAGGAAGGAGAGAAGATTCGCGCCGGCGGGGATTTTCCGGTTCTCTTTATTGATGAGGCCGAAGCGATTCTTGGGACTCGCCGGAGCGGTCGGGGCTTTAATATCCACAACACGATCGTTCCGATGTTTTGCGCCCTTCTCGATGGACTTGAGGGGCCGGGAGGCTTCGAGATGGTTATCCTTGCGACCAACCGTCCGGAGATGATCGACCCGGCAATCTTGCGACCTGGCAGGATCGACCGGAAGATCAAGGTAGTCCGTCCATCCTTTGATGCCGCCATGGAGATCCTGTCCATCCATCTGGGTGAGTCTGTTCCGGTCGATGCTTCTGCCGGAGGAAAAGAATCGCTTCTCCGAGCCTTTCGGGATCGTCTCTTTGAGCGCTCCGAGGCCAATATTGTCTTTGAGGTCCTTCGGCGCTCCGGGGCGAGAACCCCGGTCTATCGATCTGATTTGTCGAGCGGGGCTATTCTGGGGTCCATTGTTCAGAGAGCCAAGGAAAAGGCACTTCTCCGTGAGATCGAAGAGGAGAAGGGTGGTGGTGTGACGCTCGACGATCTTCTGTGGGCATTCGACAGTGAGTATGAGGAAGGGGATATTCTTCCTCCCCCGGATGTGGCCGTTGACTGGATGGGTCTTCTCGACATCGATACCCATGATGTTGTGGACGTGCGGCGCATTCGGACGCTCTCGCCCGGATCCCGGATCCCCCGGGCAATCGAATAAGCCGGGATGGTATTGTCGGGAGACGGGCGTCGCCGGGATTTCTTGCCATCGAAGATTCTTTGCGGAATCGAAACAGAGTTCGGCATCATCCGCCGGGATGTGGATGAGTCTGATCCGGTCGTCGAGTCGATGGAGCTGGTCCGGTCTTTCAGAGAGACATCCTTCGGAACCTGGTCCTATGAGGAAGAGGATCCCCGCGCTGATGCCCGGGGAGGCAGGGTGGAGCGCCTGGCCCAGGATGAGGAGGAAGAGGCCTTTGTTCGCTCTGACCTGCAGAGAGGATTCTCCTTCCGGGAATCAAAAAGTGACCGGATTCTGAAAAACGGCGCCCGCTTTTACAATGACCACACACATCCTGAATACTCGACCCCTGAATGTCTGTCGGTTCGGGAAATTGTTGTCTTTGACCGGGCAGGGACGGACATCCTCCGGGAGGCCATCCGGCTACGCGAAGCATCTCTTGGTTGCCCGGGAGCTCTCGGTCTCTACCGCAACAATACCGACTTCCATGGACACAGCTACGGGTGTCACGAGAATTATCTGTTACCCCGAGAAATGTCTTTTGACGAGATTGTCCGGGGACTCACCGCGTTCCTTGTGGCACGAATTATCCTCACCGGGGCGGGAAAGGTCGGACAGGAAGGGGAGGACGGTTTCCTGAGCAGCGGCTACCAGATCTCTCAGAGGGCCGACTTCATGGAGGTTCGGACCGGGGTCGATACCATGCAGCGTCGTCCTCTTGTAAACAGCCGGGATGAGCCCCATGCCGACAGAGCGCGCTATCGGCGCCTCCATCTGATCATCGGGGATGCAAACATGTCCGAATGGCAGACGGCGATGAAGGTAGGAATGACCCGGCTGGTGCTAGGAGCCCTTTACGCCCGGCCAGAGTCCATCGTCGAACTCGAAGATCCCGTCCGGGCGATCCGGCAGGTTTCCCGTGCCAAAGATGGCCGCGTTCCGCTAAGGTGCCGGGATGGGCGAACGATAACGGCTGAAGAGGTGCTCTCCCTCTATCGGGAAAGGGTGGATCCTTTCGTGATGGGAGAGGAGGATCGCTGGGTCGTTGCGGAGTGGGATAAGGCCCTCCTGGACTACACATCCGATCCTCACCGTCTTGTTGACAGGGTTGACTGGGTGGCCAAGTCCGAACTTCTCGAATGGGCGGCACAGGAGATGGGACTTTCCCCAGGAGACGCGGGATTGCAGAGCCTTGACCTGGCTTACCATGATATCGATCCCCAGGAAGGCCTTTTCTGGCCTCTGGAGGAGGATGGCCGCATCAGGAGACTGACCCACCCGGAGGAGGTTTCCCGCGCCGTGACCTGCCCACCCGGGCGTGGTCGGGCCCCGGTCCGGGCGGCCATCCTGGCTCGTTTTGGTGAGCAGATTCAGGAGGCAGGGTGGGAGCGAATTGTCTTTGCTGGGGGGAGAACCGTTGATTTGCCCCCTTGTCTCGATGCCGGCGAGGAAGATGTTGTCCGGGTTGTCGAGAGTGTTTTGGCCCTTGAGGATCCGTCAGGATTGGATCCCATCGTCCGCGCCTTGGAGGAAAAAGGAGAAAAAAATGACAGGAGCTAATAGAACTGCCGGAGCTGGCGTGAGTGAAGGTCGAATCCATGGGGCCTTGGGTCTTGAGGATCAGGATCGTGTTCCCCTTCCCACGCGGAAGGGAGGCGGGCCGGATGCTCCCGCTCCTAAAAACCTTGATCCCAAGCCGATCCGTGACCGGATGATCGACCGTATGAAGAAGGTCGATCCCAAACAGTCAGAACGATATCGTCAGAGAACGGGAGAATAGCCCTTGAACCCATTTGATCGTCTGTACATGTCGGGAGGAGGACTCCCTGCGCCCCGTCCGGGATACCTTCCCGACCTTCTCCGCGGGTATTTGCCGGAGCCATTTCCTTCCCTCAACTCAGAGTCAGGGAGGGCTGCTCTGTCGGGTGCGGTCCATGGGACGACAATTCTGGCCTTTCACTTTAGTGAAGGCGTCCTTGTGGCGGGCGATCGACGCGCCACTGCCTCCAACCGGATTATGTCGAACAGAGTGGACAAGATCCTTGAGATTGACAGCTCCGCCTTACTCGCGATTTCCGGATCTCCGGCCATGGCGCTTGAAATGGGAAGAATCCTGGATCATTCCCTGAAGTTCTACCGGAGGAGCCAGCTGGCGGAAATTTCTCTGGAGGGAAAACTTCGGATCCTCGCCCAGCTCTTGAAGGATAACCTTCCCATGGCGGTTGAGGGAATCGGAGCTGTCGCCCCCCTCTTTATTGCACGGGATGGTGATGCGGTCCGGATTTATTTCTATGACATTTTGGGCGCCCATTTTGAAGGAGTCGAATTTTCCGTGGGGGGATCCGGATCTCCTGAAGTGCAGGGAATTCTCCGGTTCCTGGACCGCTGGGGAGACAAGAACCTTCGGTCTCTGACCCGGGAGGAGGCTTTGCTGCTTTCCTTGCGGCTTCTTGAAACCGCCTCCTACTTTGACTCCGCTACGGGTGGTGTCGGCGGGCAGGATCCGGTCTATCCGGTTGTTCGCATCCTGACCCCTCAAGCCCTGGAAACGGTGTCTGATGAGCAGATCTCAGCTCTTTACAGAAGTGAGGTGATGCGTGTTCGATGAGCCTTACCGCTGGATCGATGCCATTCACCAACGACGGGAATACATCTCGGCCCAGTTAGACAGGGTGACGCCCGTTCTCGCCGTCTCTATCGTCGAAGGAATCATTCTGGCGACATTCCATCGGCAAACGCCTAAAATTTTCGAGCTCTATGACCGTATGGCCCTTGCCGGCGTTGGACATCCGGCCGATCTTGAGTCGGTTCGGGGACATCTTCTGTCCATGGCTCATGTGGAGGGGTTTCAGCGATCACCATCCGACGTGACTGTCGAACGTCTGGCTTTGTTTGGCCTGGCGCCCCGTCTCAAGGGAGCCTTTGAGGACATTGCCGTTCCACCCGTCATTTTGAATGTACTGCTCGCCGAGGTGGCGACGGCCCCTTCCCAAGACCTTCTGATCCAGGTTTCCTACGATGGGAATATCTTTCGTTCGGCTTCCCATGCGGTTCTGGGGGCTGATGACGAGTCACGGGAGAAAACTGTGCAGCTTTTGGGTGAGCGACTTGCTTCTCATCCAGCGACTCTTTCGACGGCGCTTCCTGTGATGGGGCGTGTTCTTTTTGAAACCATCTATTCCCCGGAGGAGCTGGGACAAGACGAGTCAGGCAATCTCGTAGATGGTACCAAGACGGCGGAATGCGCGAAAAAACTTTTTTCTGAAAGGGTTTGGGAGGGAGTTCTTCTCGATCGTCGTGATCCCGGGAGGGTCCGGAGAATCCCGGCAGACCCGGGCTGGTTCCGGTGAAGTTCCTCTGCGGTATCGAAACGGAGTTTGGCCTTCTTATCCGGGATCCGGAGGTGAAGGGTGCCTCCATGATTCGTCAGGAGGAGCTGTTTAGAAAGGTGAGGGACCACCTTTTCCGAAAGAAAGGCTCCGGTCTTATCGACCTCCATCAGAGAGCCTATGATGAACCTCCCGGGAACGGGGGATTCCTGCGTAATGGTGGCCGTCTTTATGTGGACATGGGCCATGTGGAGTATGCGGCACCCGAGTGCGGAGCGATTCTTGATCTGGTTGCGATGGACAGGGCCGGGGACCTTCTCCTGACCGAAGCCCTTGAGGAGCTAGGGCTTTCCGGAGAGGTCTCCTTTATTAAGAACAATATTGATCATCAGACCCTTGCGACCTTTGGTTCCCACGAAAACTACTCTGTCCCCCGCAGCTTTCCCTTTAATGAGCGTGGTCTCGATCCTCTTGTCGTATTTCTGGCGACCCGGCAAATCTTTGCTGGTGCTGGCCGTGTTGGCGCTTCCTACGTCAATGATGTGATCCTCCCCTTCCCCGGGGAATCCCCAGCAGTTTCCTACCAGATTTCCCAGCGGGCGGACTATGTCGTCAACACCTTCTATCAGTGGGTGCAGATGAACCGGTCCATCGTGAATACCCGCGATGAACCTCTGGCTGACCCCTTGCAGTTCCGGAGAATTCATCTCCTCCTCGGAGACTCGAACATGTCCCAGTTTGCCCTGGGGCTTAAGGTAGGGACGACCAGACTGGTTCTAGGGCTCATTGAGCGGGGAGAGTCCCCCCAAATCTCCCTGGCTGACCCGGTGGCAACAGTGAGGGGGCTATCACATGACCTGTCAATGGAATGGGTCGTGGAGCTCAGTGACGGAAAAACGATCGGAGCGGTGGAGATCCAAGAGCAGTTTTACGAGGCGGCGGAAAAGGCTTTTCGCGGGGAGAGCGACGATACAGACTGGGTTCTTGACAGTTGGCGGGAGATGCTCGCCGATCTGTCGAAGAAGGATCCGGCGCTTGTGGCAGATCGTGTTGACTGGGCTCAAAAGCTGGTACTACTCAATGATTTTTCGCGGGAGGCCGGGGTCGGCTGGGAGGATCCGTGGATGGAAAGCCTTGATCTCGCCTACCACGACACGAATCCGGCCACGGGTCTTTTCTACCCTCTGGAAGAAGAGGGCGTCCACAGACGTCTGGTCTCGCCCTCTGCGATTCGTCAGGCTCTTCGCGACGGCCCCGTTGGAACGCGTGCCCAAGGGCGATCGCTGGCAATCCGAAAAATTCTTGATAATCCACAAATTTTCGATTACATCATCCAGTGGTTTGGTGTCCAGGTGGATGAAGGTGAGATTCTCTATATGCTGGACCCCTACCGGAGCTACCGGCAGGAGGTCGAGGAATACTTTTCCCGCCTCTCCAGGGAGAAGGGACCGGGAAAAGCGGGAGACTAGCGGCGCCCCGCTCTAAGGTTTTGCTGCTTCATATGATAGGCGAGGAACGGATCCCACATTGCTCCGGTTGCTGACATGGCAAAGTCCGCCCCCGAGGAAAGGGCCAGGTCAATGTCCTCAACTGTCATGATGCCTCCCACCGCAATCAGGGAAAGAGGAAGCTTCTTTTTCCCGACCTCCTTGGCCAGCCGGCTGACTACTTCCAATGCGGCCTTTCTTATACCGTTCCCGCAGACTCCTGATTTTTCCCGCCCGGGGCCAGGAAGGGCGGGACGGCCTTCCGGATTGATGATCGTTGCTGAAAGTGTGTTGATGGCGGCGATTCCGTTAAGGGAAGGGCCGATGGCGGTGACAAGGTCAGCTGCCGCCTGACTGCTCCCGATATATCCGACCTTGGCGATCAGGGGAATCTTCGTTCCAATTCCTTTCCGAACCTTTCGGGCAATGTCCCCTGCCGCGGAGGGATCCTGAAAGATCTGCCCCTCCGTTCCCTTGACGTTGGGGCAGGAAAAGTTCATTTCGATGGCCATCGCCCCGGCTTCAACCGCCATCTTGGCCGCCCGGGTGAAGTTGTCTGCGATCGACTCTCCCTCTCTCTCCGTTCCTACAACACTGACAATCAGCACCTGCCCCTTCCCAATCATTGAGCGCGCCAGTTCCACGTCTTTTTGCCAGATTGAAGGATCCTGGCTCGGCATTCCGAAGGAGTTGGTGATGGTAATCTCCCGCATCGAAGCCGGCTCCATTCCCGGAATTCCTATCAGTGGGGTTACAAGGCTCTCGGGAGTAAGATCACCGTTGACCGAGACATAGAGACAGTTGGGTGCAGGGTACGAAGGGTGGGGGTGTGTTCGAACTGTTTTGTAGACAAGAAGATCAAATCCCATGCGGGCATAAAAGCTGATCCATTCCGAGTTGAGAAGGGGACCCGCGGGAATTCCAAGCCGGCTATTTGCGGAAATACCAAGAAATGAGACTGGAGAGTCACTGGGGATAGCGGCAGGAATGCGTCCGTTGAAAACAGGGCCTTCCCGGTAGTTTTCGTCATAAGACTTGCCGATGGAATAAACAGGATCAGGAATTTGCACGACGAACTCCTTTGGGGTCGATGGAGGAGGTGATGACAGAGGCCTCGATGGACTCGATGGAGAGAGCTGTTTTGAGGGAGGAAATGATTGGTTCAATGCGTTCAGGCCGGTGAGTCAGTGCCACGGTTGTCGAGCCTGCTCCCGATATCGCAAATCCTCCGGCTCCGGCATCCATTGCCGCATTCCGGAGGGCGTCGAACCCGGGAATGAGTTTTTTGCGATAGGGCTGGATCAGGGGGTCCGCAACGCGCTGGCAGAAAAGTTCCGGATCGTTGCGAAGCAGGGCAAGGAGAATGCCTGCTGTATTTGACAGGGCTCCGATCGCATGGTTCCTGGAAACGAGATCCGGGAGGATCCTGCGGGATTCGGATGTCTTGAGTGTTTGTCTCGGGACGACAAAGACAAGGTGAATCCCTTCAATGAATCCGGCAGGGAGTGCCGTCCGGCTCTCTCCATGGCTGACGGTCACTCCTCCGAAGAGACAGGCCGAGATATTGTCGAGAAAAACGCCTCCACTGACGCCGGCTTCGGCAGAAAGCGCCGCATCAAGGATGTCCTTGGAGGAAAAAATGTCTCCGGCAAGAAGATTGCCGAGATAGGCTCCACCGACCGCCGATGCAGCGGAGGATCCCAGCCCCGAACCCGGAACACCTTTTTCAAGGATCAGACGGAATGGGCGACGTTCTCCTGCAAGGTCCAGCATGATCCGAAGAGCGATACTGGCCGTGTTTTCTCGAGGGTCGGAGGGGAGGGAGGTCCATTCCCCGGTAATTCGTTCGATCACGTCCTGAGAAAGGGAGGAATCGAGGGATGCAGACAGCGTATCCCCCATGCCCGTCACCGCCATTCCTAAGGTGTCAAATCCGGGACCGATGTTGCCGACAGAGGCGGGGGCATAGACCGAATGAGTGAGGGATGACATGAGAATGATCACTCCTTGAGGAGGTGTGCCTGATCTAATAGTCGCTTGAGCAAGAGTCGTCATGGCTGAGGACAGACGTTAGTATGGACTGACTCGGCCATTTTACCATAAGACTGGCGGTTGAGTCCTGAATTTGCGCAAGAAATTAGGGTTAGGAAAGGTGAAAGAATCGGGGAAGGATCTCTCCGAGGAAAAGTCCTGCCGCAGCGGCGGCTCCTCCCAGAAAAACCATCTCGCCAGCTCCCTTAAATGACGGTTCACCAGCCAGTCGGGATTTGAGGGAGCCCGTCACCGCCAGTGAGAGCAGGGAGAGGGCAAGGGCGGCAGTAAAGGCCTCGTAAGCTCGGGGAAAAAAGAAGTAGGGGAGGAGAGGTGGGATGGCTCCTGCCAGAAATGAGATGGCAAGGAGTGCCGCGCTCCTGGCCGGGGCTTCAATCGCCTCTTCGTGGATCCCCAGCTCTTCTCTTACCATGAACCGGTGCCACACCGCCGGGTCGGCGACGATACGCTCGGTGACAAGAGTGGACTCCTCGGGGGGGAGTCCAAAGGAGAGAAAGAGTTCATATACTTCCTTCTTTTCCAGTTCCGGAACATTGGCTATCTCCCATCGCTCCCGTTCAATTTCTCGCCGGATGAGGTCATTCTGGCTCCTTGCGGCAAGAAAGGCTCCGGCTCCCATCGAGAGACTTCCGGCAAGGGCAGTCATGAGGGCAGAGTAAATGATTGACGTATGGGAAAGCGGGCTCCCCGAAAGTCCACCAAGAAAGCTGGTGAGAGTGACCATACCATCATTCATGCCCAGAACGACGTCGCGAATGCGAAGCCCTGCAGGGAGGTGGCCAGCTTCCGAAGAAAAGGGGGAGGAGGGAGAATTATTTTCGTTCATGGGGAATATGATACCCTAGGAAAACCGGGGACACCAGAAAATACGTTCCACGATTTTGAGAAGGGGAAAAAGAGGCTTGACAAGCAAATCTCCTGAGCGTATTCTTCGGTTGTGTAATGCCCTCAAAATTAAGGTCTGTACGCTCCGTATTAAGGAGTGATTCGGATTTGGCATCTTTCCTTTATTTTTCTTAAAAGGGGGTCTGTCGTGGCTCAAAGCGGTCAAAAAGGGATCGTCGGCTACTGGCTCAATGCAGCTTTTTCTGCTGTCGGAAGCGGATCTGTGGTTGGCTTCTGCCTTCAGGCATGGTTCGGTGCCCACCGGTTCGAAACTTGGCGCGAATCTTATGTTTGGATCTTCTGGGTTATGGTCCTGACGACCATCACCGGTGCACTGATTGGTCTTTACTCCTATGCCTACCACCGCAAACGGGAGAATTGGTAAGTCTCTGGAGATTCCTGGTTTCATTTCCAACCCTTTAAGGAGGTGGTGGTATGTGGATGTTGAATGCGATCACAAGTCTTACTCCCCAGCAGTTGAAGGATCTGTCGAATCCTGGTGATCCGACCCACGTTCTTCCTTCTCAGCTTAACTTTTGCTGCGGGATGACTCCGGGAGGAGCCAGTGAAGGTGTGGCATCTTTTGCGGCTGCCATGGGTACGGCTTCCGCAATCGGGAGTATTGTTCTCCTTTTGGTGTGTATGTCGGGAGTCGGAGGTCGTGCGAAATTCGATCCGTCTCGCAAGAAGTAAAACGCCTTCCACGATGGCGGGGGAATTCTCCGAAACCCCTGTCTGAGGGGCCGGGTTCTGCCTGTCCCTGATTGCTCCCTGACTCAATGTGTGGAGCAGATTAAAACTCAAGTTTTTTAAGGAGTGCGAGATGGCATTTCGCGAGTACAAGTTCGGCGTGATGATGACCGGAACAATTTTTGCTGTAACAATGTCTATTACAATTTTGTTCCCCGCCATGCAGATGAGCAAGGTTCCCCCTTCTGCCACGGCCATTCAGAAGGCAAAAGACTACGGTCCAGAGAGCGGATTCACGATTGAGGATCCCTTCATGACCGGAGAAAATCGTCCGACGATGATCGGTAAGGGAAAGGTGATCTTTGTTCGCGAAGGATGCTGGTGGTGCCATACCCTTCTTCCCGAGCAGACTCAGGACTGGCAGTACTTCGGTGCTCCTCCTCGGGTTTCCGACTTCGTGGGTGAATCTCCCACCGTGTTCGGATCGGACAGAAAGGCTCCAGATCTTCTGCACGTGGGTTCACGTCTTCCTATCAAGGGATGGCATCTTGTCCACCACGCCAATCCCCGTGCGGTTCAGCCCATGTCACAGATGCCGTCTTTCAGCTACCTCTCCAAGCGGGACCTGAATGCTCTGGCTGACTACATGATGAGCCTCAAGTAGCAGACAACTGAATGCAGAGGGTTCACCCCATCCGGGAGGGACCCTCTCCTTTGAATGATCAGCTCTTGCATGTCTTCCCCGGTTCTATGATGGGGTGACTTAATCGATATGAAAGGAGTGCCGTAATGGCCGATACGGAAGAGCTTCTTAATCATCGCTTCGATGGAATGCTCGAAGGAACGAACAACATTCCTGGCATCATCATCCTCCTTCTCGTTATGGTGGTGGTGACGGCTGAGCTCCTGACCTTCCCGCTTTTCGGAGCCCGTCCTCAGTTGCCTGGTAATCTGCATTACTGGATCGTTCAGGGACAGCCTGTGCTGAAGGCCCACACCTCTCCCAATCTTGCCCGTCCTTGGTGGGATCAGGGTTATGTGGTGAACTCTTGCTATGTGTCGATCTTTTTCACCTGGGTCGGTCTTCTGATGAAAAGAACGGAAGTTGCCCGCGACTTCTAACCTTCTGACCATACATTGGTCATAGGGAGCGGAGCTTCCTTAGCTTTCTAAATAATCACAATCCAAAGGGAGGTGATTCCTTTGTGGAATGTCAATAGTCCTATCGTATTCTGGTCCATAGCTTTGACCATGCTTTTTGGATCACTGATCTACTCCTTCTTTATCGATGACGTGAAGCCCGAGTAAGGGCTCGTCATACGATCTCTGGAAGTCAGGACTTTTTTCTTCTGTATAATGCATACATAAAAAGGCGGATTCCTTAAGGAACCCGCCTTTTTTGTTTTCCTGTTGCAGGCCCGATAGCGCGGGGTGTACAATCGGTCCTAGAGGTGTTTATGTCCATTAAAATGTCAGTGTCAGTCGTCATCTTTACTTTTCTCTCCGCTTCGGTGATTACCTTTACGATCATGTCCCGCTATATTATCGGCCCGTTTAAAAAGCTCAAACGCGGAGAACAGGTGATTATCGCGATGAGTTTTGTCGGAATCATTAGCGTGATCTCCTTTGCCGTCATCCAGCTCCTTTTAAGAATCCTGGTATAGTCTCAATGAAAACCGGAGAAAAAGTCGTTTTCCTGCTGGCTGGATTGATGGTTCTGTCGGCAATGGTTCTTTATGTGCTTGCCCGTATGCATATTCTGACATTCTGGACAACCAATGATGTCTATCTTTTCAGCAAGAAGTCGGCAGCCGGGTACGAAGTCTTTGAGAAATACTCCTGCCGGGACTGTCATGTTGTCTATGGTGAAGGCGATTACGATGGGCCGGATATGGATGGGGAGGGAACCCGGAGAACGGCGGCATGGATTCACGCGTACTTTAACGACCCAGGCTCCCTTGTCCCCGGAACGGCTCATAGTGGAAAGTTTGCCCCGACGTTTGACAAGATTTCGCCCAAAGAAAAGGACGAGCTTGTTGATCTCCTGATGAGCCTGAAGTCTCTTCCCGGCTCACCAAACTATCCGAAACCCCCCAAATAGCGAGAGGTTCGGGAGAGGATATCTCCCCGGCCCCGCAAGGAGAATAAAATGAAGCTTCCAGAGGGAATTGTTGCCTATCTGTGGACGGCAACGGGACTGGTTTCTCTTGTGATTATTGTTTTCGGGATCTACTGGTCCTACAAAAATGGACAGTTTGACGAAAATATCAAATACATCATCTTCAATGAGGAGGACGGTGACGCCAAAACACCTCCTCATGAGCAAAACTCCGACCATACACCGGTATCCAAGCCCCACTGAATTTGGTGTTTAGGAGGGGAATCCTGTAATGAAAAAAAAACTGAACCGGCGTGATGCCGTATTGGGTGTCGTGGCCGGGCTCCTGATGTTTTATGTGGGAGACCGCCTTCTCGGACTCACTAACGGGGCCTTTCATCATATTTTCGGGGCGGGAATCCTTTTTTCTTACCTTTTGGCTCCCCTTGCCGTATCTTTTGTTACAGGGTACATCACGGGGCCCTTCGGAAAGTTTCTCGGCCCCATACCTCCCATGGCTTATCTCCTCTCAGCCTATCTCGCTGAGGTTTACCACCCTTCGGAGATGGCCGTTGGAATTCCCGTTGCCCCTTTCATGATGATCTTTTTCATTACGGTTCCAGAGGTCTCCTTCCTCGGAGGATATGTAGGAGAGGTCCTCCGACGCAGGAGAAGTGCCCGCGGAACGCCGGCTCCTACCCCGAAGACGCGGGGCCCGGAACGGATTTCCTGACCCTTCACCTAGAGGTGCGAATGAACGACGAACCACTCTCCGGATCTCCCAGCAGTTCCACCGATCGGCTGGGGTTGAGATTCATTCTTTTCGGTGTTTTTTGCCTGTTTGTGGGAACAATGCAGGGATTTCTGCAGTCGACCCCCCGAATCCGTCATTGGATCCACATGACAGGACAGGCTGGTCATCTGGTCGATCCCTTGGCCCATGCGCACATCAACCTGATTGGCGGAGTGGTTTCCGTGGTGATGGCCATGGTTTACTACCTCCTTCCCCGCCTTTCAGGAAAAAAAATCTGGAGTCCGTTTCTCGGTGAGATGAGCTTCTTTTTTATGGTGGCAGGTGTGCTGGGATTTTATTCAGTCCTGCTGACATTCGGGATCCTCGAGGGAGACAGGATGCTTGCCCAGGGGATTGTCTATCCTCTGGCCCGCGCCGTTTATCAGCCCTATCACCGTATCGGCTTTGTGCTGTCAGCCCTTTTTATGGGCATTGGCCATTGGACATTTGTCTGGAATGTCTTCGCCACCGTCTGGTCCCGCGACAACAAGTCAGTCATTGAAAGAGCTCCGACACCGGCAAAAGAAAGGATCTAGTCAGGATGGATGATCAGAACCAGAGCCACGGGCAGGGGGAAAGCCACGCCTCTGCGGAAGAAGAATCTCCTTCAAAAAAGATCACGACTTCCGATGACGATGACCTTGCTCCGGTGGAGATGTCCCCCTGGCAGCTTCCATGGAAAGCTATTTCCATTACGATTGTCTTGCTGATTCTCATCGCAGGAGCCGTCCATGTGGTGGGGCTGGCCTCAAATCGGATTGTCCGCCTTTCTACGGCCTCCATCCGGAAGCATGGCGCCCAGCCGGGCGAGTTCCGCCCGATGGGCGGGGTCCTCACAGAGGCCTTGCCTGGTTCAAAGAATGCCAAAATCCAGGGAGATGCCTCCAAAAAGCTCGCAGAAGGCAAGGACCTGGCTCCGACCTCCCAGATCCATGTCGATGCCTCAGGGTATAAAGTTCCTGAGGGGTATGTCATTATCCCTGCGGGCCCTTTCTGGATGGGCGCGGAAGACAACTATGCGAATTTCGATGAAAAGCCCATCCACAAGGTTTACCTCCCTCCTTATCTCATTGAAAAACACCTTGTGACCAATCGTGAGTACAAGGAGTTTGTGGACAAACTTCACTACCTTCCCCCTGCGAACTGGAAAAATAATTCCTATCCTCAGGGGAGAGGGGATTTTCCTGTGACCTTTGTCTCTCTGGAGAATGCCCGGGATTATGCCCGGTTCCGACGGGCCCGTCTCTGTACGGAGGATGAGTGGGAAAAGGCCGCACGGGGAGAGGACAAGCGAATGTGGCCCTGGGGTAATGAGTGGGATCCCCGGAGGGCTAACGCCAACTACACGGTGGGGGATACCTCTCCAGTCAACCGTTATCCGATGGGGGCCAGTCCTTATGGGGTTCTGGATATGGCCGGGAACGTTTTCGAGTGGACGAATTCTCCTTATCAGCCCTATCCTGGAAGCACGGCGAACAAGGCCCGTTTCTATGCTTATCGGGTGGATCCGACCGGAGGGCTTCATCCCGTGGCTGGCAAGAGCTATTACGTCCTCAGAGGTGGGTCATGGAAGAGTGATCAATACAGTGCTCGCGTGACTGCGAGGAATCCTACCTGGCCGGTCTATGCCTCTGACTTCTTTGGCTTCCGGCTCTGCAGGGATGCTGTCAAGTAACATGTGGCGGTGAGAGGAAACAGTCAGGTTTCAGAAAAGGACGGGAGAGAAAAGTGACACGAGACGAACGGATCAAGGATTACATCATGAAGTTCTACTATGCATGTCTTCTCTATGCGATCATCGGCTTCTCCTGGGGGGCGGTGATGGGAGGGGTCGAGACATTCAGGAACTTTGTCCAGGCGGGGGCTGGAGGCCCGTCAGACCTGATCGTCCTTGGGCATACCCATATCAACCTGCTGGGATGGGTCGAGATGGCGATCTTCGGGTCGATGTACTTTATCGTTCCCAAGATCTATGCCGGTCCGCTTTACAGCTATCGTCTTCTCCGGATTCACTTCTGGATGCATAACATCAGTCTGGTTGGGATGGTGCTGGCTTTTTGCATTGCCGGTTACAAGGGAGGAATGATTCTTCTTCACGGCAATGTCGCGGACATCAAGCCGGTCGAGGCGCCATACATGGAGATGGTCGGAATCTTCGGCCTCTTCGTCCTTCTTGCGAACATTATCTTTGCCTACAATATCTACATGACGGTTCAGGTGGCAAAAGGCCGTAAAAAGC
The DNA here is from genome assembly GCA_021828805.1 of Nitrospirota bacterium. GTDB lineage: Bacteria > Nitrospirota > Leptospirillia > Leptospirillales > Leptospirillaceae > UBA4572. Next base: position 5,634 of record JAJZCZ010000019.1, on the reverse strand, counting down.
TTCCCGAAAACGAACGCGAAGAAAACTTCGTGGGGCTTGCCAACCCAATGGCGGCTGGCGAAGGTCGCTCCTAGGTGGCACGAAGGAGGGAGACCTCTACCCATAGGGCTGGAGGGCATTCGAAGCAGTTCCTTTACAAACCCCTTCTGCTAGGTTCACTATGGGGAGGTGGGGCCATCTTTGTGCCGGCTCCGGCATGGGCCTATCTTCCCCGATATGTCCACGTCACACTGGGTCTCCCCTGGTTCGCCTATCTGTTTTTCCTGTTGTGTATTCTCGTCCCTGTTTTTCTCTATCTCGGGATCTCCTGGTACTTTAAGCGGGAACTGGAGAAACCGGGACATGGGCAGGCAATGGGACCGATCGGAGGGGCTCAGGGTCGTTCGGGACACACTGACGAAGAAGGGGAAGAGTAGTACCGTCACCCTATAACTCAGAGGGGCATCTCTTCCAATGGAGCAGACTCAGCCACTGATCCCGATGCCGAAGATCGGCAAGCAGACAACGCTTGGCGGGCTTCGGGTCACCCAGTTCCGGACTATCGTCCAGGTATCTTTCATCGTCCTTCTTATCGCCCTTCCTTTTACGGGGCTTTTCCATATAGATCTCGCCACCGGTCGTTTCGTTATTCTGGGCTACCAGGTTTGGTGGAGCGATTTCTTTCTCATCCTTCCTTTCTGGATCTTTGTGATTTCGGCCATGACCGCCGTCTATGCCGTTCTCGGAATGGTCTACTGTGGCTGGACCTGCATTCAGAACACCTTTTCTGAGTGGACGAACGCATTGGCAAAGTTTGCCTTTGGTTCGGCAGAGCTTGGCCCCGGATTCGGGGAGGTCTCGCTCTCCGGAGCTCGTCCAAAAAAGGTAGGTCTTCTTAAGAAGACCGGTCAGTGGACGATCTTTGTGGGGGGGGTGACCCTCTTTTCCCTGGCTGTTTCGGTCATTATTACCGCCTATGTGATTCCTCCCCGGACCCTCTTCCACGACCTTCTCACCGGAGCAAACCATACGGCCTACTGGCTGGTGCTGGGTATCGGCGGGGTGATGTTCCTGAACCTTCTTCTCGTCCGCCACTACTGGTGCAAGTGGGTATGTCCCTACCCTTTATGGCAGCACATGTTCAAGACCGACGATACACTCAAGGTTGCCTTTGACCATAGCCGCAGAGGTGAGTGCACCGGATGCAACCTCTGCGTCAAGTCCTGCTTTATCGATATTGACCCAAGGGATACGAAGAACTATTCCCGCTGCATTAACTGCGGGGAATGTGTTGTTGTCTGCGAAGACTATATGGGAAAGCATGGACGTTCTTCACTCCTGACCTTCCATAAAAATGGGGTCTATGTGGCAAGTGACGGAACAACGAAGGGGAGACGGCTGTCTCCGGGCACCGTACGATTTGTGGCTGCGACGGTCTTTAGTCTGATTCCTTTTGCCCTTTTTGTTTACGGGATTGTGACTTACTCTCCCTATCGGGTTACCTTCAGTCAGGTTCCCGGGCGCTTCGACCAGTTTGAGGTGGGGCTTTATAATAAGACACCGCATTCAGAGAAGTTTGTTCTCGGACAGGAGGGGCTGCCGTCTTCGACGGTTAGTTTCGGGCAGACGAAGGTGTCTGTGCCGCCGGGGGAACACCGGAAGGTTGTCATGACGGTGGGAGCTTCGGGAGTTCTTACCCCGGGTCTCCACAACTTTCGTGTGGAGGTGAAGACCTTTACCCCCGGACCGGGACAGTTTCGACAGAATGCGGCAGTCTATGTTCCCAGCCGTTCGCAGGGGTAGAAACTTGCGGGAAGGGAGACTCCGCCCGGCGTTAGCGGGCGGAATCTGCAGGAATTTCTGACCGAAGCAGGGAGATAAGCTCTGCGGATGATCCAGCGGGAACGGTCTTCTGTGCCCCTGTCTTGAGATCCTTGATTGTGATTGTTCCGTTTCCCCGCTCATTTTCTCCGGCAAGCCCGATGAAGCGGGCTCCTTCACGCTCCGCTGAAACGAAGGCCTTCTTGAGTCTATTGGCTCCAAAGAGTCCAACGCAGGATATTCCCTCTGCGCGCAAGGTGGTCAGTATTGTGCGGATATATGCCCGGCTGTCGTCATCAAGAGGATGGAGTGCGATGGTGACGGGAGGCTCGGCGGAAAGGGGGAGTGTCCCGGCTTGCTCCCTCAGAAGATAGAGCCGTTCGATGCCGATGGCAAGGCCTACCCCCGGAACGTCAGGGCCCCCCAGGGAGCTGACGAGGCCGTTGTAGCGGCCGCCGGCGGCCCATGTTGACTGGGCTCCCAGGGCATCAGAGACCCATTCGAAGGCCGTCTCTGTATAGTAATCGAGTCCCCGGACCAGACGGGGGGAGAGGATATAAGGGATTTCTCCCTCGTTGAGCGCCTGGCAGACCCGTTCGAAGTGCTCCCGGGAGGCCGGGCAGAGAAAACTGGTGATAGCCGGAGCGGCGTTGAGTGTCTTCTGGCAGCCTTCGACCTTGCAGTCGAGAACGCGAAGTGGATTAGTGCCAATCCGGCGTATGCAGGTTTCGCACAGGTTGCTCTTTCTCGCTTCAAGGTAGGCCACCAGCTGCTTCCGGTATTCGGGACGACAGGCCTCACATCCCATGCTGTTGAGAAGGAGCCGCGATCCCGGGATCCCAGTCCTTTGGGCATAGCGACTGACGGTGGCAATCAGGTCGGCATCGGTATCGGGATCGTTGGGACCGAGGACCTCTGCCCCGGCTTGGTGGAACTGCCGGAGACGTCCTGCCTGGGGACGTTCGTGCCGGAACATCGCTCCCTGGTAGAAAAGCCGGGAAGTGCGCCCTGGCTCGGCAAGACGGTGTTCGATCGCCGCCCTCAAAAGAGAGGCTGTGCCTTCAGGGCGAAGCGCCAGCTTTTCTCCGCCCTTTCCCTCAAAGAGGTACATCTCCTTTTCCACGATATCGGTTGATTCTCCGATCGATCGGGTGAAAAGGGCGGCCGACTCGAAGATCGGAAGCCGGACCTCCCGGAAGCCCGACAGGGTGAAGGTCTCCCGGATCTCGTCTTCAAGCCTTCGGAAGGCTTCCGATTCCGGTGGAAGAAGATCCTTGACGCCGCGCGGAGCCTGGTATTTCATGAGAACCTTTCCATAGAGTGCGATCCTGCGATAATCGATGGACCTGCCTTCAGAGCACGTCGTTGCAGTCCGCCGTTTCAGCCTTCATGGCCATGCACCATGTTGAGAACCTTAATTTTAGCAGAGGATCGTGAAAAACAGAAAGATTCCCGCCAAAGACCCTCTTGCTGCCGAGGTGACAAAACTGTCCCGGAGCTTTGCAGAAAGAGCGGCCGACCCCTCCTACATGGATCGCGCTGAAAGCCGGGAGGCTTATGGGGCCTACTATGGGGAGGTGAGTCGCTCCAAAGGGGAGTCGCTCGGATATGAAATCCTCAGGCGGGGAGCCCCCTCCCTGTTTTTGAAATCCCCGCTACGGATGCTCGACTTGGGATCGGGAACCGGAGAGTTTGCCCTGGGAGTGGCGGACGCCCTCCTCTCGCTCCCTTCTCTTTCTTTATCCCTTCATCTTGTGGACCGCTCCCGGGAAGCCTTGTCTGATGCGGCGAGAGAGGGAGAACACTCCCGCCTCTCCCTTACCTTTTCGCAGGCAGTCCTTCCGGATGCGCGCCCCTTTCTTCCTGGCTCCTTTGATATCGTTACGATGGCAAACTGCCTCGCTGAAAATGAAAACAGCGTGGAAGAATTTGCGGATCTCCTGCAGGAGATCTCAACTTTTCTGACTCCGGGAGGCCTGTTGCTTCTGGTTGAACCGGCGGACAGACGGGCCTCCCGCACGCTGCTCACGCTGGGGGACTCCTTGCTGTCAAGGCATAGTCCCCTCTCACTGCTTGCGCCCTGTCCGGGTGGACGGACCTCGTCCTGTCCGGCGCTGGAGGATCCCGGAGACTGGTGCCATGAAGATCGCCCGGCTGATTTTTCTGAGTTTCTTCTGAAAACGGCCAGATCAGTCGGCCATGTAAAGGATGCCCTCAAGATGACCTATCTTCTCTTTGGCCGGGAGGGCACGCCTGCTCCACCCTCCCTTCGCCTTGTCTCCCCTCTCCACAAGGAAAAAGGCCTCTTTTTCGGAGATTTTTGTGACGGGAAAACCTGGTGGCGGATCCGGCTTCTGACCCGGAACCGGGGAGACCTGACGCGTAGTTTTACGCGACTTCACCGGGGAGAAACCCTTTCAGAATCTTCTCCTCTATCCTTGGCCATCGCGCCTCCGGTTGACGGACGAGGCTCCATCGATTGGCCCAAGGATCGACAGGTTGTGCGTCTTGCACACCCCGACGGTCGCCCCTTTGATTCGGATGACGAAACATGACGCGCATCTGGCCAGTCATGGCCCCTCACAGTCCGGACCTTCTTTCTTCCTGGAGCCAGGGCAGCGGACGAGAGATGATCGGCGCTTTTACCCGGTTCCGGCAGGATCTTTTTTCCCGCTCGGAGGAACCGTTCGATGCGGTGATCGCTTATACGCCTGGATGGCAGGTACGACATGTCACATTAATGGATCTCTCCCCGGAGCATCAATCCTCCAGGGATTTCTCCGGATTCGGCCACCACTACCAGTATGATCCGCCAGGAGCTCCGGAGCTGGGGAGCCGGCTGATCCTTCAGGCCAAGTCCAACGGGCTGGCAGCCGCTCCCGGAATCCATGGCGTCGACCATGCCATCTCTGTCCCCCTTTTCTTTCTTCTTCCCGAGGGTACCACGCCGGTTCTTCCAGTCTCCCAGTCACTCTCGGGAGTACTTCAGGCCGTCCGTCTTGGCGAGGCCATCAGGTCGCTGACCTCGAAGAAGCGTGAAAAAATCCTTCTCCTGGTTTCGGGAATAATTTCCCTGAACCCCAAGGAGATGGCGCGGGGTCGGGAGGACCCGGCAATTCCCCGCTGGACAGAGCGGATCGTGAGTGCGCTTGTGAAAGAAGCTCTTCCCGACTGGAGTCTTCTCCCCTCCCTTGGGAGAGAGGTTCTGGATACGCTGGATCCCCCTGGACGCCTCCGGGAGCTGCATCTTCTCAAGGGGCTGGGTGTTTCCGGAGGGCACCTCTGGGCGCTGGAGAGAGTTGAAGGGCTTGTTCAGGCACTGATCGGATTCGACCCGATCGAGACATAAAGGCAGCCGAAAGCATTCCCTGGAATGACCTAGAGCTTTTATGAAAAGTAGAGCTTGGCGTGCTTTGTTGCGTATCGATCCGGCAGCCGCACGAACTGATCCCCTGCCCATTTTCTGTCCATTATTTCCCTTTTCTCTTTATTACAGTCGTTTTGCTCCGGTCAATCGGAGTGAATGCCATGGTCCTCCCCGATTTGTGGAGGGTTGGAAACGGAGCGAACAATCCGTGCATCTTCCTAAATCGGGGAAAACTTACGGTTGATTATCTTTGTTATCCAGCAATGGTGAGGGGTATGGTACAGGGAGCAATAAACACTTTTGTTCTTTATGCAGATGAATCTGGGGGCTTGGGGCTATGAGAGGAGGGAGCAGGATACGCTTTTGGGGGAATGATATTTCGGGGGGGGATTCCATCGGGAAAGTGGATGGGGCCGAGGTTATGGATTCATTATAGTTTTGGAAAATAAGTCCGATAAGAGTATCAT